>CAYGRQ010000020.1:0-10039 GCA_964352325.1 uncultured Pseudomonadales bacterium
GCAAAAGGGAGCAAGGTTCTGATTCTTAACCCCGATACGACAATTATTTCTGGATCTGTCGATAAATTGATAAATTGTCAAACACATTTTAGTGCTGGCATTGCAGGGGGTAAGCTGCAAAAAAACGCCGGAGGTGTTCACAACTCTTTTGTCAAAACGCCGGATTTATTGACGGGGATATTTGATTTTACAAACCTGAGGAAAATAACTCCTTTTGATTTCATTCATAAACGCCACTACTATCTTCACGACAAATATCCAAATAGAGGAATAGAAGTCGATGCGGTATCAGGAGCTTACATGTTGGTTAACAGGGAAGTATTCGAAAGAATTGGATTGTTTGACGAAAAGTTTTTCATGTATTTAGAAGACGTTGATTTTTGTATTAGGGCGAAACAGTTGGGTTTCAAAGTCGTTTTTTGTCCGAAGTCAGTAATTTTCCATGAGGGGGGGGCAAGCAGCAAAAACGCCGACAAAATAAACCACAATGCGTGGTCAAATTCAAGAAGATACTATTTCGGCAAACACTTTTCCAAAGTAGTAAACATGATAATTCAACCAATTTTCGTATTAGACGACATTACTACCACTCTATGGCGAAAACTAAAGTTGCGATAGTCAGGGGGGCGTTTTTGAACCCGTTTGAGCTGCAGAATTATTACCCGCTCAAAAACAAATATGACCTGCGGGCCGTCTCGTCCATGCATCCCATTTCCGAAGACATCGAGATACCGCTGACCAAAACATATTCGCCGACCGACTTGCCCAACTTTCCGCTCAAGTACCCACTTCTTAATCGCTTGTTTGTCGACGCCCACTATCTCTTCGGGTTGGAGCTACTTTTGTGTGGTTTCGACATTGCTCACGTCGCCGAGACTTACTACCACTACACCAAACAGGCGGTCAACGCCAAGAAAAAGGGCATCGTCAAGAAGGTTATCAGCACGGTCTGGGAAGTCATTCCGGGAAATAACGAAGGCATTTGGGGTCGGAAAAGATTCAAGCGAGTAGCTCGCGAGGGCGTGGATCATTTTGTCGCCGTGACCGAACTAGCCAAAAAAGCCCTCCTGGAAGAAGGGGTCGCTGAGAAAAAAATCACGGTTATCCCCATGGGTGTCGATCTAAAACGATTCTCGCCGGCCAAGCCAAAAAACGAGGCGACAAATATTTTGTGCGTGGCGAGGCTGGTGCCGGAGAAGGGGATTGGGGAATTGGTCGAGGCCTTCATTAATTTGCGGAAAACTCATCCCAATCTCAAACTGACCCTGGTAGGGGAGGGGCCGCTAAAAAATAAATACTTGAAAATACCGGGAATAATTTTTCAACCACTCCCCTATCAGGAAATCCAAAAAGCGTACCAGGAGGCGGATATTTTCTGCCTCCCCAGTAAAACTACTAAATATTGGCAGGAACAGTATGGTATGGCCCTGGTTGAAGCTATGGCTTGTGGCTTACCCATTGTCACCACCAAAACCGGTGCCATCGGTGAAGTTTGTGGGGAAGCAGTTATTTACGCCAAACCCGGCGACGCCAATGATCTACAATTAAAACTGGAGAGGCTCGTCACCGATTCCTCAGTCCGGGTCAATCTCGCCAAGAAAGCAAGGGCCCGAGCCGAGACCAGATACGATCACCAAAAGACAGCCAAGAAAATCGATGCTCTCTACCAAAAAGTCCTATGGGAATAAAGAAAACCCTTATCAAAAATAGTTTTTTTAACCTCGGCTCCTATGCCTATCTCCTCTTGATGGCCTTCATTTCCATCCCCATCATTCTTCGCTCCTTGGGCGCTGATGTTTTTGGACTCTACATTCTAGTAGCGTCGATCATTCCCTTGGTATCGGTCCTCGACCTGGGTTTAAGTAACGCCGTCGTTCGGGAAATGTCCCTGCCCGAGATCAAGAAACAGGATTACATCGATGTCTGGCGCTCCTCATTTATGCTTTATCTCCTTAGCGGTTTCCTGATTGCTTTGGGCGTCTTTGTCTTTTTGAGCATTATCCCCGGCTATTGGTCCATTTTTCGGTTAATTGACCCCAAAACTCTCACCTACCTTTCCGCTATCATCCCCCTGACCGTCTTGTTTAATCACGTCAACACCCATTTGCTAAATCTGCCCCAGGCCCGACAGCGATTTGAGATCTACAACCTGAAAACTATCATCGTCGGTACCGGTAATACCATCATTACCGCCCTGGTCTCGCTTTGGACCAGAAATCTAGGCGACCTCTTTCTGGTGCAATTGATTTTTCATCTGACGACCTTCATGCTCTTGGTGTTTTATGCCAAAGGGATTTTCCCGGGTTGGGAGTTTTTCCCCGGCCTTACCGGAAAAACGGTCAGCCGGTTGGTCCGCTTCGGTCTAAAAAATTTCGTCGGTTCCTTTGCCAATCAAGTTGAAGCCCAAATGTCTAAGTATGTCATTGGCGCCAGTGCACCGGCCCTGGCCATCACCGCCTTTAGTATTCCCCAAAACATCATTTTGAAAGGTGCCGGTGTCGTTTCTCAGGTCGCTACCGTAATTTTTCCCACCAGCACCTCGCTTCTGACCAAAGAAAGGCTTCCCAAACTGAAAAAACTCATTTGGGTCGTTGAGGGATTGACCCTGGTCTTCGGCCTGGTTGGCGTTATTGGCATCTATGCCTTTGGCAACCAATTCCTACTCTGGTGGCTGAAAGAAGAGGAGGTGGTCAGACTGGCCGTTCCGATCCTCAAGACCCTAAGCTTTTATTTTCTTTTGACGTCGCTCACGCCGATTCCCGGAGTCATCCTGATCGGTTTAAATTATCCCCAGATACCTTCTTTTTTCTCCGTTCTGACGACCGTGATTGAAATAGTTTTGCTTTTCTACTTGGTACCGACTTACCACGCCGCCGGTGCCGCCACCGCCATCCTGGTGACGACGCTGATCACCGTCCCCTTGTTTCTCCTTGTCTTTATTAAACGTTTCCGAAGCTACGAAAAGTCCCTCTTATAGAAGTGGTAAGTCCAAAGAACGTATAAGTAAGGGTAAAGCAGCATGGCAAAAAGGATTGGCACTACGTTATTTGGAAATCGCAGCCATTTATTAATGAATAGTAGCTGGCTTCGAAAACTAATGGCTAGTTTATCGGTCGGCCTCTTGAATGAAGAAGATGTTTGGTGGTCGACGACCACGTTCTGATCCAGCAGGATATGAAAACCCGCCTTTTTTGCCTGCAAACAAAAATCAACGTCTTCCAAATACATAAAGTATCTCTCGTCAAGCAGTCCGACCTTACGGAATACGTCAGCCTTGACCAGAACGCAGGCAAAGGTGACAAATTCGGCTTTTTTCACCGTTTTGTTTTTGGGCAGTTGGCGAAGGTTCACATGGGTTGCCTTGCCGGTTTTCCAATCAACTTTTCCCCAAAGACCAAAGAAGGTGATTCCCTTTTGTTGATGGCGGATCGCCGGGGCCACTACTCCTGCCATTTTGTCTTTGGCAAAGTCGGAAAGTAGGGGCCTGAAAAAACTTTTTTCGACCACCACATCCGGGTTGATGATCAAAATGTATTGACTACCCGACCCCAGGATTTTCCTTATGGCCTGATTATTACCGGCGGCAAAACCGAGATTTGTTGGTGAGGCAATGTAGTTAATTTCAGGGTGTTGCTTTTTTATCTCTCTTTCGAATCTTTCATCAGGTGAATTGTCGACAATGTAGTAAGCCACCTCCTTGCCGGCGTCTGTCTTCAATAAGGCCCGAAGACAACTGATCGTATCTTTTGGGTGCTTGTAGTTCAGGATAATCGCTGATATTTCGTGGTGCATCTGCTATATTCTAACCCAATGACTCAGCCACTTCGGAAAGCTATCGAGGTAATCATCGCCTGTGTCGGGAAACCAAGCTGTATTTTGGAGATCGGCTCGCGCCAGGCGGTCAACCAAAATGAACTAGCCGATTTTAGAAACTTGTTTCGCGAAAGCAAATTTACCGGGCTTGACTTGCAAAAAGGCCCCGGCGTGGACATAGTCGCCAGTGCCGAAAAATTGCCTTTCGCCGACAAATCGTTTGATCTGGTGTTGTGCTTGGAAACCCTCGAGCACGCCGAAAGACCATGGCTGATAGCGGCAGAAATTGACCGGGTCCTGAAACCACATGGCATAGCAGTTATCTCCAGCCCGCAAAATCAAGCGCTCCATCTACACCCTTCTGATTATTTTCGCTATACCCCCTTGGGCCTCAAATCACTTTTCTCAAAATTATCAAGCAACCTCGTTTTTGCTATCTCGCCACCATTTGATAACGAGGTGAAACTTAATCCCCAGCGGGTAGTTTTAGTCGGCACCAAGGGCGATAATAAGGCGCTGATGGCCAAGATAAAGAAGTCTCTGCGAAACAATGTAGGCAAAATCTCTGGCCATAAACCGTATCGGCACCGACTGGAGGAAGTGATAAGGTTCTTAAGACGGGCGGTGAATGAAATATCTTTTCGACAAGAAATAGAATTCTTCTAATGAAATATAAATATAATGAGTTTAATCACAACCAGTACGAAGTTCATCAACTGGTGCTTGATTTGATCGCTAGTCATTCCCGTGTCCTGGACATCGGCTGCGCGACCGGCTGCTTTGCTGATGCGTTATCAAAAAAGAAATGCGAGGTTTGGGGCATAGACAAGAACAGTGAAGCCCTGAAAAAAGCCCGTAAATATTGCCTGAAAACGTTTGTAATTGATGTCGATGACACTAGTAAACTATCCGTTCCCAAAAAATATTTTGATTACGTGATTATTTTGGATGTCATTGAACATTTAATTCATCCGGAAAACATTTTGACGCTGATCAAACCCCATCTGAAAGACGGCGGGAAAGTTATTCTATCCACGCCGAACATTGCCCACGCCTCGATCAGGTGGATGCTCCTAAAAGGCGACTTTCAATACACTTCCCATGGAATAATGGACGATACCCATGTCCACTTTTATACCCGGGACAGTTTTGGCGAGTTATTAAAAAATAACGGCTTCAAAATTCTACAAATGATCCCCACCAATGGTATGTGCAAAGTCCCGGTGTTGTACAAAATCTCCGACCGCTTGCCCCCCTCGTGGCAATACTGGCTGACCAGACTGGTCCCGACACTTTTTTCCCACCAGTTTATCGCTGTGGCCAATTCATAAGACATGAAAACAAAGTTTCTGCTCATTAATGCGATTGACATCAGCAAAACCCTGCAAACTTCGCTACCTCCGCTCAGCTTAGGCTACTTAGTGAGTTCTTTGAGGAGTGGGTTTGGTAGTGGCCTGATTGACTTTAAAATTACCGACCGGAACGTCAAAGAGGAAATCCGCCGCTTCAAGCCCGATATCGTCGGCATAACCGCCGTGTCCCAAAACTACAATTACGCCATCGAATACGCCAAAATTGCCAAGAAACGAAAAACTCCCGTCATAATTGGGGGAACGCACATCTCGGTCTTGCCGACGACGTTGACGAAGGACATGGATGTTGCCGTTATCGGCGAAGGCGAAGCGGCCATCAAAGAACTGTTCTCTGTTTTTTTGAAGAAGAAAAAGTTTAGTCCGACGGAGTTGAGGAAGATTAAGGGTCTGGCTTTTTGGGATAGGGGCAAAGTCGTCCAGACCGAAAAGAGAACCCCGATAATCCCCATGGATGTCATTCCGCTTCCGGCCAGAGACCTGATGAAAATCGAAAAATGCACCCACGTCTTTTCCTCCCGAGGCTGTCCGTATCGCTGTATTTTTTGCGCCTCGTCGCGCTTCTGGAATATCACCCGAATTTTTTCTGCCAAATACGTCGTCAATGAAATCAAGTATTTATATGAAAACCACGGGGTCAAAGAGATTGACTTCTGGGACGACTTGTTTATCGTCAGCCGGGCCAGAATCAAGGAAATTGTGTCCCTTCTTCGTCAGGAAAAACTACTCGGAAAAATCGTTTTCAGCTGCGCGGTCCGATCGAATCTGATTGATGAAAGTATGGTTAGGTTGTTGAAAAAGATGCATGTAAAAAGTGTCTCCATGGGGCTGGAATCGGCCACCCCCAGGATCCTCGATTACCTCAAGGGGAGCAATATTAACATCAAGAATCACTCCAAAGCCATCAGAATATTGAAGAAATACGGTATCGAACCCAGCGCCTCTTTTATCATTGGCTCTCCGAACGAAACCCGGGAAGAAATCAGCCAAACTTACAAATTCATCAAGGACAGTAAGCTGCGCGGCTTTGGTGTCTACGTCTTGACACCTCTCCCCGGCACCCCCGTTTGGGAATATGCCAAAGAAAAAGGCCTGGTTAATGAAAAAATGGACTGGAGCACCCTTAACGTCGAGTTTGGGCAAAACCACAAGCAGGCAATCATTCTGTCCGAGACCCTGACCCGGGACGAGTTATATAAATTTATTCTTAAGTTTAGAGCGCTCCAAAAAAGGAGATACATTATCGACTTTCTAAAGCACCCGATAAATATTCCGCGGGCCGCATATCATTTTATAAAACATTACGTTTAATGGGACTTTCTGCCGTCATTCTCACCAACAAAAAACCAAAAGACATCAAGAGAACTTCAGACTCGGTCGTTTTCGCCAATGAAGTTATCTTAATTCCTGACAGAAGTGGGGGACTGAACGACTTTGCCGCCCAGAGAAACTATGGTTTGGCGAAGGCGAAAGGGGACTGGGTCCTCTTCGTCGACGACGACGAAATCGTCTCATCCGCACTAGCGCGGGAAATCAGTCTCGCGATTAGTA
Source organism: uncultured Pseudomonadales bacterium (assembly GCA_964352325.1). Taxonomy (GTDB): domain Bacteria; phylum Patescibacteriota; class Microgenomatia; order UBA1400; family MFAQ01; genus 2-01-FULL-50-23. The sequence goes on from CAYGRQ010000020.1 coordinate 6,735, forward strand.
ATCCGAAATATACCGGCTATTACCTAAAACGTTTCGACCGCTACTTCGGTCAAACTCTCCGCCACGGCGAAACGGGGAATATAAAAATTATCCGCCTGGCCCGAAAAGACGCCGGTCGGTTCGTTCGCCCGGTTCACGAAGTCTGGCAAGTCGCCGGCAGGGTGGGGGAGTTAAAAAATCCGCTCTTTCATGACCGCCTGGAATTAGTTACCCCATTCATCGCCCGGATCGCCTTCTACGGCCCGCTCGATGCCAAGACTTTAAATTCGGAAGGTAAGCCCTTCTCAGTCACTCGTTTACTTCTCAATCCCCTAGCAAAATTCATCTATAACTACAAAATCAAACTCGGTTTTCTCGACGGCTATTTAGGGCTCTTTCAGGCCTACCTTATGAGTGTTCAGTCATTAAGTGTCCGGGTCTTTCAATGGCAAGAAAAGTTTTAATTTATTTCAATCTCTTCATTTTATTTTCTTTGATCGCCATTAATCTCCTCGGCGTTTTTATGCCCGAACTCGGCTTCGACGCCCTTTGGTATCATTTGCCTCTCTCCAAATTTCTCCTGACCAAAGGCCAATGGTATTTTCCCGGCGGACTCTATTATTACTCGGCCATGCCTCGTCTAGCCGAACTCATCGCCCTACCTCTGTTTTCGTTAATCGGCTATCACGGACCCAAACTGGTCCAGTATTTTTCCGGTTTGGTGGTTATCTTTTTTATTTTTCGTCTGGCCAAAAAATATACCGGCAGTTTTCTTCTCTCCCTTACCGCCGTCAATCTTTTTTACGCCACTTGGCTTGTCAGTTGGCAAAGTAGCAGCGGTTATGTCGATCTCGTCCGGACCGCCTTCGAGATGGCAGCTCTCTATTTCCTTGTGTCATTCCGACCGAAGTGGAGGAATCTATTGTCCGGCCTTTTTCTCGGCCTTGCCATCGGTGTCAAGTGGCACGCTCTTGGTTCACTGGCTTTACTGGCCCTTATTTTTACTCCGACAATAATTCCCCTTGCCCTAATCACCGCCTCGCCCTGGTTTTATCTCGCCTATCACTTCACCGGCAACCCGGTCTATCCACTCTTCGAACCGTTCATGCAGGCCACCCAAATGGCCCAAGTTAGCCCGAATTATTTTTCTCCCGTCGAAATCTTCTCTCGTCTTGCCAGTGCGCCCTTTTTCCTCACCAGGCCGTCTGAAGACTTTCTCTCACCCGTCACCGGCCTCGTTTATCTAATTAGCTTTGTGGGTCTGGTTTCCTCGCGTAAACAAATCCGCCAACTATCTCTTCTCGGTATTCTTGGTACCTTCTACCTCTTGCTTACCCCACCGCCCTCGACCCGTTATTACCTACCTTATCTGCCGGCTGTCATTCTAGCCGCCGTTTATATTCTTTCGCGTCTCAAAGATAAAATTTCTTATCCAATTGTCCTTGTCTTCACCATCAGCTCTCTTGTCGTCCTGGCGATGAGGACCGGTTCCTACCTTAAATACCTACCTTATCTAACAGGTAGGCAAAATCTCAACCAGTTCTTGACCAGCATGGGTGGCCGCCTACCAGATACTTTTATCGACTCCGATGGTTACGTCGCCAAAAATCTTCCGAGCAGCAGCAAATATTTGATCACTAATCTCCATAACCTCTACTATTTTCCCTATGACTTTGATCACGACAGCTTTGCCGGGGGAGATATAAAATACGATTATCTGGTGACCAAAAATACCGATCCGAAATCAGTTGCTGGGAAACTAATTCACACCAACGAGATTGGAATTCAAATATTTAAACTATGAAATATCGTCACCTTTTCATCTTTCTCTTTCTCTATCTCTGGCTGATGCTGGGATTTCGGCTTTCCGTCTTGGAATCGCCCACCTTTGACGAACCCATCCACTTGAAGGCCGCCATCCAGTACCAGAAGGGAGATTATGACTTCGATCCGATTGAACCCCCGCTTCTTCGTCGGACTGTCTATTTTTTTGGTCAAAAAATTGAGACGGTGATCGGCCAGTCGCTGACGCTCTTTCCCTATCGAGCCGTTGTCGTCATTCTCACCGGAATTGCGCTTTGCTTTCTTCTTTGGCCATTATTTAGCCATTCGCTTTTTGCCGGTCTCCTAGCCAGCGTTCTTTTCGTCTATGAACCAAACCTTATCGCGCACAGCCACTACTTCACTACCGATGCCTTGTCCGCCCTTATTTCCGTACCCGCCGCCCTTCTTATCTTAAAGGGCTACTGGAAAACCAAGCGCCAATTCCTCCTCCTTTCCTTTGTTTTTGCCTTGGCTGTTTCTTTGAAAGTAGCTACTCTGGCCCTGTTATTACCGGTTTTATTAATCAAACTTCCCCGTCTTGGCAAAAGCCGGCTCATTTATCTAACCTTAATTACTCTCGTTATCATTTTGACCACCTACGATTTCCATTTTGGGGGCTATCTTCGTGCCCTCAAGGAAAACATTCTCTTTGCCCAGAGAGGTCAACCCATTTTTTTTAATGAAGTTCTCTACCAAAAATCTCCCTGGCTAAAAACACTAGCCGTTATTTTTCTAAAGACCAGTTTGCCGCTTTTACTTCTTGCCGGTTGGGGCTTGGTCAAAGGCAAAAACAGGAAACACTTAATTTTAATTTTTCTCCTCACTCTCGCTATCGGCATTTCAAACCGCTCAATTTCGATATGCGTCATCTTCTCCCGGCTGAAATTGTTCTCGTTCTCCTCGCCGCCAAAGTCCAACCCAAATCAATGCTCAACTGGATTGTTTTTACCCTCCTAATCATCTGGCAGATGGCAGGGTTCTGGCGGGTTATGCCTCAGCCACTTACTTATGCTAATGAGCTGGCGAGGGAACCTTACCGGATTTTTACCGACTCCGATTTTGATTGGGGCCAAGGACTGGTTGAGTTGAGAAGTGAGATTGACCGCCGTCAGATCGGCGCTTTCCAACTCGCTTATTTTGGCAACAATGACCCTGGTCGTTATTTGGATAACTTTGTCACCAAAATAGACTACCAAAAACCAACAATTATCAGCGTCACCTGCTACTACCAATGTGGCTATTATCGCGACCCTTACTTCTCGCAAAGGCCCAAAGAAATTATCGCCAAATCATTTTTTTATTTCCCATGATTAACCTCCTCCTCATCACCTCCATTCTGGTCTGGCCTTTTGGTCAATTGCTTTCTCTCACTCCTTTTGGCAGCGTCCACCGGATTCAACTGCTCGACCTCCTTTCGGCTCTATTATTTCTTTCCCTCTTGGTCTCCTCCCGGAAAAAAATTATCCAAGACCCTCTCTTCAAACCATTAGTTATCTTTTCCC
>CAYGRQ010000021.1:0-10011 GCA_964352325.1 uncultured Pseudomonadales bacterium
TCTTCCGATCTCTTCACCAAACTTCCCACCGCTACTCTCATAATCGTTCTTCCCATTAGACGATTCACGCTTTCGTATTCATCCCTACTTTCGATTTCGTCCCCCTTTTCCATAGCATTTTCTTTTTCTTTGTTCTCGCCCAGGACCCCCAATTTTCCTTCGGCTATTTTTCGCAACTCTTTCTTCTGTCTGTTTCTCACCTCTTTTTCTTTTATCAAATCAGTACTTTCAGCCAATCTGGAAAAAACCTCCGCGCTCTCATCAACCGCAACTATCCCTCCCCGCAAGAAGTCTCCCACTAAGCGCGCGTCTTCATCAGACCAAAATACTTTTTTCCAATCTTCTTCATTCTTGGGTTCCTCTTCTACAACCGCTGGTTCCAATTTGTCTCCAACTTGTTCCACTGTCATATCTTATCCTATTTTTCGCTGACATCCGCGGCGTCCACCAGAAACTCCTTCAGATCGCGCCGACCGATAATTACCATCCGGCGCAGCTCTTTCCTATGAGTGATACTTGCCCGGGAGACAATCCTTTTCCCCTTGAGCCAGAAAACAAATCGGATTACCGGCCGCTCCTGTTCCCCCAGAGAACTCTTAAACTTTTTTTGAAGCAGAATGTTTTCTTTTACCAGAAGGCCCAATTCATTCGCCAGTCTCTCATCGATGCTGGTCGATAACGCCCCGGTATCTATCTTTGCCGGCACGCTTACTCTCTTCTTTTTTCCGATCCGGATCCTGATCGTTTCAAATACACCAACCAATTTTTTCTCCACCGTGGCCAGCCTCACCCGACTGGCGAATTGACTGGCAAAAAGTGTTTTAGCGATCCTCATCCCTTTCTCCACCGACTCCACCTCCAGGCCCTCCACCTGTTCCAGGCGGCGCTTCAAACCAATCCGGTTGGCGATCTGGATCGATAAACCCGGTTGATCATTTAGTTCGAGAACCAGTGGCCCCTTTTCCGAATCCAGCAAAAAGTCCACCGAAAGGTAATTTAATTTAGAAACGATTTGGGTCTGGACCGCCAGTTTCAGAATGTCATTCCAAAAAGGGATCGCGATACCGTTTACCTTCTTGTCGGTATCAGGAAAATAGCGGATCGGTTCGTCTTTGTAAACCCCATGGGTTGTAATTCCCGTCGCCATATCTATACCCAAACCGATCGCTCCTTGGTGTAAGTTAGCCTTTCCCCCGGACTCCTCCGTGGGAAGCCGAAGCATCGCCATCACCGGCACCTTGTTGTAAACAATCACTCGAACATCCGGCGATCCTCCTATCGCCAGCTTTCTGAACTTAGGGTGTATCTTCACTCTTTCCTCAACCATCGCCGCGTCGGACAAACCGTTTCTGCTGTATCGTCCCTCGATTATATCCAGCGAATGGAATTTAAAATCTGCCCCGCTTATCATCTTGCCATCAACCGCGACCCACTTTTCTCCATCGGGTAACTTCTTTTTGACAACCAACACCCCCCGCCCACCAAAACCCTGCACCGGTTTTATCACAAAACCACCCTCCAAGGATGGCCAATTGAATTTCTCTACGGCCTTCCTATTTTTTAGTCGGGAAAGAAGCCTCGGATGGGGAATCTGCGCCAGTCGCAAGAGGCGTTTCGTCAAAAGTTTGTTATCCGCCCTTTTTCTGGCTCTTTTCGAGTTCTGACGCAAGTAATCCGCCGACCTGGCATTAATCCCCAAAATATCTCGTAGCTTCGCCATATAAATAAGTATTTCTTCGACAGAGTGAGGTCTTAACTTTTTATTAATTTCCTAAACCGCCAAACCTCCAAGAGACGCAACCCCTTGTAACTTCCGATTACCCAATCAGCCACCAAAATGAGGAGGACGGCAACCTCGGGATTCAATAGAACCCATTCCTGAACTTCTACGGTCCCCATCACCAAAGAGGCCACGATCGCGATTGCGATCGTTTCCGCCGTCATCAAGGCCGCCGTCTGCCAAGTGCGGGTAATCTGAGCTTCGATATTACTCTCTGCCAACATGATAAAGAGAAGCACCGGATAAATACCCAAACCCACCAATCGTTCGATTGACAAACCTGGCGAGAGAAGCAAAAGGATAAGCACGGCCATGACTATCACCCAAATCAAAACCGCCATTCTGGGTAAATAAGGCAACTTGACCTTACTCAAGGCAAATCTCGCCGAGACTGCCGCGATCACGATCGCCAAGAAAATTACCAAACCCGCCAAAACGCCGGTCGAAAGAAAAGCCACCGACACGAGGGCCGGAATAAAGATGCCGAAACCGTTGAGCCCAATTACCTGCCGGCTAAAAGCGACCAAGGCCGCCGTCAGCGGAAAAAGAAGTAGCAACACAATCGTATTGACAGAAACTCCCCGACTGACCGCATTTTTTATCCCCACTTTCAATGGCGATAGCCACACCGGCCCCTCAATTTCCCGGTCCAGCGCCACCTCTATCCTTGATTTGGTGTCGCCAATGGGCGCAACAACTGATGTCGTTGCCCCCGCCACCTGACTGGCCGGCATCGCCAAAAGAACGAAACCGAAAACCAGAGACAAGGCCAAAAGAGATAGCACCACCAAGGCTTTTTTCATTCCCCATATTTTACCATCTAAAGATGGAATTTACCCTTGGACCTTGAAGATCGCGTCATGCATCTCCCAGAACTTGCCTTGCTCACCAGCGCATTCCGAGGCCTCCGCCGCCTTCTGGGCGTTTGGATGGAAGTTTAACGGGTTATGACGATATTCCAAACTGATCTTATCACCATACTTATCCAAAATTGCCTGAACTATCGGATATGCTCTAGTACAGAAAGGACACTCAAAGTCGGAAAACTCAACCAATTTAATCTTGGCATTCTTATTTCCCCGAACATAACCGCCAGACTTCAAACCCAACACTTTATCACCACTTCCATCCTTCAACTCGGCATCGATTACTTTCTCAAACTCCGACTGCGGCTGGGCCCCGACCAACATCACCCCATTGATAAAAAAGGTTGGGGTGCCTGATACTCCGATAGTTCCGGCATAAGCCAAATCGTCTTTAACTTTCTTCTCGTATTTATTGCTCGATAAACAAGACTCGAATTTTTTTACATCCAACTTCACATCAGAGGCAATTTTTTTCAAACCAGCAACATCGATCTTCGAAGCCTGGGCCTGCGGTGCGGCCGTTGGCACCGCGGCTACATTCGCCCCACCCTTCAGATATTCTACCTGCGCCGAAAGTCGTCCGATCAAAAAAGCGGCTGCAACCAAAAGCACCACCAGAATCACGTTCTTCCAACCCTCTTTTGTTGCCATGCGTTTCATACTACCACGAAATTGATCAGCCGACCTGGCACAAACACCACCTTATATTCCCCACCAACCCACTTCGCCACCTTCTCGTCGAGAAGCGCCCTTTCGGCCACCGTCTTTTCATCCCTGCCGTCCTCGGCCGATAAAACCAAACTCCCCCGCATTTTTCCATTGACTTGGACTATCACTGTCATTTCCTCCGCCATTATTTTCCCGACTTCAGGCCAACCGGACAGATGAATCGATCCCGATCCTCCCAAGACTTGCCAAAGTTCTTCGGTCATAAACGGCGCCAGAGGCGCCAAGACCCGGAGCAACCGTTTCATGTCTTCCTTGCTTAGACCGGTTTTGACATCTACCCAGGTGTTAGTGAATTTCATTAGGGCGGCGACCGCCGTATTAAATTTCAAGGCGGCAATGTCATCGCCCACCTTTTTGATCAACTTGTTTAGTTCCGCCGCCAGTTTGCCGTCAGATTCTCTCCAATTATTGGCCATATCCCGACTCGCCAGCTCCCAAATTTTTTCGATAAACCGCCGGCAACCGATCAGCGACCGGCTGTTCCAGGCAATCGCCTGGTCCCAAGGCCCCATGAACATTTCATAGATCCGCACCGCGTCGGCGCCAAACTCGGCCACTACCTCGTCCGGGTTAATCACATTCCCCAAACTCTTGCTCATCTTCTTGCCATCGGCGGCCAGGACCATCCCCACCGACCGCAGGCGCAGGAATGGCTCGCTAAATTTAACTAGCCCCAAATCATAAAACGCTTTCGTCCAAAAACGGGCGTAAAGCAGATGCAGGACCGCGTGTTCCGCCCCGCCCAGGTACCAATCGACCGGCAGCCAACCCGCGTATGGCTCACCCGATAGGGCCTGGCCCTGCAGGTCAATTTTACCTGCAGGGCCAGGCCCTGCAGGTAATTTCACCTGTCCCCAAAATGCAAACGCAAGAAAGTACCAACAGCTTCCCGCCCAGTTTGGCATCGTATCTGTTTCCCGTCTGGCTGGCCCGCCACAAACCGGACAAGTTGTTTCAACCCATTCTTTAATTCGTGAAAGTGGAGATTGACCGGTTTCGGTCGGTTCATATGATTCTAGGTACGGCAGTTTTAATGGTAGTTGATCATCAGGCAACGGCACCACCCCATTTTCATCACCGCACTTGTCGCAATAGACCAACGGGAACGGCTCACCCCAATATCTCTGCCGGCTAAACACCCAATCACGCAAATGATAGGTAATACTTTTTTCGGCCTCAAACTTCCCCAATTCTCCCGAGCCAAAAGGCAATCCCATTTTTTTGGCAAATTCTTTATCACGATCATCATGGGCCGGCACTCCCATAATTGCTCCCGTTCCATAATCAGCCACGATATAGTCAGCTTCCCAAACTGGAATCTCTTTACCGGTCGCCGGATTAATTACCTTCTTACCCGTATCCTTATTTTCCTTACCCGCTACTGCCAAAAAGGTCGCCCCGCGCACTGTATCCGGCCGGGTGGTAAATACCTCAATATCTCCAAACTTAATTTTGTAACCCTCTTTCCTGCCAATCCAGTTTTTCTGCATTTCCAAAATACCTCTAGGCCAATCAAGCTTTTCTGAATCCAGATCGGCGAGCAAACGGTCAGCGTAGTCGGTGATGCGCATGTTCCATTGGGGCAGTAATTTCTCCGTCACCACCGTCCCGCATCTTTCGTGTGTTCCATCCGCTTGCACTTCTTCATTAGCTAGTCCCGTCTTACAAAAAGGACACCAGTTAATCGGTACTTCTTTGCGGTAGACCAACCTTTCGCCCTTATCATTTTTGATCGAATAAAGCTTTAGGAATAGCCACTGCGTCCACTTGTAGTAGGCCGGGTCGGCCGTCGAGAAGGCCCGCTCCCAGTCATACGACCACCCCAACATCATCATCTGTCGCTTGAAATTCGCCTCATTGTGGGGAACCATATCGACCGGATTTTTCCGGGCTTTGATGGCCGCATTTTCCGCCGGCAGGCCAAAGGCATCCCAACCCATCGGACATAGAACATCGTAGCCCTTCATCCGCTGGTATCTCGCGACCACATCCACTGCTGTAAAAATCCGCCCATGGCCGGTATGCAAACCTTCACCGGAAGGATAGGGGAACATCCCCAAAACATACGACTTTGGCTTCCCGCTTCGTTCAGGGGTCACATAAGTCCGTTCCGCCTCCCAGGTGGAAATCCACTTTTTCTCTATCTCGGCCGGATTAAATTTAATTCCCACTTTCGGTTCGTTCATGGGCTAATTTTACCACCAGCTAAAGCACCTCAACCTCGACGCCGTTTTCTCCAAACATTTCACCAACCCTCTTTCGGAACAATTCGGACTCTTTCGTGATCAAAAACTTCGTTTTTCTGTTGCCGCTCTCTGCCATTGTTTTAACCACCTCCGCCGCGACAAACCCCGCCGGATCGATAATTTCCGCCTTGACCTTCAATTTTTGCAGTCCCTTTTCAAAAATATTTTTTATCAAAGGATAGTGGGTGCGCCCCAACAACAAAACCCCAAAACTCTTCTCTTCTCCAATGGCCTTTCGGATTACTTTCGTCATCTCTCTTTCACTCGCACCAAATTCAATCATGCCCGCCAAATCCGGTATTGCCACCTCCCCAATCTTCTTATCAACCACCGCAAAACCCTGCCGGTATATGCCCGAAGAGACCGTTGCTGGCGTTGCTACCAAAAGAATTTTTCTTTTCTCATTGCGCAACGCCTTCACTGTCGGTCCAACCATTTCTACCAAATCAAAAGGCCGTACCCCCAAACCGCCGGATCCGGAATCAAATATCCCAATCATTGCCGTTAGTATACAATCGAATTTAATGCCCGAGTACTCCGGCCACGTTACCGCCGATCTTATATCCCTCCGTTTCCCCGAAAGCGGCCGCCTCTCTTGGCTAAAGTGCTATCCCGGTCTAATTGTTAAAAAGGACGCCCCTCTTGCCGCCCTCGATCCCCGCCCTATCCAGGCCCAGCTCGATATCGAACTGGCCGACTTCCGCCGTGTCCGGGCTGAGTTTGACAAGTTGAGCCGCAAACTGCCGGAAGGCAGAAACGAAGATGAAAAGGGTGAAAAAGAAATCGCCCAAAGCAAACTCGATGTCTCCGTCAAAGCCGTCGAAAAGTCGAAGCTCCAGTTGGATAGCCTGACTCTCTACTCACCCGCCGACGCTGTCATCGTTTCTACCGAAGGTCTCATTCCCGGAATCAACATTACCCCTTCCGGTTTTCCGATCATTCTCGCTCCTCTCGATGCCGCCGCCTTCGAAATTGTCCTTCCTGAGGAGGACTTTTACAAATTAAAGCCGGAACAAAAAGCGCATCTTTCCCTAAAGACTGGTTTCACTGCTGATTCAGAAATCATTTATCTTTCCCCGGAAAGTGAAAACAAGAACGGCTTTTTCACTGCTCATTTTCGTCTCCCCCGGCTGGACCTGACCAACTTCCGCCTCGGCACGACGGGAAAGGTCTCGTTTTAGAACTTGCTAGTCCTCGTCACTGCCTTAATGAAGGCCATAAAAATCGGGTGGGGGGTCAGCGGCCGGGCGATATATTCCGGATGAAACTGCGTCCCGATGAAAAAAGGGTGATTAGGCAGTTCAATCGCCTCCACCAACGCGCCGTCTGGTGATGTCCCCGAAATGACCAGCCCGGCCGTTTCAAACTTTTCCCGATACTCGTTATTGAATTCATAGCGGTGCCGATGTCGTTCATAAATCACGTTAGCAAGGCCCACCGGATTGTCCCGCCATATTGTTTCTTGGCCAAATATTCTACCTGCGCTGGCATGACGTGGATCACCGGATATTTTGTTTTCGGATCCGCCTCGGTCGTATTCGCTCCCCTCATCTTCAAAACATTTCTGGCGTACTCAATCACCGCCATCTGCATCCCGAAACAAATCGCTTCCCCCAACCCTGGGGAACGATGATGCCGTCAAACCCGGACAAGTTTATTTTCCCTTCCTCGTACTCGGCCGAATCGACCCAAGTAAGCTGCGGGGTCACACCCTGCAGCCAAGCGGCCTGTTTAATCGCTTCAATTACCGACACATAGGAGTCCGCCAGTTTATAGTCACCCGTTGCGAAATACTTGCCCACCATGGCAATTTTGACCTTCTTTCCGGCCGCGTTCCGCGCCGCTTCAAACGCCCTCCACCGACGCAGGCCGACAGTCTCCGTCTTCTTTCTCAAGGAAAGTTTCTTCATTAATTTCTCACCAAACTTCTGGTCATTTAGATACAAGGGCACCTGATAGATACTGGGTAAATCTGGCGCCGCGATAATATCTTCATCAGAGAGATTACAAAACACCGCCAGCTTCTCCCGTCTTTTGGCATCGATCATTTTTCCACTTCTGGCCACCAAAAAGTCAGGCTGAATCCCCATCGCGTTCAGGAGCTTTACCGATTGTTGCGCCGGCTTACTTTTTAATTCACCGACATTGGCCAGCAACGGTAAATAAGTTACATGAACCTGAATTACGTCCTTGGGCTGACGCAAACGTAAAATTCGGCTGGCTTCAAAAAACAAACTGTTCTGGTATTCTCCTACCGTCCCGCCCAACTCGACAATCACTACCTGCGCCCCGTTCACCCGGCCCGCCTTTTCAATTCGTCCGATAATTTCATCGGTCACATGAGGAATTGCTTCGACGTCCTCGTTGCCCAAGTCCTGATCGGTTTCCAGTCCGTCCTCCGTTACAAACACCTCGCCGTGCTCCTGCGGCCGAATCGTCCCGATTGCCGCTGAAGTTATTCCCTTGCCCAAGCCACTGACGACCCCGCCGGAAACAAAGATGTATTTCATCTGAATCCATCTTATACTGACATTATGTTCGCCTCAATTGCCCGCCTTGCTCTGCTTTTGGCCGCTGTTTTTGGGGTCTACAAACTCTATCCCCGTTTCAAACCCGTTCTCGAGTCGATCATCAAACCGGAGGCTCTAGGGGCGCAAATCATCCACCCCGCCATCAAGACCATCAACGATTTTCTCCCTGACAACTTCCAAATCCCCCTGCCTACCGCCGACGCCGATGGCCAGATCAGTGGCGCCGCCACCAACAACGCCGTTTCCAACGTCGTCAATACCGTCATCGAGGACGTCAAAAAGAAAGCCGGTGAAATAGCCGAGGATCAAATTGACGCCGCCAAAAGGGAGGCTGGCAAAGCCTTTTGCCAAGTCCTGACCGAGAAAGTAAAAACCGAGTGCGGGCCCTAAACTAGTTTTCTTAGTGGAGGGAAAAGCGTTCCCTCGCGCGCACTAACATCTTCCAAAAACCAGAACAATCTCTCCGAGTGGCCCCAGCCGCAAGTTGGCGGCATGCCGTATTCCAGCATCTCGACAAAGTCGGGGTCCATCATCTGCGCCTCTTCATCCCCCTCTTCCCGAGCCTTCTGTTGTGCCTCAAAACGCTCCCTCTGATCGACCGGGTTATTAAGTTCCGAATAGCCGTTCCCCAGCTCCGATCCGGCAATAATGACGTGGAATCTCTCGGTCAATTCTGGGTTCTCCGGTTTGCTCTTGGCCAGCGGTGACATAAATTTCGGTTCGTTAATCAAAAACGCTGGTCCGGCAATTTCCTTGCGCACCAGTTTCCACAGATTATCAATCAATCTGGCCCGATTAATATCCCCTGCCAATTTTAGACCCTTCGCTTTGACTACTTTCAGCATCGCACCATCGGTTGAAGTAAAGACATCGACGCCCAACTTTTCCCTAATTACCTTGGCGTAGTCGATTTCTTCCCATTCGTCCGCCAGATCATAAGTCATCCCCCGGCTGGTAAACTTCGTCCGCCCGTAAACCTCTTTCGCAATGTACCGATACATTTCTTTGACAAACTTCATGCCATCGCGGTAATCGGCGTAAGCCCAGTACCATTCCAGTTGGTAGAATTCCGGCAGATGCTCGTCATCCATGCCTTCGTTTCGAAAATTCGGACCCAAGGTGTATATTTTTTCAAAACCTGCCGCCAACAGTCTCTTCTCAAAAAGCTCGGTCGAGATCCGCAAAAAGAAATCCTGGTCCAAGGCGTTCATATGAGTCACAAAAGGCCGCGCGTCCGCCCCCCCCACCGTCGTTTCCAACACCGGCGTTTCGACTTCGATAAACCCATGGTCCTTCATGAATTTTCGATTCGCCTCCCAAAACCTGGCTTTTCGCATAAACCTTTCCTTTTTATCCGGGCTCATCAAGAGATCGAGATACCGTTTCCGAAACGCCGTTTCCGGATCCTTTATGCCCACCCATTTTTCCGGGAGAGGCCGCAGGGACTTGGTCAGCAGTTTGATTGTTGCGACCAACACCGAAACCTCACCGGTTTTCGTCTTTACTATCTCACCCCTAACTTGAATGAAATCCCCGACATCCAGCAGTTTCAGATCGCTAAATCCCAAAACCTGTTTCTCTTTGCTCGTTGGCTCAATCGCGTCGGCGCGGACAAATAACTGAATTTTTCCCGACTGATCATAAAGATGACCAAAAGTAAGTTTGCCATGTTCTCGCCAACTGATAATCCGCCCCGTTAGATTTAGGTTTTTCCCCTCATACTTGCCAAAATTGGCCACCACCTCACCATTACTGGTGTCTTTCTGGCTCCTGGCCGGATACAAATCAATACCCAAGCGAGTTAGCTCTTCAATCTTCCGTCGTCGCTCCGTTAAGATTTCGTCAATTCTGGTTGCCAT
>CAYGRQ010000022.1:0-3595 GCA_964352325.1 uncultured Pseudomonadales bacterium
ACAGACTCCTAGAAATCACCTGGCTTTTAGGTCTCTTCATAATAAGTTTGAAATATGGGTAGCGGGAATGCCAAACATTTTGGCCAACAAGGGGAAAAGCGGAGGTTTCAGACTAGTATATTTTTACGTGTTTCATGAAGATAGTGAGGAACTGTATTTAGACTTTATCGAGCATCGTAACCAGATAGGTTTTAAGAACGAGAGACCTAAAGAAAAAGAAAGGTTTGAAAAATATATTAGGAGATTGAAAAAGGAACTGATGGAGTCTATTGATGGTTGATATGACTGTTTAATATTTCTGGCTGGTAAATTAAGTTTTGTGTTCCACCATTGCCAGAGTTGAACTAGTTAAGTCCGACCAAAAGACCGTTACCGCTCCGTTTCATGCAAAAGTGAAGCTAAATAGGATTTGTGATAAAATAGGCGCTGTCCGAATGGACAAGAAAGGAATTTATGATTAATGGCGACAAAGAAAGCAACTAAAAAGGTTACCCCCAAAAAGGTTGAGGTGAAGGAAGTTAAGGTCGAATCCTTAATGGATAAACTGATGGCGAAAGCGGGAGCCGCTTTGGTGACCCCTAAGCGCGGTCAGCAGGTGGAAGGAAGCGTTACTTTTGTCTCTCGGAAGATGGTCCTGGTTGACATCGGGGCCAAAACCGAAGGAATGGTGGCTGACGCGGAGGCAAAAGAGGCTGTCGACATTATCGAAACGCTTAAGGTGGGGGATAAAATTTCCGTTTTTGTCAAGCACCCCGAAAACGATCAGGGACAAATTCTTTTGTCATTGCGGAAGGCGGTGGAGGAAGGCCGGTGGTCAGTCTTTAAGAAATGGATGGAAGAAGATAAAGAAGTTGAGGTTACTGGCCTGGAGGTCAATAAGGGCGGCATGGTCGTCAAGATTGGCGAAATCCGTGGCTTCGTGCCCGCTTCCCAATTCGGGGAGAAACATCTGGGGAATATGGATGAGCTTTTGAATAAGGTCTTCAAAGCCAAGGTGATCGAGGTTGACAAGGTCCAGAACCGGTTAATCTTTTCTGAAAAACTGGTTTCCGACGCGGTGGGTTTGGCTAAAAAGGATGAGGCCCTGGCCGATGTCGTTGCCGGAACAAAACTGGTCGGGACCGTCTCCGGAATTATGCCCTTTGGCGTTTTTGTGACCGTCAACGTGCCGGTGAAGGGTAAACCCGCTGATACCGCTGCAAAAATTGAGGGATTGGTCCATATCAGTGAGATTTCCTGGGAGAAAGTCGACGATCCCAATACGATGTTCAAAGTTGGTCAGGAAGTCGAGGTGATGGTGATCGGCATCGAAAAAGAGGCGGGTAAACTTAACCTTTCGATCAAACAACTCTCGGGCGATCCCTGGAGCGACATTGAGGTCAAGTATGCCGTTGGTACCAAGCATCAAGGCAAGGTTGTCCGGATCGCTCCTTATGGAGTCTTTGTCAATTTTGGCAAGGGCATCGACGGCCTGATTCATGTCAGTAAACAGCCGCAAGGCAAGGAGTTTGCCATGGGCGAAACGGTCGATGTCTACGTCGAGATGCTGGACGCCAAGAGTCGACGGATGAGCCTCGGGGTTGTATTAACAGAAGTACCTGTAGAATATAGATAATATGGCAAAAACAAAGATGATAGTGAAGGAAGACCAGATATTAGTCGACGTCGAGTTAATCTTTTCGGAAATCGAGGAGGCGAAGGGCGACTGGAAGAAAGTCCGCGAGGAGTTCCGCAAGTACCTCGAATCGATGAAGGAGAAATAAAAACTAGTATCTAGTTGCTAGTATTTAGTATTTAGCCTCTTTGTTCGTTAAGCTTTTTATTAATCCTCGAATGATTTTGGCAACCTCGACAGACTGTTCGGCGATTTCTTTGAATTTTGTTTTTTCTAAATATCCCACATCCCTAGATACGAGCAATTGATTTTGGAGTTCTGTTAGGGATCCAAGGCTAAGATAGAAGAATTGTATTTTTTCTTTTTGACTATTTCTGCTAAATCCCTCAGCAATGTTGCTTGTTATCGAGACACTTGAGCGTCTCATCTGATCTGACAGGGCAAATTTTTCGATGTTTGGGAATCTCTCTAAGGTTTTGTAGATCTCGACTACTAACAGGTGACCCTTTTGCCAGGCAATTAAATCAGTAAAACTTTTGATTTTATCCAAGCTAGATACTAAATACTATCTACTAGATACTATACCTTGAATGTGGGGGTGAGTGGAGGGACTATAAATATGTTTGTAACCGAGTTTCTTGGCTTCTTTGAGGCGTCTATCGCCAAAGGCGACCGAGCGGATCTCGCCCAGGAGTCCCAGCTCGCCAAAGCAGATAGAGCTGTCGGGGAGGGCTTTGTTTTTGACCGAACTAATAATGGCCAAAGCGATGGCCAGGTCGACCCCGGGTTCGTTGACGGTCAGACCGCCGGTAATATTGACGAAAACATCCTTGGTGCCCAGAGGTAGTTTGAGGTGTTTGGTGAGGATGGCACAGATGAGCTGAAGTCGGTTGGTGTTGATGCCTTTGGCAACGCGGCGGGGGATGGGGATGGCGCTTTCGACGACCAAGGCCTGAATTTCGGCAGTCATGGGGCGAGTACCTTCCATGACCAGGGCAAGGATGGAACCGGGGGTGCCCTTGAGGCGGCCCTCAAGCAGGAATTTAGACGGGTCGCTAACTTCTTCAAGGCCATTACCGGTCATCCGGAAAATACCGGTTTCATCGGTTGGGCCGAAACGGTTTTTGACGCCCCGCAAAAGCCGCAGTTCGTGCTGCCGGTCACCGGTCAGTTCGAGGACGGTGTCGACCATGTGTTCGAGCAGCTTGGGCCCGGCGATGGTGCCTTCTTTGGTAACGTGGCCGACAATAATGACGGGGGTATTGGTTTCCTTGGCGGTTCGGATGAGCAGGCTGGCGCAATCACGGATTTGGGAGGGCGAACCGGCGGTGGTGGGATTGTTCTCGGTCGCAATGGATTGAATCGAGTCGACGATGACCAGTTTGGGTTTGAGACGACTGGTGTTACCAAGAATTTCTTCAAGAGAAGAGGTATTGAGAAGTTGAATGTGAGGCGTGTCTTTTTTGGTCAGGCGGGTGATGCGGGTGGCGACTTGGCCGATGTTTTCTTCGGAACAGATGTAGAGCAGGGGCGAGGGGAGGCTGATGGCGAGTTGGGTGAGCAGGGTTGACTTGCCGATACCCGGCTGGCCGGCGATGAGATAAACGCCGCCCGGAGTGAGGCCGGTACCAAGAACCCGGTCAAACTCTTCAATGTGGGTTGGAAGGACAAGGCTACCCTCGTTTTTGATGGCTTGTTTGGGGGTGAGGGGGGCAGAAATTGGTCCCGCTGAGCGGGATCTCGCTTTGCCCGGCTTGGTAAAGTTAGTGACTTCGACGAGAGTGTTCCATTCGTGGCAGATGGAGCATTGGCCCGACCACTTGGGGAACTCGTTGCCGCAGGAATTGCACATAAAAAGAACCGAGGATTTCATACCAATGATTGTACAGGATCAACCTATAGAATAGTTGTCCACAGACGACATGAGTTATCCTTTTTGCGTGTTTTTGGGCTTGAAAGTGGCACTGAAATTACTACGGG
>CAYGRQ010000022.1:3695-9877 GCA_964352325.1 uncultured Pseudomonadales bacterium
AGTTATCCTTTTTGCGTGTTTTTGGGCTTGAAAGTGGCACTGAAATTACTACGGGGTTAGTTATTTTTGGGATATGGAATCGTTATGGGTTGTAAAATTTGACAAGAAATGATA
Organism: uncultured Pseudomonadales bacterium; assembly: GCA_964352325.1. GTDB lineage: Bacteria > Patescibacteriota > Microgenomatia > UBA1400 > MFAQ01 > 2-01-FULL-50-23. The sequence continues at coordinate 3,810 of CAYGRQ010000022.1, forward strand.
TATTGAGGGCAGATGAAAATCCTGATCAGATTTCTCTTAAACCACAAAAAGAGCTTCACCACCGTAGCCATCTCGTGCTAGCGAAGCTCTTTTAATTATTGAGTTCGTTCCAGGACAGGTGGAACGAATTCACCTTTAAAATAACACCCCTAAAATGACCTGTCAAGGAAAATAGTCCCTGGTATGACGGGTGGAGCGTCGGGCAGGCTCTCCACTCGTCACACTGGGGATTTCTTGATGTATAGGGTCAATTTGAATAGGTAAATTTCGTAAAAATCGGGTTGGGGGGAAGGAATTGAAAAGCGGCCCTACTTCTTCGGCGGAGCTTTTTTGCGGATGAATAGTATATAAACGGGGACGGCCAGAAAAGGGGTCAGTAGGAGAAGAAAACCGAGAAATTCCAGATACTGGGGAAGATAGAAAATAACGAGGCGGTTTTCTCCGGCGGGTAGTTCCCAGGAGTTGTACCATTCTGTATAGATCCCCGCGTTCGCGAGGATGACGGGTTTGTTGAGGTATAAGAAGGGGAGTTTGGCGATAAGCAGCCAAGTGGGCAGTTTGAGGTCTTCCTCGGATACGAGGAGGGCTTTCCAGTAGGGAGAGTAGGTTTGGTAGAGCGATATCACCTGGGAGGAGTCCTTCGCTTCGCTGCGGCCACCATCCCAGGAGATATTCGCTGTGTAGAGGAATTCGGCGGGGTGGGTAGAGTTGGTTATTCGTGCCACCTCGCGGGAATCCGTTCCGGCTACCCCCGAGGAGTCACTTGCTGAAGAGAAACTTATTTTTTTGAGGAAACTTAAGGGAAAAGGAACGACAGAAATTGATTTGATTAAATTTTCGGTGGGCCGGTTGCCAAAGGACTGATTGAAGAGGTGGAGGGTGTAACCCGGCAGCTCATTGCTGTTGGCAATGGGCTGGAGGATGATTTGTTGACCGTTAACCAATCGTTCAAAAACGTCGCAGCGGCGGGTAGCGTGATTTTCCAGGCAAACGGTAGGAAACAGACCCCTTTGATTCTGGGCGTCGATGATGATAGCGTAGTTGGTCTGGTGAGCCAGGTGTTTGAGATTGAGCTGGTCACAGGAATTGGCGTTTTTGGCGGAGTACAGAAAGCCGTCAGCAGTGATGCTTCTGGAGAAATCTCCCTGGTTAAAGTTGTCGCAGTTTCTGGCCTCGGAGTTCAGATTTTCAGCCGTGGCGGCCACGGTATAGGGAGTATCAAGAAGGGGAATAGAAATGCTCAGGTTCCGAACCTGTCGTGCTTGCAGGTTCGGAACCTGCATGGGCGGAATGGGGTTGGGGATAAAACCGGTTTCGCCAAGGAGGGGCAAGTAGCTAATCGAGACATTTTGGTAGATGACTTCTTGGGTGGATTTGGATTCGTTGGCCTCCAGGATTAGGTTGGCCTGCAGGGCCTGGCCCTGCAGGGGTTTGGCAAAGAGGCGGGTAAAAGTAGGACTTTTCTTGGCCAAAAGGGGTTGGGGAGAATTGGTTCCACCATAGGTGGCGTTGGTAATGTTGGCATTGGCCGGAGTGCCGGTGGCACTGTGATAGGTGAATTCGAGGGAGATTAATTGGTCAACTCCCGCCATGGGGATGGGGGCGGAAAGACAACCGACGAGGTCGGTGCCAAAGAGGGAGATGGTTTTAGCGGCGACAATTTTTTCAATTTTGCGGTTGGGTTTATCGGTATAGCATTGAGCGAGGGTTGCCCCGCTAAGCGGGGTGGTCAGGTCTAGTTTGTAGGCGGGAACATTGGCGTAGAGAGAAACCCGGGAAGTCTCACGACTGGGGAGATAGAGATTGGTGAGGGGATAGAAGGAGCTTTGGATGGACAGCTCGTCGGGCAATTGGACCTCTAAATATTGGTCGTTTAACCCTAGGATGAGGCCGGAGCTATTTTCCGGCAGAGCAAAGTCGAGGAAAATAGGGGTGGCGGTGGGACTAACGATCTTTCGGTCGACTTTAATTTCGGGAAGGCGGGGCGTGAATTTTAGCTGGAGGCCAGTTGGCGTCTTGCGATAGGCAACGGTCGTAGGAATGAGATTTTCGGTTTGGGTATAGGAGGGAAGATAGAGAGCACCTTCACCTTTGGCGGTGAGAGTAACAGTGTCGTTGGTGATTTGGGCGAACCCTCCTTCGCCAAGGCTATGGAGGGCAAGGGGGCGGAGAGATAGATCGGCAAATGGTTGAGATAGCGGTTCTGCCGGTCCGCTAGTCGAGAGGAAATTCTTTACCTTGCGGTCGATGTCGGTCTTATAGATTAGGATTTTGTTATTGATATTTTCGGCGAGGGTGAACTTTGGGGAAGTGGTTAAAACGGCGAGCAGTTTTTCGTTACCGAGGTCCTGGTTGGCGTTCGGGGCGATGACGTTTTTGTCGACCAAAATCCAGTTAACGGCGTACTTGTCGATCAATCTCTCAAATTCCGCCCGGTCTTCGGAGAAGAGGGCGGTGCTGATCTCCTGGTAGTACTTTTCACCTGACCTCTCCCAAACATCAAAAGCGCGGTCGAGGATTGGTTGGCGGATGCCGTACCAAAGAAAGCCGGAGCCGCGATAACCCCAACTATAATAGTTCCAACCCCAGAAAGTATATTGGGGGAAGTTGGCGATGCGAGTGGCGGGATCCTGGTTTTTGAAAAAGTCGAAAAGCTGGCCATATTCAGCGGGTAGCTTTAGACGCATGGTGGGAGAAATCAGACCGCCGGTAAAGGCGGGAGTCATGAAGATAACCAGAGCCAGGGTGACGGTAAAGAGAGTGAGATAATAGGTCAGGCGGGAATGGAGAAAAGAAAACAGATCGAGAACGAAGATCGCGCCAATGGCAAAAAAGGCGGCGTAACCGAAGGAAAGAACGGTACTGAATTTGGTAAAGGGAGAGCGGAAGAGTTCGCCGATGAGGGGAAGAGATTGATTGATAAGCAAACCGCCGCCCATCAGGAAAAATAAACAGAGCAGGGTAATACCTAAGATTGACCGGCGGGCGGGGAGTTTTTTTGAAAATGAATAAACGGCGCCGGTGACGACGAGAGCGAAGGCGAGAAAACCAATGATGAGAGTGACGGGATTGGCCAGGTGGTTTTTCCAGGTGAGCAGTAGGAAATCAAAACGGTTGCCGCCGGCCAGGTCAAGAAAATCAAACCAGAAACCGCGCAGGAGGGCCAGGTTGGCGAGGTTACCAAAGGCAAGATTGCGGTAGTAGGTTTCCGGGGTGGCGATGATATTGATCTTGGCGGCGAGACCGACACCGCCCCTGGTGGCCACAAAAAAGATGACCGGCAGGAGCCAATAGGCGTTGGCCAGACCAATAGCGGTCAGAGAGGCGAGGGCGGAGGAAATGTTGTCGGCGAGGATAACGATGACGCAGAGGCCGTAAACGACAAAAAGAGTTTCGGTGTAGAAGGAGGGGGAGGCGATAAGGTTAGTCAGGAAGAGAAGCAGAAAACGGGGGGGAGATGGTTTTTCGAGAAAGAAATAGAGGCTGACAATAAGCCAGGGGAAAAAGCCATAAAAAGCGGTGAAGGCCTCGAAGGGGGTAAAAAAATGTTGGAGGGTGGAGAGATTCAGTAGATAAAAAAGGCCGCCCAAGAAAGAGGCGAAGTGAATGGTTTTGGCGTCAAATTTGTGTTTGAGGAAGAAGCGGTTAAGAAAGACATAAACCCCAATTGGTCCAATGGTAAGCATCAAAAAAGTCCAGAAATAGCGGAGATACGGTCCTCCTACGCCGAGGCTTCGGAGGATTCCCAGAATCAAGATTCTGGGTAAATCGGCGGCGTGGGCCATGCCGCCCAAAAGACCAAGGGACTGATACTCCTGCCAGACGGCAAAAAGAGAGCGCTTGATGTTAACTGAAAAATTGTATTCGGGGTGAAGGTTGTCCCAGCCGGTGAGAATGGTGCCTGGTTGATAGTTGAGGAAACTAAGGCCCAGAGAAAAGGCAACCAGAACAAAGAGAAGCCAGTGGTGGGATAACCAGTTTAGGAGCGGGCGAAAGAAGGGGCGGTGTTTGAGATGGGTGAGGTTTTTGGCCACAGATCAAGTTTAGCATTCGCTCCATATCCCTTGATGATGCTTAGATAGGTTCCGGCCTGATTTTGGCAGGTGCGCGAGGTTTTGATCTGTCTGACTAAATTGGTCAAAGCATTGAGGTAGGCGGGGTTTGAGCGGGCGCGGTTGATTTTGTCCAAAAGGCCGTTGGGGGTCATGGCAAAGACAAAATCGGCGGGAGTAAGACCGTTATTTTTGAGGGCGGCTTTGATGTCTTCCGACTTGGTCATCGGTTTCAGTTTGTCGCTGACGATGACCGGTGTGCCGGCGGTTTGGGCCAGAGTGAAAGGGCCGCTGGCGGACATCATCAGGCGGTAGGGCAGGACAAGAAGATCGGCGGCGGCAATATATTTGGGGAGCTCTTTTTCGGATAAGACGCCGGTAATTTCGATGTCCTTATCATTGCTAATGGTTCGGAGCAGGTGGTTGTACCAGTTCATATATTTGGTGTCGATTTCAAGTGAGCTGCTTTGGCCGCCAGCGAGAATAAGTTTGACAGGGCGACCTTTAATTTGTTTTTTGATGTGCTTGAAAGTTTTTACCAGCCAGTCGGCGCCTTTGTACCAAGTGATGTAGCCGGCGAAGACGAGGTAGAAGGTTTTGGGGTCGAGGCCGAGCTGTTTCTTGATTTGATTTTGCTTTTTGTGGGAGGCGGCAGTGCGGCCGGAGTTTGGTAGAGGAATGGCGCTGATTTTTTCCGGCTTGACCAATTGACTTAGCTTGTCCTTAAGTGAGGAGTCAAAAACAATAACCTTATCGGCCAGTAAACCAAAGAGGCGATAGTTCAACTTGATCAACCAGTTAAAGAGTTTGGTAATTTGGCCTTGGGGGTCGATCTGTAAGTGACCGCTTAGCTCTCCGAGGTCGTAGATAACTTGATGAAGGACTAAAACGATATTTTTGCCCAGGAGGCGATTGAGAAGAAGAAAGAGGGGAAACTGGGCGGTGATTTGGTGTTTGAGACCAAAAATACCAAACTCATGCTCGATAACGAGGGTCTTGGCTTGGGGAAATAAGTTCACTGCTTTTTGGATGGTGAGGTAGACGGAAAGAAGGTTTCTGGTCCAGCAGCGGAGAATGAGGTGGCCATCTTCAACATAGGCGGATTCCCCCTCGATAGTATCGGCGAGGATGACGAATTTGACCGCCTCGCTTTTGCTCTGGGCGTGTTTGGCGATGGCGTTAATTTTGTTTTTGGTGAATGGTGCGACAGCGAGCGCCTTTGGGTCGTAGGTGTGGCCGTGACGGGGATAGGTGGAGACAACAAGGACTGTCTGGTCGGTGTTGAAACGACTGATAAGGTCGGGTTTGATTTTCATAAGATAGAGTGTTTAAACAAAAACACCCCTAAGGTCTCAATTGCTTAAGAACTAAGGGGTATTGCCCCCCGACTTTAGGGGTCGGGGGGCAACCGGAGAGATGCTTCTTAGGGCACGGGGGGCTTCAGGACAACGGTGTACGTTCCGCCGAGGCGGGCGTTCAGCGTGGTCAGATAGTCGACCAGGGTGCCGTCTCCGGTGATGGAGACATACTGGACGACCCAGGTTGCGTCGCGCAGGAAGGTGCGGGCGGCCTTGACCGTCGAAAAAACGGCGATGGCCGATTCACGGCGCGCGCGCAGGTCGCCGTGGACCACGATGTAGGTGTTCGGCTCGGCCGGGTCGGATACGGCCTTCCAGTCCATCTTGGGGCCGTTGCCCCAGATATTTTCGCCCAGCGGCGTTTCCGAGTAGGTTGAGCCCGGGGCGAAAATTTCGTCAGGGACGACTTCGACTTCGGGGGCGTCGTCGGCCACGGAAGCGGGGGTTGCCGCCACGGGCGATTCGACCTCTGCGGCGACTTCGGGGTTGGTTGCGGCCGCCCAGCCGCCAACCAGGAATCGGCCACCGGCCTGCAGGGCCGCGGGGCCGTAGTTCCAGAGAACCAGGACGAGCAGGACTATTCCTGCAATTGCGAAGTAATCACGAGTACGCATTGGAGATCTCCTTTCTCCGCCAGAGGCGGAGTGAAAACGGCTTG
>CAYGRQ010000023.1:0-9702 GCA_964352325.1 uncultured Pseudomonadales bacterium
TAGGAAAAACCGAGGGCGGGGATGGCGGCCAAGGTGTCGCCACCACCGATAATGACCCGGGCGAGGGAGAGCTTGGCGGCTTCGAATATGGCTTTGGTGCCGGCAGTATGAATGCCATCTTCGAATTTTCCCAGGGGACCGTTGATGACGACTGACTTGGCTAACATAATTTTTTCACAGAAGAGAGCGATGGTGGTGTCATTAATGTCCAAACCGTCAGGCGTCAGACCACTAGCGAATTTACCACCAATCAATATCTCATCGAATTTGTCCACAAGGTTATCCACATATTTCCTCTTGTCATCCTTGGCTCCAGAAATGATTAAAAGACTTGGTCTATCAGGACTTTTCACGATTTTCCCCAGCTGATCTACTTCCCGATCAAATTGGAGGCCGGTGTAGGTGGGGATAATTTCGGGTATTCTTTGGAGACTGGCGGCCTCGTTGTGGGCTGCAAAGGCCTCATAGATATAAATATCACTACCGGCTGACAATTGTTTGGCAAATGCCCTATCGTTAGTTAATTCGCCGGGGTGAAAGCGAAGGTTGTCAAACATCGCCAGGGGAAACTCTCCCCTTGCCCACTCCCCTGGAGAAAAACCCGAAGAAATGAAGTGAATAGAGCGATGAAGCGCGTTTTCTAGACACTCTCTAACGGGATTTAGGCCAAATTCGGCCGATTTAGCCTCAGGTCGGCCAAGGTGGCCGATTACGAGGGTACTCCTGGCATTTTCCAGGCACAGTTTGAGCGTAGGTAATAGAGCTTGGAGGCGGTAGTCGTTTTCAACCCTCCCCTCCCTCACCGACACGTCGAGATCGGCCCGGAGCAGGACATTTTTGCCCTCGATGAGGCTAGATTTGAGCATAATAAATTGATCTTAGCATGACTTGACTTTTAGATGGTAGAATGCTATGATTTACGCGGTCTGTCAGGATAATCACTATTAACCTAGACAGGCTTTTTTATTAGGCTGACTTCCTACTTAGAGAACTTACCGTAGCCGGTTTTCTTTAAGCTAAGACAGCCTAAACAATCTCACGGGGGTACCCGTGATTATGAATATAAGTTTATGGCTGCCCAAGACCCGGTTAAGCAACCCGGTCTCTAAACTACTTCGTCCCCTTTTTGAAGCCAAAAAAGCCAAGACGGCTTTCGGAGGCTTTCTTTCTGCGGCCAGTTTTGTACTAGCCGTCGGTATTTATCCTTTTATGAGTAAGTCGCCCGTGTCGGCCTTGGAGCCAGCGACGGTGCCGGTCGAGATCGAGACGACTGTTGCCGGGCCGGGCAGACTACTGCCCGATATGAAGACTATTTCTCAAGGCTATTGGTCGGCACACCCCGGTATCGATATTACGGCCCCGAAGGGTTCCCCCATCTATCCGATCAGGTCGGGTAAGGTCATTGAGATCGCGATTTCCAGATACAATTATGGCCGCAGTGTGCTGCTTGACCACGGTGACGGGACAACCTCGCTTTATGCCCATATGGGCAAGATTTATGTCGATGAAGGAGATGAGGTTGAGGAAAAGACCGTTCTCGGAGAAGTAGGCATGAGTGGTAGAACCACCGGGCCCCACCTTCACCTAGAGGTGAGGAAGAAGGGCGTGGCCCAAAATCCGATCAAGTATTTGCGGGTGACGCTAGCGAGTAAATAAGAGACGGGGGAGGTTTTGCCACAATTTTGTAATTTATTCGATTGATTCAGCAATCAATTGTGCGGTGGGGAAAACTGCCTTTTTTTGTGGATATTATTGATTGGGATTAAGAAAAATGGTTTGGTAGGCTCCCCCGTTGAAGGTGAAGACATAGCCGATTTCTTGATTTAGAAATGACTTTGCCAATGGCGACTCGACTGAAAGAAGGAAGGTATCATTAATGGTTTGGCCACCGAGGCCTTCGGGGACGAGCAGAAATTCTTTTGTCCCCAGGGGAGTGCGCAGAGTTACCAGGGAGTTGAGGGTGGCCAGATTTTTGAAGGGCGGGAGTTTGGCCAGAGAAAGGCGGAGGGAAAGAAGTTTCTTTTTGGCATCCCCCAGACTGTCCATAAGCTGTTCGGCGTTCTGGCGGGTTTTGTCGGAATGACTCTCGGTGGGTGTAGCCGCATGGTCACGGGTAAATTTTGCCTCGGCAAGTTGGCGGTCGAGAAGATCCTGTTTGTCTTTGGGGACTTGATGGAGGTCAATCATGGAATTGAAAACCTTCGGGGAGCATGGTGCTTAGATGTTCTAGAATTGGACGCCAATACTTTTCGGGTGTCTCCTCTCGATAACCGGAATCAAAAAGACGGTCTTTCAGGTGTTCAAGACCAAAGCCAAGTTCGCGCATATATATAGCCAGCGAGGCTATTGCTCGGATTGGCTCATCTGGCCTGGCAGCGACAAGGTCGAGAGCGCAGAAAGTATGCTCGGCGACATCAAGCTCGTACTTTTTCGAATAATTGATTATATCGATGAGGAGGCGAGGAATGATGTGACCCTCATAGGTCGAGGGGCCGATGAGACCATATTCTCTGCCCTCCGGAATCCAATTCTGGTCGTAACGCCTCCCCCTACCACCCAGATGGGTCAGATCAACCGGAGAACCAAAGGATGAATCTTTTAGAGGCCCTTCCTTCAAATAGCGATACCAAAAGTCGACACTAGTATAGCGTTCTTCCAGATAGGCTGGTCCGTATTTTGGGTTTTCGGCCAAGGAGAGGGGTACAGGACAAGATATCGTGGCTGCGGTAAAAAAGACGCGAACGAGCTGTTGATAGCTGGGGGTGAGTGCCTCAAAATCTGCAATAAACTGTTCAGGAATGGTGGTGACCCCACTACCCCAGAGATTCGTCCTGGCGTACTCGACTAGGGGATGATTTCTGGCTTCTAGAAGATTCATGAGGCTATTCTAGCAGATTAGGTATTATCCAAACTGGCCCAGAGATAACGGCAGGCCAAACTACGGTGGGGGCGCCAGTCTGCGGCCAACTTTTCAATTTTCTTCAGATTGTCGCGTTTGATGCCGTAGAGTTTTTCAATGGCGGTGCGCAGGCCAAGGTCCCCGACCGAGAAGACATCAGGGCGTTTGAGAGAGAAAATAAGAAACATCTCGGCGGACCAGGGACCGATGCCTTTGATTTTTATCAACTCTCTTTTGACTTCATCATCGGACTGTTTTTCCAATTGGTCGAGGGGGAGACTGCCAGAGGAGACCGCCTGGGCAATGTTCCTAACGTAGTTGGCTTTGGATTTGGAAAAGCCGACAGAACGGAGTTTCTCGACTGTGATGATGAGAACTTCTTCCGGTTTCGGCTTGGCGGAAAAGAGAGCTAAAAATCGTTTGAAGATACTATCGGCGGCCTTCATCGACAACTGCTGGCCGGTAACTATTTCAACTAGATCAAGGAAAAGATCACCCCGGCTACCATAATATTCTTCAAGTGGATGATTGGTGATGAGAGTCCTCATCACGGGATCTTTTTGAAAAGAAGTTGCAGTTTTCTTCTTTTTTAGTTTCATTTGTGTTGATGATATCAAACTCCATAGGTGTTGATTATTCGGGTTTTCTTTGGTTTAATAAATATTAATGCCTACTCCGCGGAAATTAATCCCCAAAAGAGAACTTCATCGACTTTACTATGACGAGAAGCTTTCGATGGATCAGGTCGCACTACTATTTCAATGCAATCACGTCACGATTGTAAATCGATTCAAGGAATTTGGTTGGAAATCCAGGGGGAACATCGGCTTACACCGCTCAATTAAAGTCACAGAGAGTGGCCTTAGATATATGTATCATTCTCGGCGGCTTTCGGTGGATAAGATAGCCAGAATAATTGGTTGTAGCGAGGGTGGGTTGATGCGTAAGTTCAAACAGTTTCGAATTATGACTCGCGGTACAGACAAACGTATACCTTATAAATATCCGAATAAATTAGATTTTGACGGTTCTAGAATCTTGATGGCTTATATGATCGGCTTTCGCGAGGGTGATTTAAATGTTGGGTCGACTAAACAAGTGGTAGTCGTCAGGTGTTCTACCACCATCCCCGCTCAGGTCCGGCTAATTAAACTTTTGTTTAAGAGATATGGTGGCATTAGTGTTAGCCGAGCAAAAAGAGGAACTTATGAGATTAACTGCTTTTTGAATAAATCTTTTTCTTTTCTTGTTCCTAAAATTAAACGAATTCCAAAGTGGATACAAACGAACAGAGATTGTTTTATGTCATTCTTTTCAGGTTACGTTGACGCCGAGGGATACATTAATGTGTCAAGAAAAGGGATGGAGGTCCAGACTCAAGAAAAGTGGATCATATTTGGAAGCTGGAGATTATTAAATAAGTTTGGAATTAATTGTAATATGCCGTTATTAAGCAAAAAGGCTGGTTATGTCGACAAGAGAGGAATAAAAAATAATAAGGATTGTTGGAGGTTGTCGTTATACAAAAGAGATGAATTATTAAAGTACCTAAAAGAATATATGAGGTATGTAAGACACGAAAATAAGAGGAGGGCTGTTAAATTAGTTCTCCAACAACTCCTTTGATTTCCTAGGGATTGGGTCGGGACGAATATTACATTCCCCCCATACCCATATCTCCACCGGCCCCACGCGAATGATTCTCTTCTTCAGTTTTAATGTCGCAAACCAGGCACTCGGTCGTGAGGATCATGCTGGCGACGGAAGCGGCGTTTTGCAACGCGCTCCGGGTGACCTTGACGGGATCGAGAATACCGGCGGCGAGCATGTCTTCAAATTCGAGGGTCAGGGCGTTGAAACCGAAGTTTTTGTTTTCGCTTTCCTCGACTTTTCGGACCACCCAACCGTCATCGGCGCCGGAGTTTTTGGCTAACCAGCGGAGAGGTTGGGACAGCGACTCGCGGACAATGTCGATACCGATTTGCTCATCGACACTATCGCCTTTAAGTTTGTCGAGGGCTTTGGCAGTGCGGAGTAGAGCGACACCGCCACCGGGGACGATACCCTCTTCGATAGCGGCCTTGGTCGCGCCGACAGCGTCTTTGACTCTTTCTTTAAGCTCGTTTAATTCGACTTCGGTCGGAGCGCCAACCTTGATGACGGCGACACCACCGGCCAGTTTGGCTAGTCGTTCTTCGAGTTTTTCGCGGTCGAAGTCAGAGGTCGTCTTAGCGGCTTCGGTCTTGAGCTGGGCAACCCGAGCCTTGATGGCCTTGGGGTCACCTTTACCACCGACAATTCTGGTGTTGTCCTTGTCGCTCCAGACACGATCGGCCCGGCCAAGATCCTCGATAACAACAGAGTCGAGCTTGCGACCGGTGTCGGTGGAGATGACGCTACCGCCGGTAAGAATGGCAATATCTTCGAGCATGGCCTTGCGGCGATCACCGAAAGCAGGAGCTTTGACGGCAAGGACGTTGAAGGAACCGCGCATCTTGTTGACGACGAGAGTCGCGAGGGCTTCCCCATCGATGTCGTCGGCTATAATGACGAAGTTCTTGCTGATCTTGATGACTTTTTCCAAGACGGGAAGAAAGTCGTTGACCGAGCTGATTTTTTGGTCGGTGATGAGAATGTAGGGCTCCTCGACAGTAGCCTCCATCTTCGCCGGGTCGGTGACGAAGTAGGCCGAGGCATAACCCTTGTCGAAGGCCATACCTTCTTTGTGTTCGATCTCAAAATCGAGACCCTGGCTCTCTTCGACTTCGATGACGCCGTCACGGCCGACGAGTTTTAGAGCTTCGGCAATTTTTTCACCGATCTTCTGACTTTGGGCGGAAATAGTGGCCACAGACTGCCAGTCGGTTTCTTTGAGGTCCTTTTTTAACTTACCCAATTGTTCAACAACGGCGGTGACGGCCTTATCGATGCCGAGCTTCATCTGCATCGGGTTGGCCCCGGCGGTGATATTTTTCATGCCGGCGGTAACAATTTGCTGAGCCAGAAGGGTGGCGGTGGTCGTACCATCCCCGGCAACATCGTTGGTCTTGCTGGCCGCTTCCTTGACTAACTGGGCACCCATGTTTTCAAAGGGATCGGCAAGTTCGATTTCTTTGGCGACGGAAACGCCATCGTGGAGGACGGTAGGAGCACCCCATTTCTTGTCGATGGCCACATTACGGCCTTTGGGACCGAGGGTGGTAACGACGGCTCTGGCTAATTTATTAACGCCGCTAATAAGTTTCTGACGGGCATCATCGGAAAAAAGAATTTGTTTGGCCATTTTTTCTAAAGTTATTTAGTAACGATTGCTAAAATATCGTCGAATTTGAGGAATTGGTACTCGACGCGGTCGATTTCGACTTCATTGCCGCCCCACTTCTTGTAGACGACGAGATCGCCTTTTTTGGCGGGGGCTTTCAGTTTGGTGCCGTCACCGGTGGTGAGATCATCCCCGACCGCCAGAACCTTGCCGTATTGAGGTTTGTCTTCGTGAGAGTCAGGTAAATAAATACCGGAATCGGTCTTTTTATCTTGTTTAGCCGGTTCAACGAGGAGATAACCGGGAGCGGGCTGGAGAGATTTAACGGCAAAGACTGTTGGCATATATTGATTTAGTTTATGAAAATGATAATTAATAACTGACGATGAAGGGATTGTAGCACTTAAATACTTCGAGTGCTATTTTATACCGAAAACAAAGCCGGGTGTCAAGACCTCTATTTCTAAAAACTCGGGAATAACCCCTTCGTAATCGCCTCATCGCGAACTTGCGTATAAATTTCAGTTAAGACTTGACTAAATTGATGTCTCGGCAGTTGCCTACCATCGAGAGCCTCGATAGTGGCGTGCTCATCCTCTACATTTTTCCACCCCAGTTCAAATACTGTCCGATGGATTACCGGATCAAATCTATCTACGGATTTAACTATCATAGCCTCTGGAGATTCTCTTTTCTCACACTCCTCCCAAAGAGAAATTATTTCAGCCTTCAGATTATCGGGTAGTTGACTGGTTAGCTGCAAAATTGCGTCTCTTTCTTTTTTCGCTTTTCCAACTCTAGCCACCTCATCCCAAGTTCTAGTATCTAAGGTTATAGCCTCTGCTAGGTCGTGAATAATCGCCATTTTTAGCATTTTTGCTTGATCCAGTTTTATTCCGAACTCTTCCTCGACGCGACTGGCAACGAGAATACAAATTAATGACACTGACCAACTATGTTCGGCATCACTTTCGAAAGTTTCCGGTGACCCAGGTTTAGGAGTATGACGATATGTCAGTTCCATTTTTCGGGCGAGTGACAAAAATCGCAAAATTTGACTCACTTCAAGTTCCAAACCTTCCTTCATGGGATGGATTGTAACACCGATTATTTGGCGAGGAGACAACTAGGAGGCCGATGAAAATTAGGGCGATGTCGACGTAGGAGTTGGTGTTGGTGTTGGTGTTGGGGTGAGAAGGCCATCTGATGGAGCGATGACGGTTTTAGGTAGAACGAGGGCGCTGACGAGTAAACCAAAAAGAATCAAGAGAAGCGGTAGGACGATGTATTTGAGCCAGGGTTGCTCTTCTCGCTTGTGGGCATGCATAACTTCATTTTACACCGATTTGGCAGTCAAATTTTTCCGATAGTAGCGTTCGGAACTGGTGCGTGTAACTTTGTCGCGGTTTTGGTTTTTGGAAAATGGCAGGGGCAGGGTATAAGCCGGGAAGGGATGGGAGATGGTTTCGTCGATGGCCAGCTTGAGGACGATTTGGTAGCGGACGAGGCTGACGAGGTCGTCCTGGGTATAGGTCGTGCCCATTTCGGCGATCAGACGGTTGGCATCATCGGCGCCGACGACAAAACTAATGATGGTGCCGGCATTACCAAAGATGGCTTTTTGAATTTCTTCCGGTAACTGAGCCGTGTATTGGTTGGTCAGGATGAGGTTGAGGCGGAATTTACGGGCCTCGGAAAGGATCTTGACAAAAGAAGTGGTAGCGAAGTTCTGGAACTCGTCGACATAAAGGAAGAAGTCGCGGCGCTCTTCTTTGGCGATATGGACGCGGTTCATGGCGGCGATTTGGAGTTGGCTGATGATCATGGCGCCCAAGAGGGAGGCGTTGTCCTCCCCGATTTTGCCCTGGGCGAGATTCAGGATGATGATCTTGCCCTGGTTCATCATCTGTTCAAGGTCGACGGAATTGGTCGGGTGGTTGATGATATTCCTGATGGTCGGACTGGTGACGAACTGGCCGACTTTGTTTAGAATCGGTGAGATGGCTTCGTTTCTAAATTTCTCGGTATAGGAATCGTATTCAAGATACCAGAAGTCTTTTAAAACCTCGTCGTCAATTGATTCCAGGAATCGGTCTCGGAATTTTTTGTCGGTTAAGATACGAATGACGTCGACCAGGGTGCTACCCTGCTTTTGGACCAGGGTGAGGACGGCGTTGCGCAAGAGATACTCGAGACGGGGACCCCAGGAATTACCGTAAAGCTTGTAGAAAATACCGACGATACCGGAGGCAACCAGTTCGCGGTGCTCGGGATTTTTGACGTAAAGAGGATTGAGGTGAAAGGAGGTTTCCTTGGTGGAAGGGTCGAGATAGGCGACGTCATTGACACGGTAACTGGGAATGAAGTCGAGAAGAATATCGGAAAGATCGCCGTGAGGATCAATGACGGCGACACCGGCGCGATTTCGGATATCGGCGATGGCCATGTTGGCGATGAGGGTGGATTTGCCGGTACCGGATTTGCCGAGGATGTAGACGTGACGGCGGCGGTCTTCGCCGTTCTTGATGCCAAAGATGGCCATCCGGTTTTTGTATTCAGTCCGGGCGAAAAAATTGATCTTTTGTTTTTCCTCATCGGTGAGACCTTCGGCGACGGGAAGATTGGTCGGGGGCTCCCCTTTCAAGGTCTTGCCCCAGGCGATATTTCTGATGCCAGTGAGGTCGATATTGGGAAAATGATAAAGCGAAGCGATCTCGAGATAGTTTAGGTGTTGATGCGGCGGAGTGAACTCGGCGGAGCGGGCAATCAGCGCTTGGATGAGCTTGTTTTTTGAAGACTGGCTGAGTTTGGACTTGCGGATACGAAGAGAGTTGCCTCCGGCAAGAGCGTAAACGCCGTAGGCGGTAGCAACTTGGGAGAGAATCAAGTCGGCCTGGGCTTGGTCAGGAGCAATGCCGGCGAGGCGAATATCAACATCAAGGCTAGGTAGACTAATTTTGGTTTCAATCAATGCTTTTTGAGGATGGGCCTCGCGTTTGTCGGGGGCAGTTTGAATTCCCTGTAAAACCAGGCCGCGAGGATAGTTGGCCCAACCGTTTGGCGCCGCGGAGAGACAGAGTTGAACAATGCCGGCCTGATTGGCCGGTAATTTAGAAAGAATACCGAGAACTGAAGCCATGGGGTCGGGGGCCTTACCGACAATGGTATTGAGAGGCAAATAATAAGGAGCGGCCAGAGAAAGTTGGGCAATGCTTTGAGAATTGTGGCTGAGCCAAGGCTCCATATAATCGGTCATATGGGTGATGATGGCATCGGGGTACTGGGCGGCGATTTGAGAGCGCACCAAGGGGGCGATCTTTTCGGGACAGGTGACGACAAAAAAGATGGTTTGGTTGAGGGAAGCGATTTCGAGAGTGATGGTATCGAGTTTGCCGAAAAGACGGAGCCAGAGAGAGGTCTTCAAGGTGTTTTTGAGCGAGGCCAAAACATGGACGAAATTCTCGTAGGTGACGAGAGAGTCTTTGGCGGGACGGACCTCAAAGACGGTGCGGGGGGCGGCTTCGGGCATGGGTTAAGTATA
>CAYGRQ010000024.1:0-8801 GCA_964352325.1 uncultured Pseudomonadales bacterium
CGCCGACGAAGAAAATTACCCCGTTAATTGTGACCTCTTGGGGCCGAACCGTTCCGCTCCAAAGACCAAGCGCTCTGTCAAAATCAGGCCCGTACCGAGCCCGAAGTTGTTCACACGCCTCAATTGAAATTTCCGATGTCCAGTTCATTTCCTCCTCCTCGTAATAAGTCAAGGTACATTACGGCCACGCCGCAATTGGTCGTGATTATATAGGACAACTAAGCTTTTGCCAAATTTTCAAACAAACAAATTACCGTCAACGGCCCGACCCCGCCCGGAACGGACGTGAAGAATGAAGCTTTCTCGGCCACCGCTGAAGCAAACTCCCCTTTCGGAAAGCCCAAATCAATCGCCACCACCCCTTCGCGCACCATTTCCGGCGTAATTAACCCCACCGTTCCAGTCGCGCAAACAATCGTGTCGCAGACCAGTAATCCCTTCAGGTTATCCCCCAGATCAAATCCCAAACAAGAATAACCGGCCCCTCCCAGATCCCGCATCAGCCTGCGCCCCGCCATCCCTTCGGCCCCAACCACAGCGATCCGCCTGCCCAGTCCAACTCCGGCTACCTTTAACAGTCGAAGAACAGCCAGTACCGCCGCCGGCTTGAAATCACTTCGCGCATTAAGTCCGTCAACGTCTTTTTCGACCGGAATAGCGGTCAAAATTGCCTCGGTCTCCTCCCGCCCCGCCCCCAAAATCGGCAGCTGGACCAATAACCCATCTTCCTCTACTCTTTTTAACCTCTCCTCCACTTCCTCCTTATTCTTTAGCCTCTCAACTTCTACTTTCACTCCCAACCTCTCCCCCATTTCCCGCTTTAGACGCACATAAGTACTTTCCTTATCACCGCCATCGCATTGCAGGATCAATAAACTTTTGCCCACCAATCGGCCGGAAGTGATCAAGTCCTCCTCTATTTTCTTTGCCGCCGCCTTCCCATCAAAAATCATTCCCCAATTTTACACGACAAAATTATGTCCCGAATCCTCCCATGAACCTGCTCGGGGTCGCCGTTGGCATCCACCGTTACCCAGCCAAATTCCCGGGCCAGCTCCTGATGGATTCGCCGATTTCTTTCCCAAACTTCTTGTCCGGCCCCTTCATTCCGATGTTTCTTCTCAATCCCGCTCGAAAATCTGACGCCGTCAAGCAGGATCTCAATGTCCGGCCGGAGCAGACCGAAGTTAAAGACATCCAGCTCCTCCCGAGAAACACCGCTCGTCATCCCCCAAGCCAAACCGGTTCCAACGTAGTCTTCCGCCAAAACGTCACCCTCCGAAAGCAACTGCCGGAGAGTTGGTTCAAACCAACGCCGATTTTCGGCAAAAACGGCTTGCAACTCGACCTCGGCCATTGAGACTACCTCGTCCCCCGGAGCCGGTCTTAAAACCCTGTTAATTAGCTGACCAGTTGGTGAATCATAAATCGGATATTTTAGGCGCGTATATGGCCTGCCAATTTCCAGCCATAAAGTTTCCAACAAATCAAACTGTTTAGACTTACCTAAGTTGTTCGGCCCGTAAAGGACAATAAACATTTCTGTAGTCTATCATCTATACCAACCCCGGGCTCTCGCGTTTTCCCTCGGCCGGAAACGAGTAACCACCGGTAACTTTCCTTCACTGGTCTCTTTCGCTTTCTCCTCCACGATCTCCTCTTTCAACTTTGGGTCGGGGTGAAAACCATTGACATACCAAAAATGAAAATCGTCTTCATATCTCTCCACCATATCGTTAATCGGGTATCGAAAAGCCATACCGTCTGCCACTATACAACAAAAGAACCAAACCCATCAAGCTAGCTGCAGGTTCGGAACCTGCTGGTGATAAACTAGACAAAATGCCCAGTCGATACTACCAAAGAACTTATCTTGAAGGAGGCTATTACCACCTCTACAACCGCGGCACGCATAAACAAACAATTTTTCGGGATAACGACGATTATTTTACATTCACCGAGATTCTCTCCTATTACCTCCGCTTCCCCCACGGCAAACCCCACTCGCGTTTCAGTCCAAAAAATGAGCCGGATGGCTCCTCTTCCTCAGAATCTACACCTTGCCACCTTCTTTGTTATTGCTTAATGCCCAACCATTTTCACCTCTTATTGAAACAAATCCTTTTTCCGGCCCAAATAGATAGTCCAACCAACCTCATGAGGCGCCTTTCCATTACCTACTCGATGTACTTTAACGATAAGTATCAACACTCGGGTAATTTATTTCAGGGTAAATTCAAAAACGTTCCCGTGGACTCAGAATCACAATTACTTCATCTTACCAAATACATCCACCGCAACCCCCTCGCCCTACTTGCAGGTTCCGAACCTGCAACCCTCGAAAGCTACATCTACTCGAGCTATTCTGATTACCTCGGCCCAACCAACCGCAATTGGGTGAAACCAAACGAAATTCTTTCTTACTTTTCCTCCAAGAATCCTCTCCTCTCCTATCGTGACTTCATCGAGGAAAAAGAAGATCTTTTGTCTATCAATCATCTTATCCTTGACGACTAGCAGGTTCCGAACCTGCACTTAGCGCCCGGCCAGGTCCTGTCTGACCGCTTCCTTAATTCTGCCCAACGGATATTCATTCATGTTCGTAAATGATCCCAGGACCGTTAGCGCTGGCATCTTCCTCTCCATTGCCCGCCACAGTTCCTGGGCAAACCAGCGGTACTCCTCAAAACCGCTGGCAATCGACCGCAATTCCGAAATCCAGTAGCCTTCCACCAAGTCACAGTCGACGTCAAAAGTGGTCAACATCCCCTGGGTCAGCAGGTATCTGGCTTTTTCCTCCCCGGCCCGCCCCCGCATCCAGGCAACCGTCTCCGCCATCATCTTCTGGACCGTGGCATACTTTGTTGCCACCTCCCCACCCAGCGCCGCGATGTCTTTGGGAATATGATAGCCATTTTGTCCGGAGAAGTCCGGTTGCGTTCGCCACAGAATCCGGCGGTGGCGAAATAAGTCCTTCAGACTGCCAAAAGAAATTTGTCTAAACCTAATTTTTAAAACCACAGAGCGCAAAAAGTCCGGCAATTCATGCCGCCGATTCGTCCGCATTTCGCCTAAAGTCCGGAGCATTTTTTCCATCTCGCCGCTCGCGACCATCCCCTCCGCCCGGCGATTCAGTTCACCCTTGTCCGCGTTTGGATTCTGGCTATTCAAAAAGGCTTTGGCGGCGGTGTACAGAAACTGCCGCGTCGATACTTTCAATAAGTCGACCCCCGGCTTTTTATTGCCTTCTTTGGGCATCGCTTTCAATCGGGAATTTCCGGCTAAATATGCCTCCCGCTCCCGTTTGTACTCCGTCCAAGCCAAACCGTGTTTGTTGTCGACCACCGCCACAAATTCCGGGTTCACCTTGGCCAATTCCACCGCCATATCATCGCCCATTTTTCGCATCTCGGCATTTCCTTCCGCCCGCAGATTCATGATTAACTCACTCAAAGCCCGAAAGTCGCCATGCAAACCAAAATTCGTTAGCGCCCCCAAAGGCAGTAGTCCCTTCAGGTTATCGCACACCCGGCCGCGAACGGCCGCCAGATAAGCCGCCTCACTCATCCCCACCTCCTGCGGATTACTGGCGACCACATAATCCCAAACCGGCTGCCATAACAACTGATAAGCCCCAAAACACAGCTCCATCGCCCCCTCATAAACCAGTTTTGCTTCCACATCCTCTCCAAAACCCAACTCTTTATACAAATACCTCCCGTTTACCTTTTTTCCCCAATCGATGTAACGGGTTGAAGCTTCAATCCGCGTCAAAAGCGGATGGGTAATCCCCAAAGTGGTCGCCAAAATCGAAGCGTTCTGCACCATCACATAGGCGCTGGCATCCTCCCGCACCGAGTCGTCGCCAAAGCCATCAATAATGTTCTTTGCCCGCCTACCCGCCTCCGCTTCATCCAAGGTAACAAATTCCTTCAAAAATAAGTCGCGAGCATCACGATCCTGGGCCCGACTCTGCCGGGCCACCAGCATCGCTTTGATCGGATCCGGCAGCTCGCTCGTCAAAGCGTAAACATCTCCATCCAAATTCGTAAAAAACGGTTCCAAAAACGCCCTCTTCTCCCCCGCTCCTTTTTCTATTTCTGTCTCTTTCATCTCCAATCAATATACACCCACCTTGACACAAATGGGTTTCGTAATATGATAGGCCTATGTCCAACCGCAAAATTGAAGGCACTCCCCGCTCCGAACTTTTTTTACGAGCGATGGTTTATCAACCTTTACTCGCCGAGCCCGGCTCTTTTTATCCAATTATCAACGAAGAATCACTCAAACTCGCCCGCTTCTTTGCCGAGGAAGAAAGGCTAGCTGCTCTGATCAGTGAACCCAAGACCGTAGACAAAGATACGATCTATGCCGTCGTCGTCACTGCCAGAAAAATCGCCGCCAAAGGCTACTCTACCAATCTGGTTCCCCTCGACGAGATGCTCGACCTTGCCCAAATCTATATTTCCGCCACTGACCCTGAAGTAGCAGCTAATCTTTTAGTCGAACTGCTATCAAACATAAAAGAAACGGGGAACACTGCCTGGACCGCCCGCGTCGCCGCGGCGCTGGCCTACTTCTCTAACCTGCAGGGCCAGGCCCTGCAGGACTAGCCTCTGTCTCATCAGGAGCTTTCGGTTTCCTCCAACTGGCATAGTCGCACTTCGGGTAATTCTCACAGCCATAAAACTCCCTGCCTGTTCTCGTTCGTTTGACCACAATCCGGCCCCCATCCTTCGGACAGGTCATTCCCTCCAAATAGACAATCAACTTCGCCGTGTACCGGCACTCCGGGAAACGGGAACAGCTATAAAACCGGCCAAAACGCCCCGTCCGGACCACAATCTCGCCCTCCTTACATAAGGGGCACGGTTTCCCGGTGTGCTCGACCGGCATTTTCACCCGCTCCGCCTCCCTGGTCGTCTTCTCGACAGTCTTTTGGAACGGACCATAAAATTCGGACAGGATCTTTTCCCAGTCCTTTTTTCCCTCGGCGATTTCATCCAGGTCGGCTTCCATTTTCGCCGTAAATTCGTACTCCATTTCTATCGGGAAATTTTTTACTAAGAAATCCGCTACGACTGTTCCGATCTGGGTAGCGAAAAATCTTTTTTCCTTCCTTTCGACATAGCCGCGAACGATAATCGTACTAATCGTTGGCGCGTACGTGCTCGGCCGGCCGATGCCTCTCTTTTCCAACTCCTTGATCAGCGAGGCATCATTGTAGCGCGCCGGGGCTAAAGTAAATTTCTGAACCGCCTCAACTTTCTCTTTGCTTAACTTTTCTTCCTCGAAAACGTCTGGCAGAATAATCTCCTCAATCACTTTATATAACTTCTTCCAGGATTCAAATTTCATTATTTCCCCCACCGCCCTCAACTGATAGTTATCCTTGTTCTCCGCCACCACCCAAACCACGGTCTGGTCTACTAGCGCCGGCCGCATCTGGCAGGCAACTGTCCGTCGCCAAATCAACTGGTAGAGTTTGATCTCCTCACGGTCGACTTCTTCACCCGTCAGCTCCACTTCGCTAACGTGCGTCGGCCTGATTGCCTCGTGGGCCTCCTGGGCCACCACCTTGCCCGAAGTCTTGTAGTAGATCTCCTTGTCGGCCAGATATTCTTGGCCATACTCCTTGGCGATCATCTCCCGAATCGCCGCCACGGCGCTTTCTACCAGGTGCAAAGAATCGGTCCGATGATAGGTGATCGCTCCTTTTTCATAAAGCCGTTGGGCCACGCTCATGGTTTTTTTGGCCGACCAGCCGTAGACATTCGCCCCCGCCTGCTGGAGGGTGCTCGTCTTGAAAGGCGGATGAGGGTAGAGATGTCTTTCCTTCTTTTCAATCTTCCCCACCTCATATTTCGCTTTGTTTAGACCCGCTTCAATCTCCCGCGCCCTGGCCTCGTCCCCGATCTTCACCACCTTCCCGTTTACCTTGACCAATTCTACCGTCAACGTCTCTTTCTTCCCCTTCTCCCGCGTCACCTCCACTTTTATCTCCCAGTATTCTTCCGCTTTGAACGCTTCAATCTCCCGCTCCCGTTCGACCACCAAACGCACCGCCACCGACTGGACCCGACCGGCCGACAACCCCCGCCGCACCTTCTTCCACAGCACCGGCGAGAGTTCATAACCCACCAACCGGTCCAGGATTCGCCGCGCCTGCTGGGCGTCCACCAAATGCATATCAATTTTTCGCGGTTCCTTCAGGGCTTCTTCGATCGCCTCCTTGGTAATCGAATGGAAGGTAATCCGCTCGATCTTGTCTTTCTTGATGCCTTTCTTGCCTTCGGTCAAAAGCTCCTGGGTGTGCCAGGCAATTGCTTCTCCCTCGCGGTCCGGATCGGAAGCCAAAATGACCTTATCGGCCTTCGCTGCCGCCGCGGCTAACTTTTTCGCCGTCTCTTCTTTCCCTGCGGACAATTCATAACTCGGCACAAAGAAAAAACCGCTCTTTCTTTTTTTAACTTCGATCCCCATCTTGCTCTTCGGCAGATCGCGGATATGGCCCATGGTGGCCATCACCTCATAGCCGCGCCCCAAGTACTTAACTAGACTTTTTGTTTTTGTAGGTGACTCGACAATAACTAACTTCACAAGTGTTCACTATACCGACTAACTTTCCTGACGGCAAGACGCCAAAGGCGGCGAAAGTAATTCTAAGTTCCGAACTTATTGGAAGTTCGGAACTTTCATAGGCTAGGGCCGAAGTCAAAAAAAAGCCCCCCGACAATCGGGGGGCTAAAAAATTGGCAGTCGCTGTGGCAATCCCGCTAGCGGGCGCCCGAGGCAATTACTGCCAAAATAAATTTTCACCTCCGCCCGAAAGCTTGCTTCCGGACTTCGGTAACGGAGAATATATCACAACTATCTTATAGTGTCAAGTCATTGAATACATAATTTACGCAGGGCATTTTCCAGCCTAAACAGACCAAAACTACCCGAAACTTAGCCACGCATCCTAGTCTTTGAGTATATAGTCGACAATTTGTCTGGCTACCGGTCCGGCCTGCTCACTCCCTTCGCCGGCATCCGTTAGCATCACCGTCACCACCAACCACTGGGGGGTATCCCCCCGGGGTATAACCACGACCATCCAAGCGTGTGGTTTTGCCTCTTCGCCCCCGTGCTGGGCCGTCCCCGTTTTGCACATGACCGCCCCCTTCAGATTAAAAAAGACAAAACCGGTACCCCCCTCCTGGCAAACCATCTTCATCCCCTCTTTGACCGTCTCGATCGCCGCCCGGCTCAAGCCCAGATCGGTACATTCTGATTTGCCCACTAATCGGGGGTGACATTTTAAGCCCGAAACCACCGCCGCCGTCATTCGGTTGATCTGCAGCGCCGTCACCAGAAGATCACCCTGACCGATCGCCAGATGATAGGTATTCCCCAAAAACCAGCGCTCGCCTTTTTCTTTTTCCATCCACAAGGGCGTCGGTAGCAGCCCCGAGACTTCTCCCGGTAGATCAATCCCCGTCTTCTCCCCTAAACCCAAGCGCTTCGCGTAAGCGGTCAACCGGTCCACCCCCAGCCTCTCCCCCAGACGGTAGAAGAAGATGTCGTTACTTCTGGCCAGGGCTTTCTTGACATTTATCTTCCCCTCCGTCTTGCCATACTTGTCAAAATACCAGTTGCCGAAACGATAAGGACCGACGACGATCTCACCCGAGTCCTCGATCAGGTCGTTGGCGCCAATCACCCCCTCGGACAACCCCGCCACGGCGGGCACCAACTTAAAAACCGAACCCGGCGGAAAAGAACCCCCGATCGCCCGGTTAAACAAGGGCTTTCTCGTCTCATCAGCAACTACGCCGTCTACATCGGTATATACGCCCCCCTCGCCGCCTCGTTTCCCATCCTGAATAAAAAGGTTCGGGTCAAAGCTCGGCAGACTCACCAAAGCCAAAACTTCGCCATTGACAGCCGAAACGATGACCGATCCACCTTTCCCCACTTCAGTCAGTTTGTCTTTCAGCGCCTGATAGGCGGCAGTCTGCAATCCCAAATCCAGATTCAACGACAACTTTTTTCCCGGCTCCGGCTCCCGTAAGCCGACTTCTTCCACCTCGCTACCTCCGGCAGTTTCGGAAACCAGCCTCTGGCCAGCTACTCCCGCCAAATCAATCTGGTATTGTTTTTCCAGCCCAACCACTCCTTTTCCTTCTGACAGGTAGCCAACCACCGCCGCCACCACCTCCCCATCCGGATAGTGTCGGGTTGTTTTTCCGTCAACCAGAATATTGGTCGCCACCAGTCGGCCGTCCCGATCCACCATCACCCCTCTGGGCGCCGGCACTGCCTCCGTCTTCACTCGATTTTCCCCCGCCTGGGCCAGATAGTATGAGTGCCGTAATCCGGTTATGAAAAAAGCCCGCGAAAAAAAGAGGCCAAAAATCACCACCAAGACTAACCGCAATAATTTGATCATCGGTTCGTCAAGTGGACCTCGTCGGCAAAGTAATTCAGTTTCCAAAGCAGCCAAGTTAAACCAAAGTTGGCCAGCCCCTCAACCCACCCCCACGACAAACCCAAAATCCGGTCGCTAACCAAGCCTGCCACCACTACCGCCAAACCGGTCAACCAAACATTGTCGCGCAGCCATCCCCGCCACCTTTGAAAAATAAACAAACTGCCGACAATTACCAAACTGGCCAACCCCAAGGCAGTTCCCGTCATCACCGAGAATATTAAACCCAACAAAAAACCCAGCCAATACGTCTTTTGGGTCGTCAAGACCAGTGAAAAAAGTACTGGCCAGAACAAGCCCATCGCTAATAATCCTTCTCCCAGCA
>CAYGRQ010000025.1:0-8651 GCA_964352325.1 uncultured Pseudomonadales bacterium
GCTTGGAAGCGGAAATGCTTTTTAAAGCCGGGCATCCACAGATGAAAGGCTGGCGCTTTTTTCGGATCATGCTAACCGAGTTCTGGGACCGCTTTATCAGACAAAGGCTTTGGCGCGACGGCACCGAGGGCTGGATCGAAGTCATTTATCAGATGTTCTCCCGTTTTCTTACTTACGAACGGCTCTGGGAAATGCAGCGAAAACCAAGTTTAAAGGAGACGTACGAGACTATCGACAAAAAAATTTGTCAGGAGGTAGAGAAATGAGAGCTTTGGTCTACGACCCCTATGCCGATACCCTGGGTGGTGGAGAACGTTATGTTCTGACCTTTATCTTGGCCCTTATCAAGATGGGCTATGAAGTCGATCTCGCCTGGAAAGATGACGGCGTTATATCCGAAGCCGCCCGTCGTTTCGACCTGGACTTGTCTGCCGTAAAAATTGACCCCGGGGCCTATCAGGACCTTTCGCTCTCGGCCGGCCTTCTGGCCCGCTACCGGAGAACAAAGAACTACGACCTGATTTTCTGGGTCAGCGACGGCAGTCTGCCCTATCTCTTTGGTCGGAAAAATTACATTCACTTTCAAGTTCCGTTCAAGAAGATCGGTGGCAACCCAATCAACAACTTTTTAAAAACCCAGCGAACAAAAAAAATCATCTATAACTCTGTCTTTACCAAGCGAGTCGTCAATCCTCAGCTACCCTTCACCTCAAGTGTCGTTCTATACCCCCCAATCGACACGGACAGTTTTAAGCCGGGCAAAAAAGAAAACATCATCCTCTCGGTCGCCCGCTTCGACTCTCCTTCCCACGCCAAACGCCAGGATATGCTCATCGAGGCGTTCATGAAATTACACCAGCAAAAGAAAGACTACCAACTTATTCTCGCCGGCGCCATCAAAGGAGAGGGCGGGGAAGACTATTTATCATTACTCAAACAAAAGGCGGAAAAACTACCAATCAAATTCATTACCAACCCAGACTTCAATGAATTAAAGAAACTTTATGCCAAAGCAAAAATATTCTGGCACACCGCCGGTTATGATATTGACGAAAATAAAGAACCGGAAAAAGTGGAGCACTTTGGCATCACCACGGTCGAGGCTATGTCAGCGGGAGCTGTCCCTGTCGTGATTAACAAAGGTGGTCAGCGGGAAATTATTACTCCCGGATCCGGCCTCCTCTGCAATACGATTGAGGAACTGATAGAAAATACAGCCAGATTGATAGATTCGCCGGATGAATTGACAATAATGTCAACGGCGGCAATCGAAAGAGCGCAGATATTCGGCAGTAAGCGTTTTGGAGATCAAGTCGGCAAAATTCTTCATGAGTAAGTTAGTGAAGCTACTTTTTCATCCGATCGCTCTTCTTATTCTTTTTTGTTTTTTTCTTTATTGGGAATTGTTTCTTTTAGGAAGGATTCCTCTTCCAGCCGACGCCTTGGTCGGGGCGAATTTTCCTTGGTTGGACTATAAGTGGGGTTTTCCCGCCGGGGTTCCTGTTAGGAACCCGGGAATATCCGATACGTTTTCACAGATATATTTATGGAAGCACCTAGCCGTGGAGATGCTAAGTCAAGCTATTTTTCCGCTCTGGAATAAGTATTCACTCTCTGGAAGTCCACTCTTGGCAAACTATCAATCAGCTGTTATCTTCCCAGCCAATCTGATTCTACTTCTGTCCAAACAGTTTGGTTGGGGATTATACGTTTTCGGTTCAACCCTTACCGCCGCCTTTGCTTTTTATTTTTTCATTAGACGCCACGTCATATCCCCCTGGTCCCGCCTCATCGGGAGCGTGATCTTCGCTACTGCCGGTCTTATGACAACCTGGGTCGAGTTTGGGACCGGAGTCTGGGCCGCCGCGTTTTTTCCAATTCTCCTTTTCTGTATCGATAAAATCTGTCTTGATCAAAAGTTTAATTGGCTCGGAGGACTAAGTCTGGCGCTGACGAGC
Organism: uncultured Pseudomonadales bacterium; assembly: GCA_964352325.1. Lineage (GTDB taxonomy): Bacteria > Patescibacteriota > Microgenomatia > UBA1400 > MFAQ01 > 2-01-FULL-50-23. The sequence goes on from CAYGRQ010000025.1 coordinate 1,959, forward strand.
CTAATCCTTGCCGGCCACGTCCAGATAGATCTATATGCGATTATCATCATCATAGCTTATAGTCTGTTTTTACGCCTTAATCATCCAGGCCAAGTCAAACTGTCTTCGCTAACTACCGTTGCGTTTGGCACAATTTTAGGCATCGGTCTTTCAGCCATTCAACTCCTACCAACTTTTGAGTCTTTCAAAGTTTCAATTAGGTCCGCAGAAACATTTTCTGAAAATTTCGACTACGGTCTTATTCGCCCCATTGAAATGATTCGTCTTTGGGCCGCAGACTTTTTTGGTAACGCTACCACCTATAACTACCGAGGCTCCCTGGATTACTATGAATCATCTTTCTTCCTCGGGACCTTAACGCTTCCACTGATTTTGCCTTTATTTCTGAGGCGTTTCCGTTCATCATATTTGGCCACTTTCTTTCTAGCCGTCTTTTCTGTCAGTCTCTTACTGGTAATCTCCAGTCCTCTTTCCCGCCTAATTTTTAGTCAGCCGATACCTCTATTAACTTATTCATATGCCAGCCGTCTGCTCTTTGTGACTTCTTTTGCCGCGGCGGTTTTAGGGAGCTTAGCCTTAGACCAACTTCGCATCCACAAGGATTATTTGAATTGGATGAGATATTTTTCTGTTCTTTTTCTTTCAATTACCATTATTGCAGTCATCGATATCCCTGGTAAAACACATCAGCTCGTCTCTTTGCGCAATTCTCTCATTCCGATCGCCATCTTGTCCTTTGTTGGCGTCGCTTCTCTCTTCAAAAAAGTTAACCGCCGGATGTTAATTGTTGTTTTTGTACTGGTAATTGCTCTCGACCTGGGTCGTTACTTCAAAAAACATAACCCTTTCGTATCGACTCAGTTGGTATTTCCTGACACGCCGATTACCCAATATCTACAATCAGCCAAAAGCCCATTCAGGGTAGCCCGCGAGATGGGACCGCTTCTTCCGCCAAATACCTGGACACATTATCGTCTTGAATCAATCGAAGGCTACGACCCGCTTCAACTTTTGGACTATAGTCGGCTCTTTAGGGTCGTCTCGGGAGATCGATATGGCGACGAAATCAGTCGTTTTTCTCAAATCATTGATAAAGTTAATCCCGCCTATCTCGACGCTCTTAATGTCGGTTATTTTTTATCCCTTAAATCAAGTGAGGAAGGGAGGGCTTCTCCCCTCATCGGCCAATTAATTAAACAAGGCTACCGCAATGTCTTTGAAGATGGCTCGGTTGTGATCTATCAAAACCCAGGTTCTCTCGACCGGGCCTATTTCGTCAACAAGCTCCGTTTTGTCGAAGATAAGAGGGAAATGGGACAGGTTTTGGACGATCTTAAGTTTGACCCAACCAAAGAGGTGGTAATTCTCTCAGACCCGTTCGAGTTTAAACCAGGGGACAGCACTGTCGTATCAATCAATCATAAAGATAACATCGTCGAAATTGAGGTGAGGTCAGATGGAGAGGGTTTTCTAGTCCTGGCCGACGCTTTTGATCCCGGCTGGAAAAGTTATCTAAACGGCGAGAAGAACAAAATTTATCAAGTCAATGGGGCTTTACGGGGAGTTCGTGTTCCGCCGGGAGACAGTCAGATCATTTTCAAATACCAGCCCGAATCATTCAGGAACGGCGTCATAATCTCGGTGTTTTCCGCTTTCTCCCTCCTGTTTCTTCTCTCTAGATTATAATTAAACCTAATGAAGAATCACAGCTACTCCATTTTGATTCCTAGCTTTAACGGTCTCGAACTCCTGAAAAAACACCTGCCCTCAGTCATCAAACATTCCCCTGGGGTTGATTCAATCCTCATTGTCGACGACGGTAGTACCGACGGCACGGCCGAATATCTGGCCAAAAACCATCCCCAGATCAACTGTCTCCACCATGACCGGAATCTTGGTTTCCCCAAATCTGTAAATTTAGGTTTTGGAGCAGCCCGGTCAGACTTAATTGTCCTGCTCAATAACGACGTCTCTCCGACGAAGGACTACCTCCCGCCCGCTCTCAAACATTTTGAAAACGAATCGGTTTTCGCCGTCACCCTCGATGAAAGTACCAGCAGTTGGCCGCAAGTTAGCTGGCGGGGGAAACTCCAATACACCAGGGGCGAAGACAAAGACCGGCCCCGCTACACCGCCTGGGCATCCGGCGGCAGTGCCGTCTTTAGAAAAAGCACTTGGGACAAGCTCGGCGGTTTTGATGAAGTTTATTCCCCCGGCTACTGGGAGGATATTGACATCGGCTGGCGGGCTTGGAAGGCGGGCTACCAGATCATTTGGGAACCGGAGGCAAAGATCGTTCACCAACACGAAAGCACCTTCAACCTTTTAAGTCGTGACTATCTCAATTTGATTAAACAAAGAAATGAACTGCTTTTCAACTGGAAAAATATTACCGACCCGACCATGCGTCGGGAGCATTTTGTCTATCTTCTTCGTCACACTTTGGCTCACCCCGGTTATCTAAAGGTCATTCTTGCCGCCTCCGCCTCTGGCGGAAAAAAAGTCAAAACCGAAGGTAGACTTACCGACCGTGACATCTTAGCTTTAGTTAATCAACCTGTCTCATGATTGACCTTTCCATCATCACCGTTACCTATAACAGCGGCAAACAAATCGGTCACCTCCTCGATTCAATTTACAAAGAAAAAAACAAAATTTCTCTGGAAGTAATCGTTATTGATAACAACTCAGCGGATAATTCCTCGCCAATAGCCCGCGGTCACAAAATAAAACCTCATTTTATCCAAATGGAAACCAACGCTGGTTATTCGATAGCGGTGAACAAAGGCTTCAAAAATGCCAGGGGTGACTATTTTTTAATTCTTAATCCGGATACGGTAGTTCAAAAGGGGACACTGGGCAAGCTTCTTGGCTTTGCCAAGGATACTTCTCCTCTGGGAGCGGTGGTACCCCGCCTTCTTAACCCCGACGGCAAGCCTCAACCCTCCGTTTCTATGTTTCCAACCATTGGTAATGCGATTCGCCGCGACTTTCTCGGATGCAAAAAATGCTTCGGCAAATACCTGCCCGACAATCGCATCCAAAAAGTTGATGTTGCCGTCATGGCCGCCTTCTTGGTTTCCCGGGCGACCATCACCGATGTTGGCAGTTTAGACGAGCGGTTCTTTCTTTACTATGAAGACGTTGAGTTTTGCCGCCGCCTGAAAGCAGCGAAACTGCCTATTTATTACCTACCCACCGCTAAAATAAAACACGTTCACGGCGCCAGTGGCCATTTTGTCTTCCACCTGAAAAGCCCCTTACTCGCTTCGGCCAAGCTCTATTATGGTGAATTCTATTCAGAAGTATTAAACTTGATTTTATGGGTAGGCCATAAGTGGCAGGTAATATTAAGAGGACATAAATTCCGTGATTAAATTCATCAACTCTCATTTTGCCAAGTTCGTGATAATCGGCGTCGTTTTACAACTCATTCTTGCTTTGACAACTTACCACCCCGATGTTCGCGCCTTTGTCCTTGCATCCAAATTCATCAACTCCGGTGAAATCACCTCCTTCTACGATCATGTCAGTAACCTTTCCGGTACCGATCCGATCAAAAAAATCTACCACGACGATATTTTTATTTATCCCCCCTTGGGTTACCTCGCCGGCGCGCTCGTCTACCTACCATTTAATCGCTTCACCTCCGCGCTGACTGATCGATTTCTTCTTGATGATAACGCTTTCTTAAAACAACAAATCTTTTCCCCATTACTCCTGGTCTACAAACTGCCATCGCTCATAGGCAGCTGGCTCACTCTTTGGCTGATCATGAAACTATTTCAATCGAAGGAAAGGGCCAGACTGGCGGGCGTTTTGTGGTTACTGAATCCTGTCACCTTGCTCGTCAGTTCCATCATGGGGCAGTCTGATACTTTTGTTGTCTTTTTTATTCTTCTTGCTTTCTACCTTTACAAAACAAATAAACAAACCTGGTCTAATGTTGCTCTGGGTTTGTCGGCCTTGGTCAAGCCCGTCGCCTTAATTCTTATTCCCATCCTGGCCGTTGCTGCCTACAAAAAAGGCGGCCTCAAACCCGCCTTAAAGAATGCGGCTTTTGGTCTGGGGACCTTTTTAATTGGAATTTCTCCCTATCTTCCCTCGCCCGCCTTCAAAATGTATGCCTTGCTCGCTACCCATACTAACAAATCAATTCAGGCCGGTATCGGGATTGCCTCGGGAAATATTATTCCCTGGTATTTTATTGTTATCTCGCTTCTCGTCTTCATTATTTTGTACAAGAAAACAAACCTGCTTTCGATCTTCCTGATCGGCATCTTCGGTAGTTTAGCCTTCAATCATTTTCATCCCCAATGGTTCCTCTGGGTAGTCCCGCTATTAATTATTTATGCAATCGAACGCCAACGTTTCGCTTTTTATATTATCCTAATTCTCTCCTGGTCGTTAATTTGGTTATCCTTTGATCCTTCATTGCACTTTGGGTCTTTCCTCATCCTTAGGGACTTGTTCCCGCCCACGCTAAACAGTCCTTTAAATATCCCGGTCCTGGTTAGTCTGGCTCGTTCGACTATTGTCGCCTCGCTTATCTTTTTGCTCTACGACCATCGTTCGTCTAAATAAAATGAAAACAAAATGGGGGATTATTCTGGTTTTAGTCCTGGCCTTCTTTTTCCGAGTTTATCGCCTGAGCTCACTCCCTATTTCCCTTTTTGGCGACGAAGTTGACGCCGGCTACCAAGCCTGGTCCTTGGCGACTACGGGCCGTGATTATTACGGTAATTTTCTACCCTCATATATCCGGAGTCTTTCCGAGTGGCGGGCGCCCCTGACCATGTACGTTATCGCCCCCTTTGTCGGCCTTTTGGGGCCCTCGAATTTTAGTGCCCGCTTGCCGATGGCGGTTCTTGGCGTTCTCAGTATTTACCTCACTTACCTGATCAGCAACCTACTCTTCCCAAAAAAGTTTATTGGCCTTATTGCGGCAGCAATATTGGCCTTAACCCCCTGGCATCTCCACTACACTAGAAACGCCGTCGAACAGTCACCCCTCTTTTTGTTGGAACTTCTTGGGGTCTACCTCTATCTCGCCGCCAAAGAAAAGCCCTTTCTTTATACCCTTTCTCTGCTATCTTTCGTCCTTACCTTTTATACCTACTCGGTGGCAAATCTGGCTACTCCGACCATCATCGCCGTTTTACTTTTCTGTTTTCCCCCGAAAATAAAACCACTGACAAACAAAAAAACCCTAGGCGGCTTTTTGTTTTGTCTCTTGGCACTGCTCCCGATTGCTTATCAGCTTGTCGCGGGTCAGGCGGCTGGTCGGTTCAAATCAATCAACATCGCCAATGATAAACAGGTATTGGACCAGATTATTTCTGACCGGAACCGTCCCTGGCTGACCAACCCAGTCCTCGAAAAAGTATTTAACAACCGCCTGACGGCCATTGGTGGCGAATTTGTAAAAAATTATTTCACCGCCCTCTCCCCGCAATTTATGTTCATCTCCGCTGATCCGATTTACCGCCATTCGGTTGATCACTTTGGCGTCTTCCTCTTGGTTTTGTCGCCATTTTTTTACACCGGTCTGATTTTGCTGGCCGGATATCGGAAAGATCGCCGCTATCTGATGCTCGCTCTCTGGTTGCTTCTCATTCCCGTTGGCAGTAGTCTGACCCAAGGAGGCGGTAACCACGCCCCCCGCCTTTTCTTGATGATTTTTCCCGTCACTGTTATTTCTGCTCTGGGTCTAACCTGGGTAGTTGGTCTGGTAAAGGAAAAATACCGGCTTCTCGTTTCGGCAATAATTTTCTCGGCCTTCGTTTTAAATTTTTCCGCCTATTGGTACCGCTACACCACCCACTATGCCTATGAAAGCAGTCACGTCTGGCAGTATGGCTACGAACCGCTTTTTACCCAATCCCGGACTTTAATTGCCAAAGCAAACCGGGTCTTTATCAATAACACCGCTGAACCGGTGTTTTACCGGCTGGCGTATTTTCTCCCGATCCGTCCGTCTGATTTTCAAGAGCAATTCACCACCGACGTCCCGACCAAGAATATCATCCCCGGCTTTGACGGCTTTCGTTTCGCTGACAAATTCTATCTTGGTACCGCCTCCGATCTTACCGGCATCAAAAAACTGCTCCGGCCCGGGGATCTGTATTTCGCCTCGCAGCGGACAGAGATACCCGGAGATTGGGACCTGGAAAAGAACCCCCCGGCCGAACTGAAGGTTCATTTAACAGTTAGGGATTTCTACGACCGGCCCCTTTTTTATGTCCTCTCTAAATAAACCTCTCTCCAGACTCTTCGCTTTCGTCTGCCTCTCGCTCTGGCCGGTTGTTTTTCTCATCACCGCTCGCTGGGAACCGCCGGTCTCGATTTTTCACCTCGAGTCCGAGAATATTCAGTCTATTATTAGGAAGACCAGTCCCTATCCAACCGTCTTTCTGGCCAGGGTCTTCCAAAACAAGGCCTCCATCCCCATCACCAAATTTGAACATAACCTCACCGCTCTTCTTGACCCTAATAATTATTTTTTTGGTTACCACCCACGGGAAATTTTCGGCGGCGCCAATGCGGTTAAGTTTCCCTTCATCGCCCTACCGTTTTTTCTCTCCGGTCTCTTCTATCTGCCCCGGACAAAAACGGGAAAGCTATTTATTCTGTCGCTAATCGGCTTGGTCCTTTTACTGTCACTGGTTAACAACTTCGCCGTTTATGATTTTG
>CAYGRQ010000026.1:0-3643 GCA_964352325.1 uncultured Pseudomonadales bacterium
AGTTCGTGACCGATCTAGCTGATGAGATAGGTGGAACTGATTTACTAATCATGCTTGATGGAAGTCAATTTAATCGTTTCTCAAAACAACCTGAAAAATTAAGGACTATTCCAAACACCATTTGTATCGACCATCATTCCTCACCAATTGACGAGTTTTCCCTAAGTCTTGTTTCTCCCGCTTATTCGTCATGTTCAGAAATCATTTATCTCGCTTTGTGCATAGATTTTGAAGTCAATAAAGAACTTGCCGAGATTTTTATGCTAGGGATTCTCGGGGACACTAGAAACTTTACTTATTTAAAACCATATCAAACTGAAACTCTTGCAACCGCAAGGAAATTACTTGAGATTAGTAAAATCGAAATTCAAGAATTTCAATCCAAATACAGAACCATTTCCAAACGAGTTTTTGACATTATTCAGGAATTAATCAAAAACACCAATTATTTTTCAGCGAGTGGTTGGTCTAATTTTCAGTACACTTCTATCGAGAGAAGTTTTATGGATAAAGGAGGATACACCGATAGCGATGTGAGTGAGGCTAGTCACATCTATATGTCTCATTACTTAAGAATGATCGAAGATTACCCTTGGGGTTTTGTTATCACTCCTAAATTAAATGGTGATTGTGGTATTTCAGGTAGATCACTTCCGAAAAATGTCAGTGTCAGAGATGTGATGGAAAGGATGAAATTAGGAGGTGGACACGACCGAGCCGCTGGTGGAACCTTTAAGAGAGCTGACGGTGATGTAAGTGTAAAAGATTCTGTTGAAAAAGTCTTAAGTTGGATTAAGAATAATAAGCCTGCAATAATTTAGGTACTCTGCAGGGCCTGGCCCTGCAGGCCACACTTCAACTATTCGAACTTAGAATCTGAAGCGCGGCTCTCGCGGCTTGGCGATATTACAGACAATCTCCCGACCCAAAATCTCCGTTCCACTGATCGCCTTGATCGCTTTCTCAGCCTCAAGCTTAGAGGGCATCGTCACAAAGCCGAAGCCCTTGCTCCGGTTAGGATCATCCGGTTCCATCATGACGACGGCATCGGATACCTTACCGTGATCGGCAAACATTTTATATAAATCCTCCGTCCGCATGGTATAGGGCAAGTTGCCCACGTAAACCCGAGTTTCAAACACAGTAGCCGAATTCTATCACATTTGCGCTAGAATGATCTTATGCTTTGTCCGGAATGTAAACAGTCGCTCACTGAAAAGGAGGTCATTACCTCCGACAATCAAAAGGCGCTCATTTACGAGTGTTTTAACTGCGGCGGCCACTTTTCCCCCCCCATGGTCGCCAACCTTCTCCCCCAGGTGACTGCCCAAGACGTCGACTCTATTACCCCCAAAAATACTTTCCCCGCCAATCCAACCGTTATTTGTCCGATTTGTCAGGAAACAATGATTGCTATCACCGATACCGTCATCCCCAAAAACGTCACCGTTTATACCTGCCCCGAAAATCACGGCAATTACTTTCCCCTCCACCAACTCTACGCCTTCAAGCGCGCTCAAAAAACCAAACTCGAGTATCACCAGCTTTGGGGCATCCCCATCAAATCCGTTTTTACCGTCCTTCTGCCTATCATTGCTATTTTTACTGCCATTACCGCTATTCCCTTCACCCTCCAGCAGGTCAAAAGCATTCAGAAATCCCGCGTTAAAGCCGGTGAACTAGTCAGTACTCCTCTCGTCAGCCCGATTAGTCCCACTCAAACCGTGGTCTCTTTCACCACCAAAGTAAATGCCGTCACCATTCTGCGGCTTACCCTTCCCGACGAGTCCACCCGCGATCTCCCCGGTCAACTCGCCGCCCAAAAAACACACGTCTTCAATCTGGAAAACCTTCAACCCGGTACCGCCTACCGCTACCACCTTATCGTCAACGGCCAAACTTATGGCCCGTTCAGTTTCACCACCCTACAATAACTTTTTTTCCACTTCGTCCCAGTTGACTACCTTCCACCAGGCATCAACATAGTCTTTCCGCCTGTTTTGGTATTTCAAGTAGTAGGCGTGCTCCCAAACATCCAGACCAAGTAAGGGCTTCTTCCCTTCCGCTAATGGCGTATCTTGATTAGCCGTCGATTCAACCACTAGTTTTCCGTCTACATCGCGGCTTAGCCAGGCCCAGCCGCTACCGAAGCGGCCCATTGCCGCCGCGCTGAATTGTTCTTTAAACTTAGCGAAATCGCCGAAATCCTTTATTATTGCTTCAGCCAACCTCCCCTCCGGCTTGCCCGCCGGAGCTTTAGCGGAGGAGGGTCCCATTACCTCCCAAAACAGACTGTGATTAAAATGGCCGCCGCCGTGGTTTTTGACTGCCGTTCTGATTTTCTCCGGCACCGTCTCCAAATTTGACAACAACTGCTCCAAAGGCTTCTCTGCCACCTCGGGAAAATCGGCCAGGGCCTTGTTTAAATTATCAACGTAAGCCTGGTGATGCTTAGTGTAGTGAATCTCCATCGTCCGCGCGTCAATAGCGGGCTCAAGCGCATCAAAAGAATAACCAAGAGTGGGTAGTGTATAAACCATAAACCATCCTATCACACCCCTTCAAAGTTCGGCGCCCCGGGTACCTCGTGACAATTCGCGCAGCGCGCTTCATAGGCCTCCGCCGCTCCCACCAAAATAACCGCGTTCTGATACGAAACTGGTTGACCGTCGATCAGCCGCTGAGTCCTGTTTGCTTTGACGGACCCACAGACTGCACAAACCGCCGTTAGTTTCTCCACCTTGTCAGCGTGCGCCATCAGTTTTCCCATCGGACCATCTTTCTACTACCGCCAACAGTTCGTTTTGGTTTTCCGTATAGAACTGAACCTCATCCCAAATCACCACCAAAGGGTCGATCTCCTGAATTCTTCTATATGCTTCAAACGGATCGGCATAAGCTTCGCAAGCTACACTCCGGCCGTCGTGGGAATTAATTTGCCCGGCCCCTATATATCGGCGCGGCAAAAACCGTCACCTCACCCCGATCTCCCCTACCTAACTTACGGTGGTGTTTTTCTTTTTCTCTTGGCATCGAAACTATCTTATCAGAAGATCTCCTGTAAAATTAAGCTCATGCAAAAAGGCGCTGATATAGTCCCCCCTATTTCCTCTGTATTTGTTTCCACAACCACACCCCCAGCAGGATCAGGTCGGCCAAAATGACTACGTTATACAAAAACAAAACCGCGCCGAACCCTCCCCAGGCGCCGCTATAACCATATCCCATCATGCTCCAATCACCTCCCTTCAAGTTGTTCACAAACTACTAACAACACTTGGCCTTGCCGGTCAAGTGGCCAACTAGGGCCACCGCCACCAGGACCCAGCCCCAAAGCATCAGGTTAGCTAAACCAAAATAGGCGACCAAAAGGAAGCCCAGACCAACGCCGCCCAAAACGTGGACGATACCATAAGGTTGGACACAGCAGGAATACAGCACCATGTCATCTTTCTTCTTCTTTGCCATCAATAACTCACCCCCTTCCGATAATCAAGCACAATAACGCTCCCTGCCCGAACTAACACTTATCCAGTTTACCCTAAACAATCGGCGCCGTCATCATGCTGATGTGCGGCAGGACCTCGCGAAAATCGACCGGCAATACTTCTCTTAGTCCTTTGGTTTATTTCCGTTTACTCTT
>CAYGRQ010000026.1:3743-8591 GCA_964352325.1 uncultured Pseudomonadales bacterium
GAAAATCGACCGGCAATACTTCTCTTAGTCCTTTGGTTTATTTCCGTTTACTCTTCCCCTTTTTAACACTCCTCTTTGCCTTCGCCTTTCGCACTGTCGCCTTTTTCCGCCCCATCAACCGGTAGGCCAAATACCCGGATAATAATGCCAACGCCAAAAACAGCGACATCATCAAATTAAACGGCGCCAAAAAGATCACAAAAAACAGGCAGACGGCCACCAACAAACCCTCGTTTTTATTTTTCATCATTCCTTCTTACTATTAACTATAACCATCGTACCATTTTTCCGTCTCAAAGCAGGATCGAGCTGGCAATCAGCCCGAAAAGAGTAATACTAACGACGTCCTGGATCACCGTGGCGATTGGCCCCGCCCCCACCGCCGGATCCTGATGCTCCAACTCCAATACCTCCGTCACGATCAAGGCAATAACCGGTGCCGTTCCGACCGCCGCGAACATCGCCGTTCCGACCGCCAAACCCAGGGCTGTCGACTTGAACCAAAGCAAAGCCGCCCCGGCCGCCAATAGACCAAATACGAATCCAACCAAAATTCCCAATACGGTTTCTTTAACTAGATAGGTCAGGAACCTTGCCTTCCCTTTTGTCAGGCCGCGAGTGTATATCGTTTGAGTCTGTGTTCCCATCGCATCGGCCATGTAGACAATAAAGGGAATAAAAAAGACCGCCTCGACATTTCGTTGTAAAACTTCTTCAAATTCGGAGGTAACAAATGATAAAGCTAAACCCAAAACCAGACCGATAAAGAGCGAAGGCACCCTCAAACGCACCAACGTCAAAATCCCCAACTTATCATCTTCAACGATCCTCATTACCCTTGCCATAAGTCAAGTATACAAAAAAACCTGCCTGCCGGCAGGCAGGTCTATTTGCCCATCCAGAATGTGTCCACCGATTCTTTTATTATTTTCTCGTACCTACCCCACGACTCCACCGGCATTCTTGCCATGATTACAAAACCATCACCGCTCTTTGCCGGAAAATATTGCAGCGAGTACAGTCTTAATCTCATCGTTTGCTTGGCGATCACCCCATCATAATCGACCGTAAACACGAATCGTCCCCAACCGGTTTCATCCGATACCTCCTCAAACGGTTCCTCAACCAGGACTGCGTTCTTAAAACCTGTCGCCGAACCCAACCCTTGCTTCATCATCGCCAGGTACTCCCCGGAATCAACTTCTTTGGTGCGCTCTGTCGCTCCTATCTCTATCGTTGCCCAGTTGGTGACACTCCCCACCGGTCTCTTGATCACCCCCTCAGACTTCTCGTCCTTGATCACTTCCCAACCCTCCGGAAAGTTAATTTCCCAACCCTTTTCACTTTTATAAGCATCATCTGCCAATCGTTGTTCCTCCTCCTTCACCGCTTGGGTAGCTCCGTCTCCTGTCCCCCCAAGCTTAAAATCAACCTTTCCACCAAAGGCTACCACCGCACCGGCGATCGTCGCTCCCAAAACCGCCAGGCCCAAAATGACTCCCAAGTTGAAAGCCAGAATTCTCTTTTTCAAGCTCATTTTTTCTTTTTCCTCTTTAAGTTTCCCTTGTTTGGTGAAGTAGATTACCGCCACGATTGTCGCCAGTCCGACGATACCGGCGACCAAACCAACCGTCGCCCCCAAGTTGAAGAACTGGCCCACCAAACTTCTTCCCAACTCTGCCATCCACGACTCCATTGGTGGCTTGGAGCTTACGGCGATTATTTCGAATATACTTCCCGCTCCCACCCCGATCAGTTTTGCTACAAAACCGGATATCATCACTAGCCACGCCGTCCCGCTGATCCGATCGATCAACCCAACCCCCAGGAAATAATGTCCCGCGCCAATACCAAGAGTCAGCAGCAACAGTCCAACCAGAACCACCGTCAGATACCCCAACAGTGTTTTTACCAGTCCAATTCCCTCCATTATTGGCTTCGACTGCTCCGGCTTCATCCCCAGTATCGGTAAGGCATCCTCTATCGGGGTTTGTGCCGTCAATTTGGCCAGCGCCGGTAGTCCCAAGGTCGCTACCGGCAAATCCCACTCGGTCACCGGCAGGTACAAAACCAAAACCCCATCCTTCCCATTGAGGTAGCCAAACAGTCGATCAACATTTGTTTCGATTAATTCCCGGAAACGGTCCGCCGTCAGTTCCTTGTCGAGATATAACACTCTCAACATTTCTTTCGACATCCCCGCCGGACCCCCTTGTTTCTCCACCGACTCCCGCGACTGCGTCAGCGTTCCCTCTATTTGACTTTGTAGCTGTTCGTATACCCCACCCTTATCCAGAGCCGTCTTCCAAAAAGTCGGCGAGAGTAACCTGAATTTCAACGCCCCCACCAAAAGGAAAATCAAAAAAACAAAGAAAAAGATTACCCCCAACCCTGCCCTCAATATTCGTTTTAGCATTCCGTTCTTTCATCACACCATAAATGACTCTTCGCTGTCAAGTTTGACAACCTTCTCTCCATCAGATACCGTTTAGTAAGAGTGAAACGAACCGGTCAAAAAGGAATAATCTTTATCCCTCTTTTTTTTGTTATTCCCTTAGTTGTCGTCGGTCTCTACTTCGGCGCCGGAACCGGGTTTTGGGAAAACATGACCTCCGGAATTAAAAAGTTCCTTGCCGCTCCTTCCCCATCAAATTTGCCCCAGCAACTTGGCCAATGGCAGCGAGAACCTACCGGTACTCTCACCCCGACGCCAACCATCAAGCTTGTCGGAGAAGTCCAAACAAAACCATATACTTACAAGCAAGCAGCCACCGCATCAAAAACCGGCGCTCTTCCCTCTTTCACCATCAACGCTCCTTCCGGCTGGGTAAAAACGGGTTCTTCGGGAAACGAACTTGTCCGTTTTGAATCACCCGAAATCGATACCGAAGAAGTCGAGGGCGGCACGATCACCACCAACGCCACCGTCAACATCCGTGCCACCGACAGCTATTCCGATCTTGACGACTTCGTCAGCCAATACAAGGCTTCCGGCTCTAAATCCAAAGACTATCGACTCCTCAGCTCATCACCCCGCAAGGATGGTAGTCAAAGTCTCGAATTTACTTACCAAACGAAAATCGGGGATGGAACCATCACCATCCATGAACTAGCCTATTTATTTTTCAAGGATGACATCAGCTTCTTGGTCAAAGGCCACTCCGCCGACTCCGCCTGGGATAAACACGCAGGCGAAATCAGATCCGCCCTAGACTCATTCAAATTTTAATGGCTAAATCTTTTACTCGTGCTCGCCTCCTTATCCTCCTCGTTCTTGTGCCCATCCTTGCCCTTGTCATTCTGTTCCTGAAAAATAAACCAGCCTCCCTCCCTATTTCTGACCGAGCCCCAGCCTCATCCCCAAAAATCGACGTCAATAACTGGCGAGACCTTGATTCGGTCGAACCACCCCAGGCTTTTGACATCGGCGAAATTAAATACTATCAAGGCGACAAAGGTTGTTGTTTTTGTTCTGCCGTCGCCTATGTCTACAAAGAATCGGGTGGCACAAATTATCAACAGCTTTTCGAGGACATCCTCCGCCCATCTTATCAGCGTGACATGACCAGCCTCTTCCAACAGCTCAAAAAATACGGTTTAGGCAATCACCTTTTTTTCGGCTACTATCACCAAGGTCAATCGCGGGAGGCTCGCGCTCAGTTTACCCAAACCTACACTAACCTTCTCCAATATCCTGACCGGCAACTCAAACTCTTCACCGGCCAAGACGAGGCGGTGAATTACTTAAAGAAAGCCGTTTCTTCCGGCATCCCCGTCATCGTCGCCATCGAAGACGACACCGCGGACGGCAAAAGCCCAACCCAAGAAGTCGAAGACGACACCTTCGTGACCGTAATCGGCTACAACAAAAACCAGGTAAAACTTTATTGGATCCCCGACACCAAAAGCTGGATGGACTGGGACGAATTTGTGGCCAAGTGGAAACTCCAAAATACCCAGTTTGTTTACGAACTCATACCCGGAAACTACCCGATGATATTCTTATCAAGGTGAAAACTACTGCCTATGTCTCAGGAAAAATCGAAACAAAGAATCGAGACTGTTTCGTTGGCGATCAAAAAGTTGAGTGTCCCGGATCGCAAACAAAACAATACACTCAAGCCGGCGATAAGCTTGATGTCTTACCGCCAATTTCCTCTCTGGAGTTTCGCAACGACCCATTATTCTTTACCTTACTTTTAGCCACAATCTTAGGATTCGCGGCCCTGGCAGTATTCGGGGTTAAAATTTTCGGCAAAACTTTAGGTGAATACGTTAAGCCAATTTGGTATCTTATTCTTATTTCCATCGCCGCGGTCGCCTGGCAGTATTTGTTTGGACTTAAAATCGAGGATAATTTTTTGATGTATTTAAGGATAAGTCAGTGGGTTTGGGGAATTTGTATTGCCGTTTCAGCTTACAAGCTAATCAAAACAGCCAATTTCGGCTATGGCAACTTATTTTTCCTGGCAGTTTTATACAGTCTCATTATTCATGGCCTGAAAGCAAGTGTTAGATATCTCTTTTACGCCAAAACATTCCTGTACTTGTTAGACCGATTTTTATACGGTAGTTTGCTGGTGATGATAATTGTTTTTCTCGGCGGCTCGATGTTTCTTTTCTTCAAACGAAGGGGCGTTTTCAAATAGTCAATCTCCTCCCGAGCAATCCTTGGCACAATTTTCCCTCGTTTCACCCAAGCTCGGCTCACACAAGTCATTGCCGCAAACAGCCTCACCCGAAGATTCCCCCGAAGAAGATTGGCCTTGTTCTACCGACTCTTGCTTGAATCTAAAGACATCTTTAATAAAGCGGACGACGCTTTCCCAAAAACCAATTTTTTTCTCC
>CAYGRQ010000027.1:0-3152 GCA_964352325.1 uncultured Pseudomonadales bacterium
CCTTGGGAGAGTTTCATGACAGCTCCAATAAGAAATCCGAGAACTGCGGTCTTGCCTTTTTTATATTCTTCGACAACTTTTGGATTTTGGGCGAGGACTTCATCTACAAAAGCTGTGAGTTTTCCGGTATCGGTTTCGCCGATAGCAGTTAATTTTTCGAATTGTTCTTTGATATTACCGGAGAGATCTATCTTTTTATTCACTATGAGGCTGGACAACCTCCCAGGTTGAACATCGGGGTTGCTTTTGAGGACGGTGAGGGCGGTTTTGTCACGACTTAGAATTAGAGCATCAGCAGGTTTTACACCTAAGGCAATTAACTGACTGATAATAGCGTCGGGAAGTTGGGGCATTTCGCTCTGAATTTTTTCAATGACACTCGGACTGATTCGAAGGGGTGGAATGTCCGGCTCGGGGAAATAGCGGTAGTCCTTGGCTTCCTCTTTTTGTCTTTGCAGAAAAGTTATTTTCAAGGCACTGTCATAACCTCTGGTTTGTTTGTTTGATTTTGATTTTTCGAGGCCATCTTTCTCGAAGGCGGCGGTCTGACGGGAAACTTCGTAGTCGATAGCTAGAGCGGCAAAGTTAAAGGAATTAATATTTTTTAGTTCGACGAGCGGGGTAAAATGACCATCGATATTTAGGTTTATGGTCGGTTCCAGCCGCATCTGGCCTTTTTCCATGTCGGCGGTAGTGACGCCAAGCTGTCTGACGATGGCATGAATTTTTTTGAGATACTCTTTGGCTTCAGCTGTCGAGGCGATGTCGGGTTCAGAAACGATTTCGACCAAAGGAACACCGGAGCGGTTGAAGTCAATCAGGGATACTCTTTCGTCATTTAAAGTGATGTGTTGGAGCTTCCCTGTGTCTTCTTCGAGGTGGACGCGGAGGAGGCGAATTTTTTTACCGGAGTCGAGAGTTAGGAAACCATCTTTGCAAAGAGGCTGATCGTATTGGCTGATTTGATAACCCTTGGGTAGATCGGGGTAAAAATATTGCTTGCGGTCGAAGTGGGTGTTTTCGTTAACCTTACAATTTAAGGCCAGGCCGATCTTGATGGTGTCTTCGATCGCCTGTTGGTTTGGGACCGGCAGAGCCCCGGGAAGGCCGAGACAGACAGGACAAGTTTGGGTGTTGGGATCTTTGCCAAAGTGATCGGCCGGGCAGGCGCAAAACATTTTGGATCTGGTCGTCAGTTCGACGTGAACCTCGAGACCGATGATGAGTGAAATATGACTCATTTTTGGTATTTTTCAGGGAACTTATTAAACTCGGTCGTTTGCTGATAGAGATGGGCAATATCAAGAATTTTTGTTTCTTCAAATTGATTGCCAGTAATCTGCAAACCGATGGGGAGACCGTCGACGAAGCCACAGGGAACTCCGGCGCCGGTCAAGCCGGCTAGGGAAGAAGGTTCGACGAGGATGTCTTCCATTTCACCGAACATGGGCTCATTCTTGGTGGCACCCAGTTTTAGCGCCGGACCAGGTGAGACGGCGCCAATATAGGCATCGTATTCTTTGAAGGTGTTTTCAAATTCGGAAACGATCTTGGTTCGGACGGCCACGGCTTTCTTGTAGTAGGCTTCGTAGTAGCCGGCAGACAGAGTGTAAGCACCGAGCATAATCCGACGTTTGGCTTCATCAGCAAACATCTCCCGTCCAGTGCCATAACGGATGCCGTCGAAACGGGCGAGGTTGCTGCTGACTTCGCTGCGCATGACGACAGTGTAGACGCCGATGGCATACTTGGGATCCAGCAGGGAGATCTCCTCGACCTTTGCCCCGAGACTTTCCAGATGTTTGGCGGCGTTATGAATGAGAGTTTTGACTTCAGTCCTCATGGTCGGCAGTAAATATTCTTTCACCAGGGCAATCTTTATCCCTTTGAGATCTTTCCTTTTCAACAGTTGGTGATACTTCTCGACTTCTTTGGAACTGCTGGTAGCGTCATAGGGGTCGGCTCCGGCAATGGCCGAGGTGACGAGGGCGGCGTCTTCCACGTTTCTGGCGATCGGCCCGGGTGAATCGGTCGAGCTGGCCATAGCAATGACACCGTAACGACTAACGCGACCATAACTTGGTTTGAATCCGGTAACCCCGCACCAGGCAGCGGGCTGACGAACGGAACCGGCAGTTTCGGAACCGATGGCAACCGGAACAAGTTGGGCGGCAACGGCCGCCGCAGAGCCACCCGAAGATCCGCCCGGAAGATGACCGAGATCCCAAGGATTTAGAGTCGGACCGTATTGACTGGTTTCGGTCGAACTACCGTGAGCCCAGGCGTCCATGTTGGTTTTGCCGAGGATTATGGCGCCGGCGGCAAGAAATCGTTTGCTGACGGTGGATTCGTATTGTGGGTAGTACCCCTTCAGGATGAGCGAGCCTGCGGTCGTTGGCATGCCCATCGTCAGAAAATTATCTTTGACCGCAAGGGGAATTCCGAGAAGTGGTTTCTGGTTGCCATTGGCAATCTCTTTGTCGATTTTCTCGGCTTGTTTTATGGCATCTTCGTTGACATATAGGAAAGCGTTAAGCTCACTGTTGTAGCGGTTGATACGATCAAGATAGTGTTTGACGATCTCAACGGAGCTGAAGTGTCTATCTTCCAGGCCGCGAGTCAACTCGACCACCGATAGTTCATGAATTTGTTTATTCACTGTCTTTTTCTAAGATTTGTTTAACGACAAAAAAACCCTGATAAATGTTTTTGGCGCCTGAGAGGGCTTGCTCTTGGCTAAGAATGCGGTCTTTATCAATCACATCTGGTCTGGTGACATTTTCCAAGTGATTTACCTGAGAGGTTGGGGCTAGACCTTTGGTGTCGATTTCATTTAGTTGATTAATAACATCGATGGTGGTGGAAAATTGCTCAGCAAAAAGTTTTTTCTCATCGTCAGAAAGCGGAAGATTGGCGAGAACGCCAACCTTAGCAACTTCGTCGATCGTAATATTAGCCATTGAATGTTATTCTAGCGCAGTTTAAGGAATCTAGTCGTCGAGCACACCAGTAGCTTCGGCGTAGCTGTAGTTTACGCCAAACTGTCAACTGCGCAGGGCTTTGATGCGCTCAGTGACGGGCGGATGGGTGTTGAAGAGTCCGGCAAACCAACCAACCGCATCATGGTGGTTTTTCAAGGGGTTAACGATATA
>CAYGRQ010000027.1:3252-5687 GCA_964352325.1 uncultured Pseudomonadales bacterium
TTTATTGGCATCAACCAATTCGTAGTAGTTCTTCATATAGGAAGGGCAGGCTTTAGAGTGAGACTTTTTGATCTTTGGTCTCGCCTTCGCTGACGGTGAGATGGCTGCCTTTGGTTGGAGTAGTCAGGCCGGCTTCGACCTTGAAACCAAACATGCCGGCGACCAAGTTACTCGGAAAAGTAACGAGTTTGGCATTGAAGTCGGCCGAGAGGTCGATGAGGACGCGACGGGCATAAGTCAGTTTGTCGGCGGTGTCACGCAGTTCATCCATGAGCCGGCTAACCACCTTTTCTGCCTTTAACTCCGGATTGCTTTCCACTAGTATCTGAAGTTTGGGCAGTAGAGCGGAGAGCTTGTCGGCGGCTTTGTCGACCTTGGCCATATCGCCCCCTCCTCCGACAGCGGCATCGACCGCCTTTCTGGCAGCAGTTAAGGCCTGGTAGATTTCTTTCTCGTGTTTGAGGTAGGCCTTGGCCGAGGTTTCCAAGTTAGGAATAAGATTGGACTGGCGCTTCAGCTGGTTGCCGATTTCCTGGACACTGGCCTTGATACGGGTCAATGTAGTCTGGAGCCAGTTGTAGACGGAGACGAGGTAAAAACTAATCAGGACAACAACGATTAAGAGAACGAGAGGTAATGACATATTGGTATTATCTTAACACTTTTTTCAAATTGTCAAGATCGCAGGTGTTAAGGACGTCGTTTTTCCGGCACCAACCCCGTCTGGCAGTCCAAACGCCATACCTCATGAAGTCCATACCGGAAACCTCGTGGCTGTCGGTGTCGATGATGACTTTGACTCCACCCCCGATTGCCATCTTGACCAAATCGTCGGGCAGATCGAGCCGATCAGGGGTGGCGTTGACTTCCAGCACTTTTGAGTTAGCCCGACAAAAGTTAATCACCCTTTCCCAAGCGACATCGATTCCGGGCCGCTCGTTTAATTTACGGGCAGTCGGGTGGCCGAGAATGATAGCTTTGGGGTGGCTTAGAGCTTTAATGAGGCGATTGGTGTTTTCTTCTTTGGGCAGATCGAAGGCGTTGTGGACCGAGACGATGGCGTAGTCGAGATCTTGCAACAAGTCATCCTCCAAAGCCAGTTCCCCATCGCTTCTAATATCAATCTCTAGGCCGACGAGTAGTTTTGGTACTCCGGTTTTCACACGTTTTTCATATTCTTGGTATTGAGTAATTAAATACTTCTTCCGAGCTTCGAGTATCTTTTTCTTATCGGTTAATGTTAAACCACGATACTTAGGGTTATGATCGCTGAAACCTAAATATTCGTAGCCCAAACTTCTGGCTTTGTCTAAATATTCCGATAATTTGCTTCTGCCCAAATCGTGGCTCGATGCAAAATCGAAGTCGGAATGGAGATGGAGGTCGCCGCGGATATCCTCGAGTTCGACGAGAGAGAAGATATTATTTTTCTTGGCATAATCAAGCTCTTCCTCGCCCTCCCGCAACTCGGGAGGAATATAGGGAAGGCCGAGATGGGCATAAAAAGCCTTTTCGTCCTGGGCCTGAAATATTTTTTTGGTCCCTAGGTCTTTGATACCGTGTTCGGAAAGCGAGAGTTTTCTTTCGAGGGCATAACTACGGAGGGCAATGTTGTGGAGTTTGGAACCGGTGTAGTGTTGGAGCAGACTCCCCCACTCGCCAGGGGAACAAAGTTTAATATCAATTTCGTGACCGGTTTTAAGTTGGACGCGGGCTAAGCCTTCTCCGGAGGAGATCGCCTTGTAAATTGGGGGGTATTTCAGGACTGCTTCCATGGTCTCTTGGGGTTTATCGGTGGCAATACCAAGGTCAATGTCTCCGACGGTCGCAACGTGCCTTCTAAGGCTTCCTAGGGGCTCGGCATTGATGACAGAAGGAATCTTCTTAATGTATTCGATGAAAGCGGAGGAAATAGGTACCGCTTCGGAAAAAAGCAGCCGCTCGTCTTTGACAAACGAAGACTCAATTGAGGTTTTAATTTTGGCCTGCATTTTCTCGCCAAAGCCCGGAAGATCGGCGAGTTTGCCGGTGGTTATAAGTTGTTTTACTTTTTTATAAGCGGCTTTTTCGTCATCGAGCTTAAACTTCTTGGCGATCTTGTAGGCGATTTTGGGGCCAATACCGCGGATGCCTAATAGCCCAAACATCCCTGCCGGAACTCGTTTGAACTCGGATTCGAAGTGCTTGACCTTACCCGTTTTGAAGAGTTCGTCAAGGTGATCAGCCAGACTTTCACCGACACCCGGAATTTCGGTAAGTTTTCCCTGCTCCCAAAGATCGTGGGCAGAGATAGTCAGGTTTTCAATGGCGTTGGCCGCATTTTCATAGGCCCGGCCGCGAAAGAAATCTTTGTCCTTGACTTCGTAAACCGCCTCGACGCGACGGAGTAGTTTGGCAATATCCGAGTTGGTGATCATAGGCCCAATTGTAAACGA
>CAYGRQ010000027.1:5787-7884 GCA_964352325.1 uncultured Pseudomonadales bacterium
AAGGCAAAATAATTACCGTCAATAGTGTCAAGGATACGGGCAATAAATGAAAGCGGTGATTCCGGAGATTTCTCCCCGCCATTTTCCAAGAATGACTGGGCGGTGACAAAGTCCCCCAAACGAAGATAATCATCTGGCAGGAGAAGATCTTCAACGCCGGTAGTTTCTTCGGTGTCGTCCGAAGCGGAAAGCCGACTAACATCGCCGTGGATCAGTTCACCGACGTCGTGAGAAATTAATATCAATTGTAGTTCTTCGATAATTGAAGCCGGAAGTAAGTCTCCGAGCCAGCGCTTGGTTTCTCGGACGAGACGCGACTTGTGGTTGAGGAGAGAGTCAAAGGGGAGATAGATGCGCGGGTAGTCGGAATTGGGTTTGACTTGGAAGCGATAAAGGGTTGCGAGTCGATCGCCTCGAGGTCCTACTAATTTGTTGTAGTAAGTAAGCCTATCCTTGATCATTTGGCGGTAGTATACACCACCAAAAACCCCGCGCTAGGCGGGGTTAATTGGTAGTTAATGATAACTAAAGTTTCTTAGCGTCCACGGCTGAAACCACCGCGACCTCCACCGAAACCGCCTCTGCTACCGCCGCCACCACCACCACCGAATGAACGGGGGGCGCTATTTTCTTCACGAGGTTTAGCCTCGTTGACACGAAGTGGGCGACCTTCGATGTCGGTACCGTCGAGTTTGGCAATCGCCTCTTTGGCGGCGTCGTCATTGTCGAATTCGACAAAGCCGAAACCCTTGCTTCTGCCAGAAAACTTGTCAGAAATGACGGAAGCACTGACGATAGTACCAAACGGGGAGAACATCTCCTCCAGTTTAGTCTGATTAACAGTGTAGGGTAGATTCCCTACGTATAAACGCATAGCCATGATTGGCTCCTTTCACGTCCCAAGCATCATCACTTGGCTTCGAACTTATATAAACGGTTAAGATGATCTAACCAGGCTCGCGCGGTTCTACTGGAAATCAGAATCCCCTCCCAAGCAAGAGCTATTATATAATATGCAAGCACAGAACGCTAATTTGTGTATTAAGGGGCCGTAGTGAAGTTGGTTATCACGCTTCCCTGTCACGGAAGAAACCGCGGGTTCGAGTCCCGTCGGCCCCGCAAAAGTCCTATAAGTTTGATTTGGTGTGTGGCTACGTATATAATCTGCCCTCATGAGAGTCCTGACCGAGAGAGAGGTCGCAACACAAATTTGGAGCGGAGAAAATCCTAATGCTGTCGATTTAGAAGGACCCACGGCTCATATACCTGATTATTTCTCTGAACTATACGGAACCGTTTTGGGTTGGTTAATTTACGTTGCCGATGCGGATCCGATTAAATTAAAAAGGCTGGTAATGTCATTGGAGCAATCCGATCCAGATAGGTTGGCGGATATTGACGTTTTCACGAGCCATCAACCAGTATTTATCTGGAGCAGGTCTGTTTAATAATTCATCAGAAAGACCCTTTTTTATTACACCAACGATATGACTTATTGCCGCTTCGTTTATAGAATTCATGAGTTTTTTTGGGTCTTTTCCCCACTCAATTAGATTCAACGTTAGACAGATGGCGCAGTAATCGCCGCTCTTTTCTTTATACACATAAAACTCGAGAGAGCCTTTATTCTTGGTATTCATATTCGTATCAAGTCTGATATTTTACCTTTTTTGATCTCCGTAATCAATTTGTCAGATTTTAGTAGACTTGTCAACCATCCAGTCGCCGCCTTTGTTATGTAATTTTAATTACCATGGGTTAATATCAGGGCATGGTTGAGAGGTTGAAATCATACGGTGAGCTTTCGGGTGTCGATATCTATCGCTACGAAGGTGTGAGTGGTGCTTTGTCCGGTATCATTTTCGGGGCTGAGGAGATGCTGCTCACAGCCCGGCACATAGTCGATTCGAGAATGACCGAATTACCTGGTGCAGTCCGATTATCTATCGGGGAAAAATCATCGGTTTGATAAAGGGAAGTAAACCGGAGAGCGGTCTTGTCGTCGGCGTTTGTTTCAACCTGGCAGACTTACGCGCCCTTTTAACCGAACATTTAAATTTGTCTTTTGTGAAAATAGAATCGCAAAACGATGGGACT
>CAYGRQ010000028.1:0-4075 GCA_964352325.1 uncultured Pseudomonadales bacterium
TCTTTTTGGGGCTGATTACGGCCACGATTGGGGCCTGGTTGGTCGGCTGGTGTTTCGCCCACTGTTACAATTTCTATCTTAAGAAAAAGTAAAATGAAGTGATGAAATACACCTGTCCAATGCACCCGGAAGTGAGGCTTGATGCCCCGGGAAAGTGTCCCAAGTGCGGGATGGAGTTGATAATGGTTCATGAGGACCATACTGCCCACCACGCCAAGATGGGGCATAACTTCAAGACGCTCTTTTTCCAGACTCTACCCGTTACAGGGGTGATACTTTTTCTGTCGCCAAACATTCAACGCTGGTTTGGTTATTCTCTGGATTTTTCCGGAATAAATTTGGTGCTTTTTATCTTGGGTTCAGTCGTCGCTTTGTATGGCGGTAGACCGTTTTATAGCGCGGCCAGACTGGAAATTGCCGAGAGAAATTTCGGGATGATGACTTTGGTCAGCTTGGCGGTGCTGTCGGGCTACTTCTTTTCGGTGGCGGCGACTTTTCTTTTCGCCGGCGAATCGCTTTGGTGGGAAATCAGCACTTTGGTTTCCGCCTTTTTGTTTGGCCACTGGATGGAGATGCGGGCGGTAATGGGGACGACGGGGGCGCTGGCGGAACTGGCCAAACTGATTCCGCCAACAGCGAATAAACTAGTCGATGGCAAGACTGTGGAAGTGATGACTAGTGAGTTGGTCAAGGGAGACAAGGTGCTGGTCAGGCCGGGGGAAAAGATCCCGGTTGACGGCAAGGTGATCGAGGGCGAAAGCTCGGTCAATGAAGCGATGATCACCGGCGAGTCAAAACCGGTTTTCAAAAAAATCGGCGATGGGGTGGTCGGCGGGACGGTCAACAATGACGGCGCGCTAACTATCGAGATTACCAAGGTGGGAGCCGAAAGCGCCCTGTCTCAAATTATGAATCTGATTAAACAGGCGCAGACAACCAAACCTTCGGTTCAGCGATTGGCTGATAAAGCGGCCAATATCCTGACCTTGACGGCGATTACTGTTGGTAGCGGCACATTTTTATATTGGTCGTTTATCGATCCACAGGGAGCCGTTTTTGCGGCGACATTGGCAATCACGGTCATTGTCATCGCCTGCCCACACGCTTTGGGGCTGGCCATTCCCACGGTAACGACAATCACGACCCAAGTAGCGGCCAGAAGCGGCATCCTGATCAAAGACATCAAGGCGCTGGAAATTGCCCGCCGTCTCAACTGGGTGGTATTCGATAAAACCGGAACCTTAACCAAGGGCGAATTCGGAGTAGACAGAATAGTTGGTTCGAACTCTGACGGGGTTCTAAGGATCGCGGCGTCAATCGACACCTTATCACAACATTCAATCGCCAAGGCAGTCGTTATGGAGGCGGAGAAGAGAAAGATCAGTCTAGCTAAGGTTACCGCCTTTAATTCATTTCCGGGCCGCGGGGTGGAGGGAAAAGTCGATGGGGCAAATTATGTTTTGGGCAATGAGGCCTTGATGCGCGAAAAGAAGATTAAATTGGATGATTTAAAAAATCAAATCGCCGCCGAGGTTAACGAGGGCAAATCGTTTATCTGGGTGGCTAGTGAGAAAGAACTTTTGGGAGTGATTGTTCTTTCGGACGTTATCCGGGAGGAATCGCGCGAGGCGGTCGCGAAACTGCACCAGATGAAGATAAAAGTGGCGATGATCACCGGCGACAACGAGAGTATCGCCAAGTCGGTGGCTGGTGAACTGGCCATCGATACTTTCTTTGCCGACGTGAAGCCTGAAGACAAAGTCAATAAGATCAAAGAACTGCAAAAAGACGGCTCTATCGTAGCGATGGTGGGTGATGGCGTTAACGACGCGCCGGCGCTGACCCAATCAAACGTCGGAATTGCCATCGGCGCCGGGACTGACGTCGCGGTCGAGGCGGGCCAGATTGTGCTCATCAAAAATAATCCGCTCGATATCGTCAAGATCGTCGAACTATCACGAAAAACAAATACCAAGATGAAGCAAAATTTGGCCTGGGCGGCTGGCTATAACGTGGTCGCTATTCCGGTGGCGGCGGGGGTGCTCTATCAATATGGCATCCTGCTGCGCCCCGAGTGGGCGGCCCTGCTGATGAGCGCCTCGTCTTTGATTGTTGTCGTTAATGCCTTAACTTTGAAGCGGGCGAGGCTGATGGCTTAGTCTATTTTCTTCTGGCGTCTCCGGCAATTTTCCCTCCGCGGCGAGAAACTTTCTTATTCTGTTCGAACCCCTTTGGATGTTCGGTCTTGGTAATCTCAGTCGTCGAGGCCTCCCCAAGCATGGAAAATAATAACTCTAAGTCGGTCATGTGGTCGCGGAGATTTTGTCTCTCAAGGTCTTTAAGTTTCCTATGTTCCGATGGAGTTACGCCGAAAGCCGCCTCTGAAATCTCAGCGGTGAGGATGGCGTATTCTTTTTGTTCTTTGACTCCATGCTTGAGCCATTCATCGGTTAGATCTTCCCTGATCGCGATGGAGCGCATTCTTTTCTCGATCCAGCCGTCAGGATAACCTTTGGCTTTGTAAATGGCGCGAGTACGTTTTTGGGCTAATTCCGGATCTTCGATTTCCTGGACACGTTCGTAACCCACTTTTGCCAGCCAGCGTTTGAACGGCTCGGCCTTGGGCGAGGGGATGGATTGGATAATACGAAACAGACTTTCGGTATTGGCACAATCGGTCAAGCGCATCTTTCCATCCGGAGCCTTTAGTTTCAACCGTCCGATTTTTCCGGACACTTCAATATAGCCCTCATTCAAGAGCTTATTCTTCAAATCGCTCCAGTATTTTCTCGGTCTGTCGGTGCCAGTCAATGCCTCGACAACGTCGATTATGGAAAACCACCATTCGTTCCTAAATATGGCTCTGCGAATTTTCTTATTTCGGAAAACGGCAATCTTGGCCAACCCATCAATTTTATTGATCATACTTTCACTGTAAGCCAAAGAATACCCGAAGTCAACGGCACCTAGTTTAAGCTGGCGGAGATCTACGTTCGATTTCAATAATTAATTTCTTTTTGGTGGGAAAGCGGTTTTTGATATCCAGTAAGTACTTGTTTATCTGCTGGGGCGATGCCAACGCGGAGAGGTTGTCGATGTGTGTCCAAAAGCGAGGGTAATGATTCGATGTTTTGAACTTTTCCGCTTCGAAACTGGCGAGATGCCAATAAACTTTCTGGGCGGCGGTTTTGTCCAGAACTGCCAATTTCCTGGCATAGCCTTCTTTGTCGATAAAGGGCGAGTCGCTGTTTTTAACGATTAAATCGGCGACTTCGGTATATCTTTGAAGAAACATTAATATCCCCAGTGAAGATTCCGGAGTCCTATTCGCCAGCAAAAGTTTTTTGACAAAAGCATCCCACCGGCGCGGTTCGCTACCGGAAAGATATATTTCTTTGAGCCGCCTTAATTCATCCTTATCCACACTTTCTATCAATCTTTCTTCGAGCAATGTCGCCAGCTTTTGTTCGTCTTTACTCCGATTTAAGACATCAACTAAAAGATCGCTGACTTGGTGATGGTCCCGTCTCGGCCAACCTATCTCAATTGCCTTTTGGAAGTTATTTTTCTCCGAATAAAAAGTAATAAGCAGGAGCAGGATTTCGTCATCTTCTTGGCAGTATTTTGTGGCCGTCTTTTCAAAGCGACTGTCGCCAATTTGCTTCAGATACCGACACCAGTAAATTAGACATCTTTGCCAAATTTCCTGATTGGTTGTTTCGCACATTTCACCTAATTTTTCGGCAATCTTATTGGCTTTTTGTGTTTCGAAAAAGGCGCCGATGATTGAATCCGCAAAACTGAAACTGGAATCGTAATTTAGATAAGGCGTAAGTTTGGCGATAACAGTTTCCGGATCGGTCGTATTGGCACAAACCACGGCGTGACGATATAACTCATATTGAAGATCCTGATTGGTACCGTTGGAATCGTCGATATTCTCAAGCTCTTTGTCATACCACCGGGCTAGGTCGAGACAGCAAACCATTCCACTAAGACTAGTTTCGATTTGGGCAATTATCTCTTGTCCCTGACAAAAAATTTCGTCCTGAATATCAAAATAGTCATTCCATCG
>CAYGRQ010000028.1:4175-7587 GCA_964352325.1 uncultured Pseudomonadales bacterium
GAACAACTCACTCAACAATCAGCTTGCCTTTCATCCCCAGCGCCCGATGACCGCCGACACTGCAGTAAAACTCAAAGACCCCGACTTTGTTTGGCGTAAAGATGACCTCGGTGCTGTTACCTTCGAGAATCTGCGGCGTCCAAACGCTGAACTCGTCAACGACGAAATCATGGAAGCCTTTGGTATTTTTGAAAACAATTTTTAGCTTCTGATCTTTCTTGACCCTGATCTCATTTGGCTTAAAGAAGTAATCCGCGCCGTCGATCGTAATCACAACGGCCGGAGAGGTTTCCTGTGGTGCGACGGGAGTCTTGGCGGCCTTTAGGGCAAAGAGACTGATGCCTGCGATGACTATGAGCAAAACGACGAGAAGATAAAATTTCCGCTGTCTCATGTCTTATCAATATAGCACCGGAGCAGACCAAAGCTCAAATTCGCCGCCAGCAAAGCGGCTAAGTACGGCTCCCCCACTATTCGAAAAACAAATAATAAAGCCAGTGACGAACCCAGTAATGAGCCATAAAGCCATGCCTGCCAATTAATGACCGGGGTCGTTTTTGGCTCAACGGCCATGACCAGCAGAAAAAAGATAAACGTACCTTCGAAAATGAGAGTTAGAGGAAAGACCCCTTTCAGAAGGAAATAGACAAGGGCCAGACTGGTAGGCACGCTAACCAGAATGGGAATTCTCTTATAGAGCCAAATCAGATATAAACTGGCGAGGAGCGTCAAGAGCATGGCCAGACTCATATCAATGAACGGTAGTCTGGGCGAAAGTCTTATCCCCCACCAAGTCGTGGCCAAACCAAAAAATGAAGTCGCGAACAAGCCTGCCGCCGCCGGGTTGAAGAGGGGTCGATTTTCAAACCGAAAAACAGTTTTGACTAAGGCCGTCACTAAACCGAGAATGAACATCAGTCCGAAACCAGTCTGCAAGTCGGTCAGCAACAAGAGGATCAGGGTGGTAATCAGGACGTTTTCAATCCGGGGTTTGCTTTTGCCTACGACCACGCCCCAGAAATGGGGCAAGCCAAGGCCGATCAGCAGGGCGACACTTCGACCGGCTTCGTTAACGATAAAACCAGATTCATTTGTCCGCCAAACTGCCGCCAGGTAAAGCATTATTAAGAAAGTCAGCAAGAATAAATTTGGCTGCCGCCAAAATCTTAAGTTCATAGCGCTAGTTTTTCCGGACCTTGGTTTATGTAGGTTTCGATGTACTTTTGAATCAGAGCCTTATCTAATTTATCCAGCTTCATCATTCGTCCCCAAGAGACGACTGCTGCACTTTCCCATCTAACGAAACCGTTTCAACTTTTTCTTGCGCTCGTGTCGGGGTAATTGATTCCATTCTTCCGGGTAGTCCATAGTTAGAGTTGCCAAGTAAACTTACGTTCCGCAATGCCGCTGACGGCGCTGATTATTAGTGTAGCTGATTTGACGTCACCGAGAAGCTCCGGGAAAGTGAGGGTGCCCTCGCGGTGGTGACCGCCGGGAGGAGAACCTTCCCAGGTCGGTTGGCCATAATCTTTTCTCCGGTCATCGGAGAGGCGGGTGATTTTTTCGATATCAAAATCGAGTTCGACAGAGTGGGTATTAAACTCGAGTTTAAATCTTGGCGGCTGGCCGGCGATAAGAACTTCTGGAGTGACAGTAACATCGACTTCACCGCCGGTCGGCCACCCCGGGGGTGTCAAAGCAAATAAGACGAATAAGACAGCTAGGACTAATAAGACGGATGTGGCGATAAAAATAAGGCTATATTTTGACATGGACACGGTGTTTATTGATCTGGCGGAGTAGATAGATTATCCCGACGAAATTACTAATGATTCCAATGCCGATAAACCAAACCTGGTAACGGGTGAGAAAAAGGGAAAGTCCGGCCAGGCCAAAAAG
The DNA here is from genome assembly GCA_964352325.1 of uncultured Pseudomonadales bacterium. Classification (GTDB taxonomy): domain Bacteria; phylum Patescibacteriota; class Microgenomatia; order UBA1400; family MFAQ01; genus 2-01-FULL-50-23. Next base: position 6,075 of record CAYGRQ010000028.1, read on the forward strand.
AGGCAGGACATCGGTCAGGTGATGGGCACAACAGGCGACCATGGAAACAGAAGATATCCCGGTGTTGGCGGCGGTCATCACGGAGGGGGCCGATTTGATAAGCCCCTTTAAATAAGTAAAGAGACCAAATTGGGTCCCAAACCCGATAACAAGAAGAGTAAACCAGGGCCAGAGGTCTTTGGCTTGAGAGGCAGCGGCCGATAAACTTCTAGTAAAAAGAAGCATGACGGCGAAATAAAAAGCGATGAGAGCGAGAGAAGCGAGGACGCCATAAAAAATGCTTTTCTTCATTTCCGAGTTGCCGCTTTGATAAATTTGTAGAGAAGAAACGCGGCCAGAAGACTAAAAACCAAGTCCAGGCCGGGTACTTTGCCAACCAAGGCGGTGAAATTGGCAGCGGCGGACTGAATAGCGCGGCTGGTCGCCTCTTCAGCCCCAGACATGGAGAGACGACCGGTAAGAGAAAGAAAAATCAGAAGTAATCCAAGTCCAACAAACATGATGAAGGAGACCAGGTTTGAAAGGGTAACGCGACCAAAAATCGGCCGGCGTAAAATCGGACTGGCGAGGAAGTTGCCCTTTTCGATAAAGAGACTGGCCAGGTAAAGAGGAGCGACCATGCCCAAGACATAAAAGAAGCCGGTTAGAAGGGCCAGGGGGAGGGTCGGGCTCAATGTAGTAAGGGCCAGGACCCCAATAAGGACCGGGGCGCAGCAGGCACTGGTAATACCGCCGATGATCCCCAAAATATAAGTGGAGACGGGGTCATCTGCGACCTGACGATTGGAGACAATATGCGGCATGGGCAGTTTAATGCCCAAAAGTCCGAGGAAGCCGACAAAAATCAGAAATAACCCACCGATGATATAAGTCTGGTCGTGTAAGTCGAGGAAAATTTGGGTCAAAACGCGGGCACCCAAAACTACCGGCAGCATCACGGTAAAGATGCCTAGGGAATAAATAAAGGTCATCAAAAGAACCCGCTTTTTTTCCTTGAAAATGTTGGCAAAGTAAGCGGGCAAAAGAAAAGTAACGCAACAGGGGGCAAAAAGAGCGATCATGCCGGCGATGAAAGAAGCGAGCAGGGAAAGCTGGATTACCATTTTAATTTTTTCAGCCGGAGAGAATTGCTGACGACAGAAACTGACGAGAAGGCCATCGCCGCCGAAGCCATGATGGGGCTTAGAAGCAGACCGGTGAAAGGATAGAGGGCACCAGCGGCGACGGGAATGAGAATGGTATTGTAGGCAAAAGCCCAGAAAAGATTCTGTTTAATTATTCGAAGAGTAGCGCGGGAAAGCTTGATGGCGGCGGGGATGGAGTCGAGATTGCTGTTCATCAGAACGACACTAGCCGACTCCATGGCGATGTCAGTCCCCGCCCCCATGGCGATACCGACATCGGCGGCGGCCAGGGCCGGGGCGTCATTAATACCGTCTCCCACCATGGCGACCAGGAGGCCCTGGTGATGAAGTTCGACCTGCAGTTTTTTGACTTCGCGGGCCTTGTCCTC
>CAYGRQ010000029.1:0-2000 GCA_964352325.1 uncultured Pseudomonadales bacterium
TGGCTCTTTTTCCAGCGGAACTGGCCCGGATATTCGATCTTTTTGCCGCGGCCGGAAAGGAAATTTATCTGGTTGGCGGAGGTGTCAGAAGCATTCTCCTGACGAAAAAGCCGGTCAACTGCGACCTAACTACGGATGCCACGCCGGAAGAGATCCAGGCAATAACGAAGGAGTACGAGCCATACTATGAAAATGATTTTGGGACGGTCGGCATGCCAATCGGCGACGAGGTTTATGAAATAACGACCTATCGGTCGGAAAAAGGCTATTCTGACTTCCGCCATCCGGACCAAATTTCTTGGGGCAAGACATTGGAAGAGGACGTCACCCGTCGGGAGTTCACGATAAGTGCGCTGGTGATGAGCAGGCGCGAATTGATTGATTTAGTAGATGGTTTGGCCGATTTTGAGGAAGGTATCATCCGTACGGTCGGAGACCCGGAAGAACGATTCGGTGAAGACGCTTTGCGGATGATGCGGGCGATCCGACTGGCGGCGACGTTGTCATTTCGGATCGAAGAAAAAACTTTGGCGGCGATTACCCAGAAGGCGCCGCTTCTGGCTAATATTAGCCGGGAAAGGGTGCGCGACGAACTGCTGAAAATAATCGGCACTAACTACCCGGCCGATGGTGTGCGCTTGTTAATCTCGACCGGCTTGATGGAACACATTATCCCTGAGATTTTGGCGGCCCGGGGAGTGGACCAGACCGGGCACCACACCCTGGATGTTCTTGACCATATGCTGGAGAGTTTGGCCGGCTGTCCAGCGCGCGATCCTCTGGTGCGATTGGCCACATTCCTCCATGACATCGGCAAGCCGGCGACAAAAAGGTACCACTGCGTCAACTGCGGCGCTTTGATTAAACAAAGTGACCTGGTCGATGACCATTTACGATGCCCAAAGTGTCAGACGGAGCAAGCGACCCATGCGGCGACAACTTTTTACGGTCACGAGGTGATTGGGGAAAGAATGGCCGGCAAAATTGCCGATGATTTGCGTTTGTCGGCCAAGGAAAAGGCCAGGCTGACAACCCTCGTTCGCTGGCATATGTTCGCTTACCAACCGGAAATGACCGACGCCGCTATCAGGCGCTTTATTCGCCGGGTGGGGAAAGAAAACATTAACGACATGATTATGCTGCGGATCGGCGACCGGAAGGGCGGCGGCAGTAAAACCACCAGTTGGCGGTTGATGGAGTTTCAGAAAAGGATCGGTGAACAACTGTTTGAGCCGATGGAGATTAATGATATGGCTATCGACGGCAAGGATGTGATGGAGATTCTGGGCATCAAACCGGGACCGAAGGTGGGTCAGATTCTGAAACAATTATTTGAAGAAGTGATCGAAGACACGAGCAAAAACAAGCGCGAGTATCTAGTCGGCCGAATCAAAGAACTGGCCTAGTGTTCACCCCCCAGGTGCACAGTATCGAGGTTATTTACGGCGGTGGCGGAGATCGTCCCAGATGACCAAAAGCGGCACGGCGGTGAAGGGAGATGAGTAGGAACCGGAGATGGTTCCGATGAGAAGGGCGAGAGCGAAGTTTCTGGTGGTGTCCCCGCCCAGAAGGACAAGGGCCAGAAGCATAAAGATGATGGTGAGGGAGTTGTTTAAAGATCGAACCATGGTTTCGGAGACGGCTTGGTTGGCCATTTCATACATTGAAAGATTCGAACTGTGCCGTTGGAGCTCCCGGATGCGGTCGTAGACAACGATAGTGTCGTGGACCGAAAAAGAAAGGACGGTCAGGGTAGCGGTCACAAACAAGAGATCGATCTCGATATTGAAGAAGTGACCAAGAAGGGAGAAAATTCCCAGGAGGACGAGGGAATCGTGAAGCATGGCGAGGATAGCGCAGACGCCAAACTTCAATTGCCTAAAGGCGTGGCTGATATGGATCAGGAGGAGGAGTGAGGCGAGGAGAACGGCAAAGATCGTCTTTTGGGTTGTTTCCTGCCCCATAGCCGGACCGATAGTCTCGAAGGAAACCAATTTCAG
>CAYGRQ010000029.1:2100-7458 GCA_964352325.1 uncultured Pseudomonadales bacterium
AAGAGTGCGGGTGACGACAATACCGGTAAAGAGAGAGATAAAAATACCTAAGAGAAGGGTCAGGGCAAAGCCGCGGACGGCGCCCGAAGCGTTTAGAAATGACCAGTCGAGCGGGTTAAAGAGAATCAGACCGGTGATGATGGTGGCCAGGTTGGCGTCCTTGATCGAGTTCCAAGCCCGGCCAAAACCAAGCTCGAGGGTGACCGGCCAAGAGCGGCCGGCTCTGATTTCTTCGCGATAGCGCTCGAAAATGAGAATGTTGCTGTCGACGGCCATGCCGATGCTAAGTAAGAAACCGGCAACGCCGGGGAGAGTCAGGGTAACCGGGACGGCGCGGTAAAGAGTGGCGGTAATCAGGCCGTAGATACCCAGACCGATGACGGCGATAAGACCAAGCCAGCCGTAGTAGCCGATCATAAAAGCGGCGACGATGGCCAGACCAATACCGCCGGCCAGGACACTTTGGCGAATTGAGTCTTCACCAAGAGTGGCAGAGATGACCCTTTGGGCAAGAATTTTGACTGGTACCGGGAGGGCGCCGGCATTGAGTTGGGTAGCGAGAAACTTGGCTTCGTCAAGAGTAAAACTACCGGAGATAATGGCGTCGCCGGTAGTTATTTCCGATTGGACGGTGGGGGCGGAAAGAAGGGAGTTATCTAGTAGAATGGCGAGCGGCTTACCTAAAAATTCACGGGTTAACTTGGCGAATTCGTCCCGACCGGAATCTTTGAATTTGATGGAGACGGCTGGTTGGCGATCCTGGGTTTCAAAAGTCACCTGGGCCAAGCTCAAATCTTTGCCGGTTAGATCCGAAGGAAAGAAATTAACCAGTCGGGGTTCTGCCCCCGGTGAGGCCGGATCGGCCTGATAGATGGGGGTGGCGAAAACCAGATTGGCGGTTTGACCGATGAGGTCAAGGGCCTCCTGGGGTTTATCGACGCCCGGTAGTTCGACAATGAGGCGATATTCACCGCCCACGACCGAGGTTTTGATCGCAGCTTCAGAGACGCCGTAGAGGTCGACGCGACGGTTGATGACCGAACGGACGGACTCGAGGGCGGCGGCGCGACTTTCGGAAGGAATTTGCTCCATATCAGCCAGAAGAGTGACCTGCATGCCGCCGGAGAGATCGAGGCCCCTTTTGAAATTAAGATCACGGGCGATGACTGACTTACCGAGGCGGAAATTGATTCGCGGGCGGGGTAAATTGAAACTAAACTCTTTGTTTAAAATTTTCCTGGAAAACTTTAGGTCGAAGGGGAGATTGAGGTAAAGACAAAAAAGGGTCAGGGAGAAAATAAAAAACAGAAGGCCACGCGATTGCCGCATGGGTAAAATTATAACGAGTTCTTCGGCTTGATAGTAGGAGTAAGTGTCAGTTGCCGGGGAGAATCGAAACGACAGGCAATTTGGGTTTGATCGAGGGAGGGGCTAACCGTGACCGGATCGCCGGCGCGGAGGCCCAAAGCTCTGACCAAGCGGGAAGGCAGGGTGATGGCGAGCGAATTGCCCGCCTTGATTATTTTTTGTTGATTCATACTACCATATCGACGTCGTCGCCGATGATCATGACGCGCGGCTCGGTCAAAATACCGGTAATGAAAGGATCCTTGCGGGAAAGACGATATCTAAATTCTTCTTCGGTCATGGTCGAATAGTTCACCTCGGTACCGGTCGCTTCTTCGTGGTCTTTGATGATGAGAGCCAGCTGGGGTGAGATGACCTTGCCGACAACAACCAAATCAACATCGGTGGGCTTCCGCTTTAGGCCCCGGACAAACCGGCCGGAAAAAAAGGCAAATTTAATAAAACCAAGCTTCGAGCGGTTGGCAATCATGGTTTTTCCAAGAGCAGTAGTTTTGGCGACGATTTCGAGAAGCGGCCCGTAAAAGGGGTAGGTGTCCCGGAACTGGTAGTAGAGGCGATTACCGCGCTTCTCGTTTTTGACCATGCCCCTCTCTTCCATGCGGGCGAGTTCGCGACGGACGGCATTGATTTCCTCTTTTGCCGCCCGAGTGAGTTCGCGGACGTAATACATTTCAGTCGGACGGGAAAGGAATATTTTGATGAGTTTCGCCCGGACGCGACTGACCATAAAGTCAGTGAGGTTAGCCATATTATGAACAACTATTGTCTGCAGTATAGCACACCCCTTTTTACTGGTAGCTGACGGAGTTATTCGCCTTGGAGAGGATCTCGACCCAGATCTTGCCTGGGACAAACTGGAATTCTTTGCCCCGACTGTCTTTATAGATAGTTCGATCGAGCCGAGATTTCTTGCTCCAGGTGGCTGAAAAAACTTGGCCTTCGCTAAAAACAAGGGTGTTGCCGCTACCGATAGTACCATAGAGCATGTGCTTTTCGTCGTCGATGGGGCCGGTTTCGGTGACGAATTGGACGATGACGGTTCCAGCTTCGAGTTGATTGCCGATGTTGTTGTCTTTGTGAACCTGCCCACCGTTTGCCCGCTTGTAGGTCTTCGTATTGTTGTCATAGGTCCAGGTGACGTGGTACTCCCCATAATCCTTCCAAAAGTCAAGGTCGACGCTGGTCGCCAGTTTACCGGTGCCACTATCAGGTTTGTCGCCAAACTTCCAGGGGACGTACGACTTGGTCCAGGAATCGCCTTTTTTGTCCAGGTTGGTAATACCACGCTTTTGGGCCGCTTTGTAGAGGTTTTCAGTGGAACAATACATGGTGTGTTCGGTGGCAACCCGATCGATATTATTTGCCTTTTTGAGGATGGTATCATCGCGCCAACATTCTTTGACCCCTAAGCCAAATTGATTGAGATCGTTTACCCCTTGCCAACCATAGTCTCTGATTTGACCAAGGGCGTTCGCCTTGTTCGGGGTATTGGCACCGCCGACGTGGACATAAATGGGATACTTGCCATATTCGCTGGCCCAATCGAGGAAGTAAGTGCGGGCGCTTCTGACCGGGCCAATAGTCAGGTCGGTGGCGGCGATGTCGCAGTAAAACACGGCCAGCAGGCGGGTAATCGCACCTTCGGCGACGGCTTCATAGACGATGTCAGCCGAACTAAGGCCGGATTGGGGGCGGGCTTCCTGGTGGTTTTCGATCATGACCGTCATGGGCCGACGCTTCTCCCAAAGATTTTTTTCGGTGGTGGTGTAGGCCAAGCCATTGAGGGGGCAAGTTTGATTTTTCGGCTCCGAGGGATTAATGACAACCAAGGGTTTGCCCGCCTTGGCACCCCCCCCTTCAAGGGCCGGGGAGACAAGAGTTTCTGCGCTCACTTTTGGAAAAGCAAGGTAGCCGATGCCCAGGCCGATGAGATAGACAATGACTAGAGAGATGAGATAGGTAATTTTTTTGTTCATTTATTTAAGACTGTCTTTGATGACCTGCCGTTCTTCTTTGCTAAGAACCTGGTCTTGGCACTGACCTTTTTCAATGGCCCTGGCGTAGATGCGGGTGTTTTCCCGACTATGCAATGAGCTTATCACAACCCCCGTCCCATTTTCATCTAGTAAACTGACGACAAAGCTCTGATTACCACCAGTGTCGGTAAAGGGATTGAACCTGATAAAACCTACTTTTTGGAGGTGAAGTTTATTATCGGCCACTTCTTTGGCGAGACTGGCCTTAACGCTTTCAATTGCTTCCTGGTTGGCGGCGGTTTTGGCGATAAAGTTATTGAGGGCGCTGATGAGGTCCTTGTGAGAAAGTCCCCTGGTCAGGGATTGATAGTGGAAAAAGAGACGGAAAACTATAAACGAAAGAATCAGGAGCCAAAAACCAGCCAGGCCGAGAAAAAGATAGTAAACATTTGGATCGGACATAACAAAGACGATTGTACCAAATTAGTCTCCTACTGCTGGTAAGATAGGAATATGGCTAAAAAGAGAACCAGAAAACAGAAGGAGCGAACAGGCAGACGGCTCTTGGGCACGGGCGGCTTTAGGGTCACTTTTGGCCCGATAGATAGCTCTAAAACGAAACCGAAAGCGGTTAAAAAAGAGGGAGTTGAAGCTAAATATTTCCGAACTGACTTGACAAAGGTATTCCTACTCACTATGCTTGCTCTAGCTTTGGAGATAGCGCTTTGGCTTTATTTAGCGCGCTAACCTCCGGCAACCGAAAGGGGGTGAGTAACGTTATGACAATGTACTGTGTTAAGTGTCGCGCTAAGAGAGACGTAGAAAAATTTGAAACCCTTACCATGAAAAATGGTAAACCGGCTGCCCGCGCTATTTGTCCCGTTTGCGGCACCAAAATGTTCAAAATTGGAGCTAAATAACTCGACCAAGAAACCCGATGATAGGTTTTCCTTCACTCGGGTTTTTTGTGACCCAGCCGGGAATTATTTGAGGTCTTTCTTGAAATTGCGGTACCAGTCCTCGAGAATGCTTTTGACCAGATCCTTACTGCCCAAGCCGAGGGAGAGGCCAAGGGCGAGGGCGAGCATGCCGACGAAGCCGACGAAAAGGGTGTCGATAAAGTTTTTGGCAATCCCCAACTGAGAAATAGCCGCCAGGGTGGCAAAGACGACGATTAAATAACTGGTGGCTTTGGCCATGAGACGGGATAGCTTCAAGTCAAGGCTGCCAAGCGAGCCCTTGACGACTTTTTCCAAGAAACCGGCCAGAACGACGCCGGCGCCGAGGATAAAGACGGCGGCCAGAATATTCGGGATGTAGCTAAGTAGCCCATTTAACACCTGGGTGACGGTGTTGAGACCAAGAAGATTAATGGCGGCGACGGCGAAGATAAGAATGACGATATAGCGGACCAATTGGCCAATGACGATCTCCACTTTTTGAGTGATATCGGCGTCGGCTAAAAACTGTTTGGCCCCACCCTTGCCCAGGAGATCGGAGAGGCGGAGCAGGTTAAGCAATTTGATAACCAGGAGTTTCAGCCAATTGGCCAAGACCAGGCCGATGACGAAGACGATCAGGGCGGCCAGAAGAGTCGGAATGTAGGAGACGATGCTCGTCAAAATGGAAATCGTCGCCTCGGAGAGTGAGTTTTGGACGTTGAGAAAGAAGTTATCTGTCATAGCTTTATCCTAGTTTCCAGGCCGAAATTTGTCAAGGAAACCAGATAACAAAGCTGAGGTGGTATAATATGGGGTGTTAACAAACTGGCCCGGGAAGATGCCCCCGACACGCGAGTGTCGCGGGGAGGAAAGTCCGGACAGCTAAAAGACAGGGTGACCCCCGAAAGGCGGTCGTCCGGTGCGCAAGTATCGGACCGCGACAGGGCCACAGAGACGATTAAAGGTGAAACGTTCCCGCAATAGCGGGAGACCCCATTAAGGCAACTTCTTGGGGGTGGCAACCCGCCCCGCTGCAACTTTCGAATTGGTCTATGGGTGTCTTTTCCCCGACC
>CAYGRQ010000030.1:0-7148 GCA_964352325.1 uncultured Pseudomonadales bacterium
TCACTATTTGAATATGCATAGGTTTGCATAGGTAAGCGCAGATTTGCATAGGTTTGCTCAGGTATGGTAACATATAGTTAGATTGGACAAAAACTATGCCAAATAGCCTCATTTCAATTGGAGTTACAGCAAAGCAGCTGGGTACGTCGATAGATACTCTCAGAAGGTGGGATGTCTCCCACCGGTTGCCCTCGATTAGAAGTGGCCCCTTGGGGCATCGTTTCTATCGGCAAGAGGACGTTGATATTTTTTTGCGAAATGAAAGCACGCTCGCCAGACAATGGGCCTTGGCTTCCGCAGGGGCTCCCCCGTCAAACGATGTATATTGCCAAACGAGAGACGTATTCCAGGCGCGGCTCGAAAAGCTCCAACACACACTCCAAGGTAAAGTGTCTGAATCGGCCGTATCGTTGTTGAGTGCTGTCGCAGGAGAGATAGGCAACAATTCGTTTGATCACAATCTTGGCAACTGGCCAGACGTTACCGGAATATATTTTTCATACGACATGAGGAATAAAAATATTGTATTGGCCGACCGGGGACAGGGAATACTGACTACTCTCAAACGGATAAGACCAGAATTGACTGACGCCAGCCAGGCGTTGAAAGTAGCTTTTACTGAGACGGTGTCGGGTCGATTTCCAGAAGCGAGAGGGAATGGGCTGAAGTTTGTCAGGGCAGTTATAATTGAAAACCCCTTCACTCTTAAGTTTCAAACGGGTGATGCAAGTTTATTTTTGAAAGAGTACGACAAAGAGCTTTCTATCTCACGGGGAGAAGAATATATTAGAGGATGTATTGCTATTATTGGATTTGAAAACTCAAAATGATAATTGAATTAAAAAAGTTTGGTACGACATTAGTGTCGAGACCTTCAGGCAAGGAGGCGTGGCTAGCTTTTCAACCTACACTTAAAGACGTTGTAGATACAGAAGAAGTAATCGTTGATTTCAAGGACGTACTAGTATTAACCCCTTCATGGACAGATGAATTCCTGACACCCCTGCGTAGTAGATATGAGGATAGAGTAAAGTTGGTTAATACAGACAATGCGTCAATTAAAGCAACCTTAAGTATATTGGAGTTGAATATTAAGCAAATTCCGGAAGTAGAGAAACGTGGAATTTGCTAATCGTCCCTGCCTGCATCAGCCCAGCCCGCATCGCTTCAGCGATTGCGGGCTGGGGAGTCCCGAGGAGATACTCGGGATCTCCGAGGCTCGCTGGGCTGAGCGGTGAGCCAATTTAGTAATTTGTTCTAAAAAAGGTACGAACATCGTTAAAACAGCTCACAATAAGTGTAGTAGAATAGCGAAACTATGGTTGAGAATTACATTGGTCTAGGAGAAGTAGCGCATTCGGAAACCGATCCGATTATTCACGTCTGGTGTTTTTCCTGCTCCTTGTGCCAAACAATGAGAACGGCTTATCTGCACGAGTCGGGGGTGGTTTTGGATGTCGAGGCTGGACAGCCGGACGACGTCGAAAGCATGGTGGTTACCCGTAATGGCCAGGTCTTTTTGAATCTTTATTTAATCGAGAGCGTCAAGGCGCGTTTGGAGTCGGGTATGAGCGCCATAAACCAAGACATCGCCGATCTTCATGCCCAGTCTTTTCATGGCCAGTCGGGGGCCAGTGTAGGACTAGCGAATTAAGGCTTTTCCCGGCCGAATTTCGCGAGAAGGGCGCGCCTCCCCGCCTGGGCGCCGGCGACGAGACGACGCTTGTCGGTTTCAAACATAGCTACTTCCGGGGTACCGGCTGGCTGCCGGACTCGATCCGTTCCTTGATGACGCCAGTCACCCGACCGTACCGTTCTATCATTAATGGGATTTTGTCAAAAGAACCGTTGTTTTGTCAATTTTCGAGGTGAATAGGCTCGCGGCGAAGGCGGGCATTAGGAAGGCGTGGGGGTATTTTAAAATTCCCGATGACTATCTTTCCGGCTTCGGTGTCCCGCGTTCCGGTATAAAGAGTCAGTCTGTCGCCTTCCAGGATAAAGCCGGCGGAGAACAAAACGTCCCGAAGATCCCAAGCCTTGGCGACCCCGGAAGGGAAATCGGCACTTTCGGCGAGAATACCCAAGTCCTGAATTTCTCCGGTAACCGGATCGTGGACAAAGGCCCAGGGAAAATAGTGACGGGCCTTCTTTTCGTCCCGGTAGGCCCGATGGCCTAGGACGAGGATTCTGCCATCCGGAAGCAGTTGAGCCTGATTGACACCGCCCCATTCGCCTGTCGGGAAACGAGCATTTATAAGCGGAGCATCCCGGATGACTTGGGCGTTAAGATCAGCGAGCGAATCGATGATGGTGAAGCCTATCTGCCCCTCTAACCCCCCCTTTAGTGTCTGAGGGCGGGTGTAGACACCGATTTTTCCATTCGCTAACTTGACAAAACGAATATCTTTCATACCAAGTGGGCCTTCCGCTTTAAGTCGTTCGAGATTGTCCAGTGAAGTTCCTTTGTAAAACACGGTCTTGTAATCGGCAGAGGCGGTGCGAAAGTCCTTCTTTAATTCCACACCGGCAACGATAATCTGGTCGTCGATATAGGCGACGGCAGGATCTTCAAGCTGAAAAGCAATTTTACCTTGTGGTATCCAGGCTTCGCCTAGAAGACGAAAATGGACGATGAGTGTCGAGAATTTTGTTTTCCTCGCTTCGGCTCTGCCCAGAAATTCAACCTCACCATTAGGCCCAACGACAATGGCCGGATTATAGACGTCAATGGGCCCGGTTTCATCAAGAGGGATACTGTTGGCTTCGAAGATACGACGTAATAGATCTTGGCGTTCAGCCAGGGGGATCATCTCGCCAGGCGAGATGAGACGATGTTCCTCATTTCTTCGGTATTTGGCAACGGCCCCCTGGCATTTCGGAAGCTGTCTGACGAACTTATATTGCTTCTCTTTACTTAGCTCGTGTGCACCGATAATAAGGAGTTCGCTTTCGAGTTTATCGCGAGCCATGAGAAATAGTATACAGGGGTTTTAGCGGACGAATTGGCGTTCTTTACGAACGATTTTCTTGGGACCCTTTTTAACTTTTTTTATCTTTTCCGGCTTTTCGGCTTTGGCAATCTTGTTCTTTACCGGCTGGTCTTCTCTTTCCGGTCGCTCGCCAGTGGCTTTCTTGACGACAATTTCGGTTTCCCTACTTTCCGGCGCGCCTTTGACGAAGAGACCTTTGACTTTGGTCGCTTTTTTGCCAGTTCTGTCACGCAGGAAGTAGAGTTTGGCGCGGCGGACATTGCCTTTTTTCTTGACTTCAACTTTGGTGATGGTGGGGGTTTCGATAGGGAAAATCTTTTCGACGCCAATGTTGTTGGTGGCGATACGGCGGACTACGAATGATTTTAGACCGGCATGGCCACGAATGGCGATGACGATGCCTTCGAAAATTTGGGTTCTGGTTTTATCGCCTTCCGCGAAAGTCTGGTGGACCCGAATGGTATCCCCAATCGCGAAATTAACGTCTTTCCAGGTAACTTGATTTGCCATAGCAGCGAGTATTTTAGCATATAACGGCTTCACCTGGGAGGAATCCTGAGTACAGGCTACCGTCCCAGGAGAAGCCTGTTGATTTTACCGGCCAGAACCTGGCTGTATTTGACGGAGCCGGGCAAGTTAATCCGCTTTGGTTCGCCGCCATTGGGGATAACGATGACTATGCGATCGGCGCCAGGGTTTTGTTTAAGAATTTGGTTAATCTGCTGGAGGGTTTCTTTGGGAGTACCGCGAGGAATGTCAATTTCAAACAGGTCGCCTTCGGGAACGGGGGCGTTGGCATCGATGGCTTCTGCCTTCTCGACCAGAACGGAAAGTTTTTCTTCCCGGTTATCGATCCGACCGGTGATCAAAAGAGCTTGGTCGACCAGCCAAAGATCGGTGGTATCGGCATAGAGTTTGGGGAAAACGACGAGATCGATGGCGGCGGTGTCGTCTTCAAGGGAAGCGAAACACATGCGGGAGTTGTTTTTCTTGGTATTGATGGCCCGGACCGAAGCGAGAACCCCGGCGAGGGTCACCATCTGGCCGACGTGATAAGCGGGGTCGAGTTGGGAAACTTTGTGGGTGACCCGATGGGCAACAACTTTGATGACGTTTCTAACCGGGTGATCGGTGAGATAAATACCCAGGAGAGCTTTTTCCGTCTTCAGAAGTTCGGTTAGAGGCATTTGAGGAACGTCGGGGAGCCTATCGGTTATGGCCTGATGGCCTGATTCTTCCTTGGCTAGACCTTCAAACAGATCGCCTTGGCCGGAGCTTTTTTCCTTGGCGGTTGTGACCGACCGATTTCGAATTTCACCATAACCAACCAAGAGCGCGGCCCGATGACCGAAACGATCGAGCGCTCCGGCACCAATCAACGACTCAATGACCTTTTTGTTTACCTTTTGGAGGTCGACCCGAGACAGACAATCGGTTAAAGAATTGAAAGGGCCTTCTTCCCTGGCGGCCAGAACGGCGCTAATGGCCGCGCCGCCAACGTTTTTGATAGCCGAGAGACCGAAACGGATGGCTTTGGCCTCTTTTTTATCGACAGCAATGATGGTGAAGCCGGTCAGGGATTCATTGATGTCCGGTGGTAGGATTTTGATACCCAGATTTTGACATTCGGCGATGGCCTCGATTAGTTTGTCGGTGTTGCCCGCTTCGGCGGTCAAAAGCGAGTTCATGTATTCGACCGGATAGTTCGCTTTGACAAATGCCGTCCAGTAGGCGACGATGCCGTAGCTGGCGGCGTGGGCCTTGTTGAAGCCGTAGGCGGCAAAGGTTTCGATTTGTTTAAACAATTCCTCGGCCTTTTCCCGACTCATGCCATTGGTGACACAACCGTCGACAAATTTAGTATGTTGTTTCTCCATTTCCTCGGGAATTTTTTTACCGATCGCCTTTCGAAATTTGTCGGTTTCTTCCCAGTTGTAGCCGGCCAGGTCGATGGCCATATACAAGACGTCATCCTGATAGGTGATAATGCCGTAACTCTTGTCCAGGAATTTTTTCATCCGGGGGTCAAAATACTTGATTAGCTTGGGATTATTTTTTCGGGCGATATATTCCGGAATAAAGGCCATCGGACCGGGACGATAAAGGGCGACCATGGCCATCAAGTCGTCGATACGTTCCGGTTTCAGTTCGACCAGATACTTGGTCATGCCGGAAGAGGCAAATTGGAAAACCCCGAAGGTGTGGCCGGCGGCGAGCATGTCATATGTCTTCTTGTCGTCAAGGGGGACCTCTTTTATCTTGATGTCAACAGCGCGCAGTTTTTTGATCAGGGTAATGGCATTCGCCAGAATAGAGAGGTTTCTAATGCCCAGAATATCCAATTTTATCAGGCCGACATCTTCGCAGGCGTGCATTTCGTATTGGGTGATGATCTTGTTCCTGCCACCGGGCTCGAGCTGAAGGGGGGTGAATTTTGTCAGCACGTCCGGGGCGATGACGACACCGGCGGCATGAACGGAAATATGGCGCTTGTTGCTTTCAACCTTTTGAGCCAGATCGAGAAGCTTTTTGACCTCACTATCTGATTCTTTGACTTGCCTCAATTCCGGAGTGGTGTCGAGAGCTTTTTTGATGGTCATGGGGAAACCCTGACTACCCTCAGGGACTATTTTGGCGACCCGGTCGACGGCGCTATAGGGCATGCCAAGGACCCGACCGACGTCGCGGACGGCGGCCCGAGCCTTCATCGTTCCGAAAGTGCAGATTTGGGCAACGCGGTCGTCACCATAAGTTTCTTTTAGCCAAGCGATGAGTTCATCACGGCGGTCATCAGAAATATCAAGATCGATATCGGGGGGCGAAGGGCGGAAGGGATTTAAAAAACGCTCGAAAGGCAAATTGAAACGCAGGGGGTCGACGGTAGTAATACCACAGCAGTACGAGACAAGAGAGCCGGCGGCGGAACCCCTGGTGTTGGTGTAGATGCCAACCTGGTTGGTGTAGTCGACTATTTTGTTAAAGAGAAGAAAGTAAGGAGAGTAACCCTTTTTATCGATGACTTCCAGTTCATAATCGAGACGCTTAGTGACTGTCTCCTCCAGGTCTTGGCCAAAAAAACGATGAGCGCCAGTGTAGGCCAGTTTCTGGAGCGCTTGACCGGGGGTTAATCCAGCGGGTAAATCAAATTT
Organism: uncultured Pseudomonadales bacterium; assembly: GCA_964352325.1. Taxonomy (GTDB): domain Bacteria; phylum Patescibacteriota; class Microgenomatia; order UBA1400; family MFAQ01; genus 2-01-FULL-50-23. The sequence continues at coordinate 6,140 of CAYGRQ010000030.1, forward strand.
GGGGAAGAACCATTGACCGAGAGTTATTTTGATATCAACTTGATCGACAATGAGTTGGGTATTAGTGATAGCCTCTGGTAAATCGGCAAAGTCCTGCTCCATTTCCTGGGTACTCTTGAGATAGAAGTCGGGAGTGTCGATATAGCGCATCCGATTGATGTCGGCGATTTGTTTGCCGGTCTGGATACAAACAATGGCGTCCTGGGCGGGGGCGTCATCGCGATCGACATAGTGGGTATCATTGGTGGCGATTAAGGGTAAACCCAGGTCACGACTAAGCTTAATTAAATTTACTTCGGCCTGCGTGTTCTCGGTGTGGAGTTGTTTGAGTTGGTCGCGAATTTGGGCCGGGATGTCCTTGTTTTTGGCGAATTGATCGAAATGGTGGCGCTGGAGTTCGATAAAGGTTTTGTCGGAACCGAAGATTTGCTCCAGTTCCTGAAGTTCCTTTTTGGCGGCCTCATAGCCATCGGAAATGAGGAGGCGTTGGACCCGACCGAGGGGGCAAGCCGTGGTGACGGCAATCCCCCGGTGGTATTTCGCCAGGGTTTCGTGATCGACGCGGGGGCGATAATAGAAGCCTTCGGTTTGGCCGATGGTGACGATCTGCATCAAGTTTTCGTAGCCTTCGTTGTTTAGAGCCAGAAGAAGAAGGTGGAAAGCGTCCTGACGTTTCTTTTCCAATCGGCTGGCGGCGGCGGTATAGATTTCGCAACCAATGATTGGTTTGACTTCTTTGGCAGTTGCTTCCTTGTAAAACTCAATCGCACCGTACATGGCGCCGTGGTCGGTGATAGCCAGGGCATTTTGGCCGTGATCTTTGGCGCGGGCAATCAGCTTTTTGATTTTGGATAGGCCGTCAAGGAGTGAGTTTTCCGAGTGGACGTGAAGGTGGGTAAAGTTACTCATAGTTTTTCAAGAAGAAGATCGGTGACGGATTTGGCATCGGCTTTTCCTTGGGAGAGTTTCATGACAGCTCCAATAAGAAATCCGAGAACTGCGGTCTTGC
>CAYGRQ010000031.1:0-2595 GCA_964352325.1 uncultured Pseudomonadales bacterium
ATCAGCGTCGCTAAAATGGACTGCTGCCATAATTATAGAAATCTTTTTAATAATTTGGTTGATTCTTCTTTGGGTACATTGCAGGCCGCGTCGGCCAAGACCGTTCGACCGACACTTTTTAGCGAATTAACCGCCGCCATCACTTGGATCATGACCGCCTCGCAATCTTTGTCATCGTTAATCATCCTATTAATGCCATTGACCTGTCCCCCGATACGGGCCAGCATCACCTCCAGACTTCTTTTTTCCTCTATAGACATATTTCTATTTATACCCACCGGGGTATCTCTTGTCAATACCACGCCATAAGGCGCCGGCCCCACCAAAAAGTTACCAAATAAACGACTGGTAAGGCCAAAACACTCACATACCAAACAATCCGACCAAATCTCCGACCGCCGAATTCAGCCAAACGAATGAGAACCACAAAAACCATAAACCAACCCACCAAAAGTCCGGCGCCGGGCCACTCAGGGTGAACCAGCTCTTTCCCCCCGCCAACTTTATACCACCCTATCCATCCGCCCATCTTCATCACAAAAACGTGCGACACAACCAGTCCGAAAATTAATCGTAATCCCCAATTTTGCAACCACCACCACCTCTCCGTCCCCAGGCGATTTTCTACCCAACTATTCGAGATGAAAAAGAGTATTACCAATACTCCCAGGCCCGCCAAACCAAAGACGAAGGGCCAATTAAGCGTCGAAAGATATCTCGACAGAGGAAATTTAGATGGCAGAAAAAAAAGAGAAACCAAACTATGGACGAGAGCCAGGAAAAAAGCCACTATTCCAATTTCTTTTCGATACTGGAGGTAACGGTCGAACACCGAAAAAAAGCGACTCAGGGGGCCGAGCAGGAAAACAATCCCCAGGAGCACCGCCGCGTCACCGGCAAAAGCTTTATTGGCGATATAAAGGTCGTAATAACCCCGCCGATAGAAAATATACAACGAAAGGGCAGCGAAAACAGGTATCGCCGTAACAAGAGCGGCGCCATACTGCCGACACTGATACTTCCAGTCAATATTCATAACTTAATTCTACAGAAACCAAACCGTTAATGAATAAAAAACAAACGCTCCCCAAACAAAAACATTTTTCTCAAGTTCAGTCACGTTTTTAATCTGCCAAAACCAAGAATTGATGTCCTTCCGCGAAAAAAAGTAGTCCCAACCCAAATCAAAAACCAGATGCGTCCCCAGTCCCAACATGAATCCCCGAGAAAAAGTATTGGCCACCGAAGTCATTGTTAATATCGTTAGGATTACCCAAACAACGACAAATAAAACGCTTCTCATCATCAATTTTAACTTCAACGAAAAGGTTTCCCCCGTGTGGCTCTTGAAGGCATAAACCAGCCGATCAGCAAAAACAAACAGGAAGCCAATCACCCCACCCAACCACCACCAAATCAAATTCAAATCAAAACTCACTTGGCCTTTCAGGACTCTCAGTAGAGTCAACCCCAGAAATATCGAAAACAAAGCCACCTGATGCCAAACCAATTTGTTCATCTACATCAATCGTATCACTTCGGCATCCGGGAAAGAGCCATCGCCAGAACCTTCGCCACCCCTTCGCCATAACCATAACCGGCCCGGTCCATCGAGCGCACTAGCCCTCCGGTCGTCGTTATATCCGGATTGGAGTTAACGTCGAGGACGTAGGGAATCCCATCCCTCACCCTCATATCAATTCGGGCGTAGTCCCGAATCCCAAACAGTTTATACGTAGCCAGGGCTAAATCTTCGAGTCGTTTTTTTAGCTCATCATCAATCGGTGCCGGACAAATCACCAGCGTATTGTTCCATTCCGTCGAACCCTCACTCCACTTGGCATCGAAAGAACAAATCCGATCGTGATAATCATCAAAACCGGAAAAGTCGATCATGCCGATTGGCAGAACTTCAGCTTTCTCATTTCCCCAGACGGCGACGTTATATTCATTCCCCTCAATAAAGTCTTCGACGATAACCCCATGAGGTCCGTATTCGTTCAGATTGTAAGCGATACGCGCGTGTAACTGTTCTTGGTTGTCGACCACCGCTTCTCGGGTTATCCCGGTCGAACAATGTTCCCTCGCTGGTTTCACCACCGCCGGAAAAGTATTCCAGCCGTTTGGTTCGTTATCTTCATAGATTTTTGTTAAGGGAGTGGAGATACCATTAGCCAGTAATATTTTTTTTGTTACGACTTTATCAATTGTTTCCTTTAGGCACTGCGGGTCGCTGCCGGTATAGACAAAACCTAACTTTTCGAGGTATTCCGGAATTGTCCAGTAATCACTGGCGTCACTGCCCCAACTTTCGGCCCAATTAAAAATAATTGTTTCCGCGGGATCAAACTCGGCAAATGTTTCCTCAATTGGCCCGGTCACTTTTTTCTTAAACACTTTAGTAAAACCCAAAGCGGCAAGCCCCGCCATCATTTCCTCGACCGACAAGGTAGACGTTATCTTATCTTCCTCGGTCCAGTCATCCATCTCCGTATAGATGATGAGAATATTTTTTTTCTTCAACCTGTCCTGTTCACTATCGTCCATTGTATTGCGCGTATCATAAAATATGTTGATGAATCAAGTAATTTTTTC
>CAYGRQ010000031.1:2695-5374 GCA_964352325.1 uncultured Pseudomonadales bacterium
AGCCGTTATGGATTCCAAAAACTGCAGTCTTCCGGAAGAGGAATCAACTATAAATCTCACTTTAATACCGTTAGGTAAGGCCAGAAAGGTTTGTGGTTTTGCCAGTTTGGGCATTCTTTCTTCCAACCAGCTTTGGGTCATTGGATGGCCGAAGTCCGTTAGTTGAGCTAATGGAATTCCAGCACCACGGAATCTAACCCGACTCTCGATCAACGATTCTGCCGTTACCTTTTTACCCCAAGCCGGATAAGAGTACTCTCCGATACCGATAAATCTGCCCAAAATAATTCCTTTAATCCGATCGGCCCTTTTGTGATTAAGAATCATATCGATCTGTCGTTGAAGTGTACTTTTCTCAATCCACCATTCTTCCAATCCCAGAACCAGGTCGCCCGCGCCGTGCATTAGCGGATCAAAACGCGTCCCCAGCGTCGCCACCAAACTATCCAAATTTGAGACCAATAATTTTCCTTCCGCCTGACCGGAAATAAAACTCCTCCAATTGGCTTCACTCCCGATCTCTAATCCTGTTTCACCGAAAAGCATCCGTCTTAACCAGTCCTGACTCTTTTGATCTTTATCGATTATTCCGGAAAAGTTTGGCCCTTGGATTGAAACAATCCGAAAACTCATCAGAGCGTTTAATAAAATACAAACATCAGAGTAGCCGATAAACCATTTTGGATTCTGGCGTAGTTTTTGAACCACCTCTTTGCTAAAAACCGGTAAAACCTCGGTCGCCGCGTAACCACCTTCGGCGGCCCAAATCACCTTCACTTCCGGATCATCAATCATTTTCAAAATGTCTTCGCGTCTCTCTTCCGGCGTCCCCGCCGCAAAATCTCCGACCATCGAATACAAATGTTTACCCAGCTTTGCTTTCAAACCCCACTCAGCCACCAGCTTGATGTTTGGACTGATATATTTTTTCTCAATCGCGTCCGATGGAGCGATTACGCCGATGACGTCTCCCTTCGCTAGTGCTGCCGGCTTCACAAAATCGCTCATACCACCTATTATAGCAGGCTAAAATAGGCACTTTTAGCTCTACATCAATGTTTTATGCCTACGCCGAGGCTAGAATGTATAATCAACCTATGTTTGAGTTTAAAATTACCGGTAAACTTATGGGTCGTGGCCGCACGGGTGTCTTTTCCACCCCCCATGGTGACCTAAACACTCCCGTTTTCATGCCCGTTGGTACCCACGCCTCAGTCAAATCTGTCAATCCTCGGGAACTCAAGGAGATTGCCGCCCAAATCATCCTTGCCAATAACTACCACCTTTTCCTCCGCCCCGGAAGCGACGTTATCGCCGAAATGGGCGGACTTCACGCCTTCATGAACTGGGATAAACCGATTCTTACCGACAGCGGCGGTTTCCAAGTTTGGTCGCTCGGAGAACAAAAGGGTGGCCTCGCCAAAATCAGGCCCGAGGGCGTCGAATTTCGTTCCCACCTCGACGGCTCCACCAATTTTCTTTCTCCGGAAATCGCCATCGACTCGGAAGTGAAACTTGGCGCCGATATCATCATGGCTTTTGACCAATGCACCTCCGACACCGCCAAAAAGGACGAAGCTAGGACCGCCCTCGAATTAACCAACACTTGGCTGCTTCGGGGAATCAAAGAATGGCAAAAACACGATCCCGATAAACAAGCCCTCTTCGGCATCATTCAGGGCGCGCTTCACCAAGACCTTCGCCACGAAGCCGCCCAGTTTGTTGTTTCCAAAAATCTTCCCGGCATTGCCATCGGCGGTGAAACCATCGGCTACAACATGACCGGCACCAAAGAAGTTATCGACTGGATCGCCCCGCTTCTTCCCGAAAACAAACCTCGTTATGCCATGGGCCTGGGGTCAAAACCCTCCGACGTCCTTACCGCCATTTCACTGGGTATTGATATGTTCGACTGCGTCGCCCCGACAAGACTCGCCCGCAACGGCGCCCTCTATACCGGCCGGGTAACTATGAAAAACAGGCAATATTGCTTTGAAAGTAATTACGAGAACGAAAGAATCAATATCGGCAACAAAGAATTTGCCGCCGACGGCGGCCCCATCGACCCCGATTGCGACTGCCCCACCTGTAAAAATTTCACCCGCGCTTACCTCCACCATCTTTTCCGTGCCAAAGAACTGCTCTATTATTCCCTCGCCAGCGTCCACAATTTGCGAGTGATGATAAAAACCGTCGCCGACGCCATCGCCCTATCTTCCCATGCCTAGCGAATTACTCTTCGAGCACCTAAATCCCCGGCCCGCCGACAATTGTTTTGTAGATGTTGCCTGTACCGCCTCCGACAATCTTTGGCGGACAGACTTTAACCCGAACCTTCTCCACAGAATCTTAAAACCCTATCCCAATGAATATCATTTCCGACGCTTAATCAAACTCCTCAACAAATTTGGCGTTGTCGCTGGTAACTTTGAAGTAATCGAGATACCGGACAACAAAAGACTCCATCAATCCACCCTCACCGCCGCGATTTCAGGCGGCGCCCTGTGTCTTCTCACCGTCAAAGCCAAGGAATGGGTTCATCAAATTCGCAAAAAAACCGCTGACAAAATCGATGCCGGCGAAATCCACGCCATTCTGGTTTATGGCTATTATCGCCCCAATGAAGTCGGCCAAAATACCTGGTTTTATATTTACGATTCCTATGATGGAGAAAAGATC
>CAYGRQ010000031.1:5474-7109 GCA_964352325.1 uncultured Pseudomonadales bacterium
GAGAAAAGATCGAAAGTACGCTTCCCGGCAGGGCGTTAAAAAGCAAACTCACATCACTGTTTTCTAAAAAATCAACATCGCGTCCCCAAAACTGAAAAAGCGGTAGCCATTCTTTATTGCCTGACCGTAAACTTTTCCGACCAGACTGGCCGAAAAACTGGTAAACTTCTCCCCCGTATTCGGGGCTGACATAAACGCGGCGACCAACATCAGCAAGGTGCTTTTGGGCAGATGGAAATTGGTAAGCAAATGGTCGACAAATTTAAATTTGTATGGCGGATAAATAAAAATATTCGTCTCTCCCTCTTTCGCGACTAGCTGGCCGTCATCAGCGACACAACTCTCCAGCACCCTGGTCGTCGTCGTCCCCACCGCGATAATCTTTTTACCTTCCCTTTTTGCCTGATTCAATCTTGATACCGTTCCTTCGTCAAGGGAAAACCACTCCGCCTGCATTTCATGATCTTCCACTCTTTCAGTCTTCACCCCCCGGAAAGTGCCCAAACCGACGTGCAGGGTCAAAAATTCAGTTTGAATACCCTTTTTTTGCAGGGCCGCCAGTAAATCACGGCTAAAATGAAGTCCGGCCGTCGGCGCCGCCACCGAACCCTCCTTCTTGGCATAGACCGTTTGATAAACCCGGCGCAATTCCCTTTCGGTTTTATGGCTATGAATGTATGGTGGTATTGGCGTCTTACCAAATTCGAAAATCCTCTCCCGCAAAAATTCACCCCTGTCGGTGAACTTGATGATCACCGTTTCCTCCTTCTTCTCGATCACATAAGCCATAAGCGCATTCACTTCAATCTTCTGCCCCACCTTCAAACCCGGTTTGCTAATCGCTTCCCAAGTGTCACTTCCTAGCTGTTTCACCAAAAGTAATTCGACCTTACCACCGGTACCCTTCACTCCAAACAGGCGGACGGGTATCACTTTGGTCTGATTGAAAACCAGAACGTAGTTAGTCGAAAGGATCGCCGTCAAGTCAGAAAACCGTCGATCGGTTATTCTTCCCGTCCCTCTATCGACCAGCATCAATTTAGCGCTATCCCTTGGCTCCGCCGGTTCCTGGGCAATTTTCTCGACATCAAGTTGATAGTCAAACAGTATACTTCGCATCGGTCTATTCTAACCCCAAGTTGCTATTTCTTTCTGAGGCAATTTTCATGACCCACCCATCATATCAGAATCTTTTAGTTCCTTTACCTTCCACATAAACAGTCGCCCCTTACTTTTCGCATTAGTCGCTCCTTTGACGAATCCCCTGGCTTCCTCAAGAATCGGCCGGGGCGTGTTTTTGCATAGTCTCATGTACAAACTGGTGTGGGCTTTGTCGTCCAATTCCAACGCCAATCGGTAGGCGTAGTCCTGCCACTCCCGACTGATCCGCCGCTGTTTATCTTCATCAAGCTGATATTTATCCAGAATCTTACTTAGAGGATTAAATCCCGCCATATTCGTATTTTAACTCTCTTTTTTCATGCCATTGGCTAGCGCTATGCCAAGGCCCGAGAGACCAAACAACACCCACCATATCAAATTGACTGGAATTACGTCCAAAACAAAAAACAACAGCAACACCACGCTAAAACGTCCAACTGAATAGATCACCTCTCGATAAGCATAAAAGGCCAA
>CAYGRQ010000032.1:0-2412 GCA_964352325.1 uncultured Pseudomonadales bacterium
CCCAAATTGGCTAAGAAAGCAAAAAAGAGGGGTGGGTTGTCTGCCGATGACAAGATAATTTATGAATAAAACGAAGGGGGCGGGCAGGGTGTTTATTGATACAAGCGGATTTAAGGCCTTAGTAGATCCTGATGATGAATTTCATGCCCAGGCGGTTAGGATCTGGGGTGATTTGGCAGGAAAAGGAATTGCTTTAGTGACGAGTAATTATATTTTGGATGAATGCTATACCCTGATTCGAGTGAGATGTGGAGTTGGAGTAGTAAAAGAGTTTCGCGAGTTACTGGCAAACAGTGGCGAAGAGATCAAGGTGATGAGGATATCGCTCCCTGATGAGTTGATGGCCTGGAGATGGTTTGAGAATGATTGGAGTAGATTGTCTTTCACTGATTGCGTCTCCTTTGCGCTGATGGAGCGACTCGGCTTAACCAAGTTTTTTGGCTTCGATGAACATTTCGAAAGGGCGGGTTTTGGAAAAATCAAGAGTTTGAGAAAAGGTTAGAGAAATGAAATGTGAAATTTGTGATGAAGAAGCCAGATATAAACTTAGTCCAGATTTGGATATAAATGGACTAGGGACCTGTGAGAAACACAAGCAGGATATGTGGTTGGCATATTTTATTCTGTGTCAATTTGGAGAGAACGAATACAACAAATTTATTAAAGATTTGAAGAAAAAACCCACTACCAAAAACCTATAACTATAGCAATGGTAAAATAGGGGCATGAGTTTGAAAGTCGGAATTGTCGGGTTGCCGAATGTGGGGAAGTCGACGCTGTTTAACGCGCTGTTGAAGCGCCAGCAGGCGTTGGTGGCTAACTATCCCTTTGCGACGATCGAGCCAAACGTAGGCGTGGTGGAAGTACCCGATGAGCGTTTGGCGAAATTGGCTGAAGTGGTTGGGACCAATAAAATTGTCTACGCGACGGTGGAGTTTGTCGATATCGCCGGTCTGGTCAAAGGAGCGGCGGCGGGGGAGGGACTAGGAAATAAGTTCTTGTCTCATATTCGCGAAGTTGACGTAATTTGCTATGTGCTGCGGGATTTTAATGATGAAAATGTTATCCGGTCGGGTTCGATAAGCCCCAAAGATGATTTGGAAATATTAAAAATGGAGTTGGAATTGGCGGATTTGAATTCAAAAGAGAAAGTAAATTTACTGGCCAATAAACCGGAAATAATAGTCTATAACACTGATGAAAATAATCTGACTGGCGAAGGGGTCAGAATTTGTGCCAAGCTCGAGTCTGAACTAGCCTTACTTTCGAATGATGAACAAAAAGAATATTTGGGACAGTTGGGAATAAAGGAGTCGGGCTTGGACAAGCTGATCAGGAAGGCCTACGAAACTTTGGGCAGGATTAGTTTTTTGACGGCGGGGGAGATCGAAGCCCGGGCCTGGACGATTGATCGGGGGATAAAGGCGCCAGCGGCGGCGGGGGTAATCCACACCGATTTTACCAAAAAGTTTATCAAAGCAAAAGTAACCAGTTTCAATGACTTTGTGAAGTATGGCGGTTGGAAGGGAGTTTCGGAAAAAGGAAAGCTCCGCCTGGAGGGCCGGGATTACGTGATGCAGGATGGAGATGTGGTTGAATTCATGATCGGAAGTTAGTAAAATAGGTGAGCTATGGAAAAACAATATGAACTGATCGCTCTTTTCCCGACCAAGATGAATGATATTATGGCCGAAAAAACGCTGGTCGATTTGGCCAAGACAAGTAAATTCAAAGTAGTTGAAGTCGACAAATGGGGGATCAAACCTTTGGCGTACCCGATCAAAAAAGAGACCAAGGCTTATTATCTCCGTTTGGTGATCGAAGGGGGAGATGCCCAGGCGCTGGCTAACGCGCTCAAGGTTGAGGAGTCAGTCTTACGGCATTTATTAATAGTTAAGACTGGGAAGGAGAAAAAATGAGCGCCAGGAGTTTAAACAAAGTAATGTTAATCGGGAACTTAACCCGCGATCCGGAATTACGCTATACCCCCCAGGGAACGGCCGTCTGCACCTTTGGCCTGGCGACCAATCGGGAGTGGGTCGATGCCTCCGGACAAAAACAGGAAAGTGCTGAATTTCACAATCTGGTGGCTTGGACGAAACTGGCCGAGATTTGTTCACAACTTCTTTTCAAGGGAAGAAAGGTCTACGTTTCGGGTCGACTTCAGACGAGAAATTGGCAAGGACAAGATGGCGCTGAGAGGAGCAAAACGGAAGTGATTATTGATGAGATGATTGCTTTCGGTGAGGGTAAAGGTGGAGGACAGCAGATGGATGAAAGTTATGCGCCCGAAACGACTGCCGATGAGGCCAGTCAGGTCTTTTCAGCCGAAGAAGCTCCCGCCGAGGCGTCCAAGAAAGTCAGTAAGACAAAGTCAAAAGCCGAAGAGGTGGCCGATGACATTCCTTTTTA
>CAYGRQ010000032.1:2512-7088 GCA_964352325.1 uncultured Pseudomonadales bacterium
ATATGGCACAGCCAGTAAAGAAAAAAATCAGACGTAGTCGAAAGCCGTGCGCTTTCTGTACAAAGAAGACGGAGCCCGACTATAAAGATGTTGAGTCATTGCGGGTGGCCTTGTCCAACAAGGATAGAATCGTCAGCCGTTTGTTGACGGGTATCTGTCAGAAGCACCAAAAGAGAGTCACCGTGGCTATCAAACGCGCCCGCCACTTGGCACTTTTGCCTTTTGACGGTAGACTGTAATAATGAAGTTTTTAGCCCGAATTAGATTAGTTGCGCTGGCCATGCTGTTGGTCGTAGTTTCAGCGGTGACGGCGTATCGGCTGGGCCAGAAATCGGTTGCGGCAACGGCGGCGGGGAAGGCGGACCTAACCATGTTTTGGGATGTTTGGTCGAAGCTGGAAGCAAACTATTTGGACAAAGAGGTGATTGATCCGCAGAAGATGGTCTACGGGGCCATCGCTGGGATGACGGCCGCGCTGGATGACCCGTACACGTCCTTTTTTCCACCGACGGAAAATACGAGAAGCAGGGAAGACCTCTCGGGTGAATTTTCCGGGGTGGGGATTCAGCTGGGCTTTGTCGATAAAACCTTAGCGGTGATGGCGCCCTTGCCGGGGAATCCGGCCGAGCGGGCGGGCATCAAAGCCGGCGATTTGATTTTGCGCATCAAGGATGAGGCGAAGAGTTTGGACAAGGACACGAGTGGGATCAATCTTTTGGACGCGGTGGATTATATCCGAGGCCGGAAGGGGACGACGGTAGTCCTGACGATTTATCGGGAAAAAGATGATCAACCGAAAGACTATGTCTTGGTGCGGGATACGATCAATGTGCCCTCGGTCGAACTTACCTGGGTGGGAAAAGACAAAAAAGCAGCCCAGATCAAAGTGAACCGCTTTGGCGATAAGACTCTGGATGAGTGGAATAAAGCGGTCAGTGAGGTGATCACCAGGGGTGGTCGGGGAGTTATCTTGGATTTACGTAATAATCCGGGCGGCTATCTGCAAAGGGCGATTGATCTGGGGAGTGAATTTATTGCCGACGGGGTGATCGTCCAGCAGCAGGGGAAGGACTCGACAGAATCGTTTGGTGTCGACCGACGGGGTAGACTTTATGGTATGCCTTTAGTGGTTCTGGTCAATCGGGGATCGGCTTCGGCGGCCGAGATTTTGGCCGGAGCGCTCCAGGAAAGACTGGGGGTAAAACTGGTGGGAGAGAAAACATTTGGCAAGGGGACGGTCCAGGAAGTGCTTGATTTAGCGGGTGGGGCTGGCGTGCACATTACTATCGCCAAGTGGAACCTGCCTTCGGGGAAGAATATTCACAAGGATGGGATTACGCCGGATGTGGTGGTTGAGTACGTGGCCGATGAGAAAAACCCGCTAAAAGATAATCAGTTGGACAAGGCGATTGAAACCTTGATATTTACTGTAAAATAACTAATGTGATTATCGAATCAATCAATCTAGCGGATAGCGTCACCGGCGACGAGAAACCGTCTTATTTTTGGCCAATGGTCCTGGGAACGATTGTTACTCTTGCCGCCACGACTCTTCCGATCCTCTTCGTCGTCGTTGGAAGCGACGGACCGACTGGTACCCTGCTGTCGCCGCTTCCCGGCGGGGTGGTAGCCGAAGCTCAATCTGCCCCAACCCCGACCAATTTGAATTTTAATCAGACGATTAATTTGGCCCAAAATTATCTTAACAAGGCCTTTGACCTTTCCCGGAATCAAAATCAGAGCGAAGAGGATAAAAAGGCCATTGTTGTCAGTTTGGCTGAGAGTCTTAAACAAGCCACTAACTCGATTAATTTGGCGCCGAACCAGCCCGAGGGGTATTTTCTTCGGGCCCAGGTTCTGACGGCCATTAGCAAGATCAACCCCAAAGCTGCTGGTCTGGCCAAACAAGATTTGGAATTGGCTGCTAAACTAGCCAGCGACAAAAACATTGTCTTGCCGCCGCCGGTTAACCCAGTTGATCTTCTTCCGGACGAGCAGGCTGGCACCCCCCAAAATTTGATAATTGCCAGCCCCGCCGAAGCGGAAACGAAAGAAAACCAGTCAAACGTGTCTGCCAACGCCAATCAAAAAAGATTTATTCTGCCGGCCGGACAGACAGAAATGACCATAAAAGATACTCTGGTCAAAGCCGATTCTTTTATCTACTTGATTCCGGAAAACAACAACAATCTCTTGGTTACTCTTGCGAGCAAGGAGATTGGCAGTTTTAGCGTGACTGTCGATGCCCCGGCCAAAAACGACATCCCGGTTGATTACTACATCATCAATGAGTAGGCCAGCAGATGAGAAATTTTTTTGTTGGTTTGGCGGTAGCGGCGATGGCTATTTTCTCGGCTCGGCCATTTGTCTCCAAGCCGTCTGATTACAGTCAGAGATTGGTTTTGAACGAAGAAAATGTGGTTATCGACGTGGCCGAGAATGTAAGTCCGTCGGTAGTGACGGTGGCGATCAAGAAGAACCGGGCGGTAGCCATGCCGTTTTTTCTTGGTGCGTCGGGTTTGGAAACCGAAACGGTTCAGCGCGATATCGGGACGGGCTTCATTGTCGGGGCCGATGGTTTGATCGTAACCAATAAGCATGTGGTTAGTGACCTCTCGGCCGCTTACAAAGTGATTACCAAAGATGACACCGAGTATGAGGTAAAGAATATTTACCGGGACCCGGTCAGCGATCTGGCGATGATAAAAATTGAACCGGTTGACGGGAAAGTCCTGGCGGCGGTCACGCTTGGCGATTCCGGCAACTTAAAGGTGGGCCAGTTTGTGATCGCGATTGGCACGGCCCTGGGTGAGTTTCGGCACACGGTGACGACTGGAGTCATTTCGGGGTTGGGGAGGGGAATTACGGCGGGGGATGGCTACTCGATCGGGGAGCAGTTGGATGATGTAATTCAAACGGACGCGGCGATCAATCCGGGAAATTCGGGTGGGCCGCTTCTTAATAGTTCCGGCCAGGTAATCGGCGTTAATGTGGCCGTGGCCGATGGGGGACAGAATATAGGTTTTGCCCTTCCTATCAATGAAATAAAGGATTCGCTCACTAATTTTAATAACAGCGGCAAGTTCGACCGGCCCATTTTTGGGGTGCGCTATCGGATGCTGGATCAACAGACGGCGTTATTAAATGATCTGCCGGAGGGAGCCTATGTAGTTGAAGTGATGGCGGAGTCGAGTGCCCAAAAGGTCGGTATTAAAAATGGGGACATTGTTGTTTCGGTTGACGGTGAGAAAGTTAAGAATATCAAGGGCGGCTTGGCTGGTCTGATCGGATCAAAAAAAATAGGGGACAAACTTGAAGTTGAGATTTTTAGAGGTGGAAAAATTCAAAAGGTTATGGTAGGGTTGGAAGGTGCTCCCGGGAATAAGTGAGGACGGCGGAGAGATCGCCGGCGATGATTTCTTTGAGTGAGTACCAGCTTTTGGCCAGACGGTGGTCGGTGAGGCGGTTTTGGGGGAAGTTGTAGGTTTTGATTTTTTCACTGCGCATGCCGCGACCGACGGCGGCGGCCCGGCCGGACTCGATTTTAGACAGACGTTCCTGTTCGGCCTTTTCCCAGAGTTTGGCGCGGAGAATTTCGAGAGCGATTTCTTTGTTTCGGGCCTGGAAACGTTCTTCGCGAACGGTGACGATAATCCCGGTCGGTTGGTGGGTTAGTCTGACGGCGGTGTTGACCTTGTTGACGTTTTGACCCCCTGGACCACCGGCGGTGGTAAATTGCCACTCCAAGTCGGCTTCCTTGACCTCGACCGCCTGGGGCGGAATGACGGGGAGAACGGCGACGGTGGCGGTGCTGGTATGAATTCTTCCGGCAGATTCAGTGGCCGGGACGCGCTGGACCCGATGAACACCGGACTCGACCGAAAAGGTTTCGTAGGCGCCGTGACCCCAAGGGTTGTTCTTACCGATATTGATCCTGAGGATATTGGCGTCAATCAGTTCGGTTTTGAAACCTTGGCTTTGGGCAAAGCGCAGATACATGCGGGTCAGGTCGTTGGCAAAAATCTGGGCCTCGTCCCCTCCGGCGGCGGAGCGGATTTCGATAGTGGCGGGGGAGTAGGAGAGGTCGGACTCGCCTGCAGGGTCAGACCCTGCAGTTGGGACGGCTGATTCAAGCGGTTGTAGTTGGACTTTGAGATTTTTGATCTCTTCACTGGCGAGTGGGGCCAGGTCGGGGTCTGACAAAAGTTTTTTGTTGGTCTCAATTTTCGCCTTGAGTTCCTCGATTTGGGCGGATAAATAGTCCATCTAGGCGGTCTTGGTGACGGTGAGCATCTCCTTAAGTGTTAAGGGTTTGGCTTTGAGGTCGAGTTGGCCTTTTTTGCCCTTCTTGATGCGGGGAGCGGCGGCTTGGCGTTTGGCTAGGAACTTATCGACGCGGCCAAGGATATCGACGAAGCGCTGTTCGCCGGTGAAGAAAGGATGGCATTTCGAACAAATATCGACGCGCAGATCGGCGACGGTAGAGCCAACGGTAAAACTGTGGCCGCAGGCGCAGGTAACGGTGGATTGGTGATAGGCTGGATGTAAATTGGCTTTCATACTGTAGGGTATTATA
>CAYGRQ010000033.1:0-6988 GCA_964352325.1 uncultured Pseudomonadales bacterium
CGCAATCTCATATGTTCTCCTTTCTAGGAGTGCCATATGTATCGTGACCTAGTCATCCTTTTCCTCACGCCTAATTAGAACCGGTCCTGAAGCTGACCCGGACGGGTTTGGTTGATCGGTCTTATTCATCAGACTGTCCCGCGCGTAGTCGCCCGACTGCTTGTAACCGGGGCATTTGTCCGGATTATCCAAACACCATTTCCGACATTCTTCCTCATTCCGACAGCCGGAAGGGCCGGTATATGCTCCTCCTCGGCTCTCCTCGCTTTTCTGTTCTTGCTTATTGTAGCCCGGACACTCACTCGGATTCTCCTGACAATATTTGCGACAAGTCTCATCGCTGTTGCAGGGTAAACTCTTCTCGCCAAACCCCTGCTTTTTGGCAAACTGCACGCACCGATCTCGATTCTCTTTCAGCTCACAGTAGCTCCGACAACCCAGCTCCGAAGTACAACCCAGCTCTTCTTTGGCTTTTTGAATCAGTTCTGCCTTTTTTGTTTGTGCTTCTACCGATCCATCTTTGGAAAAACCCTTCTTTTTGGCAAACTCGGAACAAGCAACATAGTTATCCTGATTACCACAGTACTCCCGACAAGCAGAAACGCTGGCGCAATTGCCAAGCTCAGCAATCGGAAAGGATATCCCCCGAGCCTTTGCTTCCGCTTCCATAGCCTCATCCTCCTCTCCCAAAACCTGGGGATAGAGTTTGTATTTGCCGTATGACCAACAGGCAGCTTTATTCTCCGGAATCTCGCAATAGAGATAACATTCCTTGGCATCACGACAAAAGGCGAGTTCTTTGATCGGATAACTTAAGTTGTTTTTTTGAGCCAAAGCTGTCTTGCCAAAGCCAAAAACCAATAAAGCCACAAAGACACAGACAGCGAGGCCGATTTTAATTAAGAGTTTTGCTTGTTTCATGTTTAGCGTAATTGGTCAAATGGATTTGTATATTGACTCTCACTTTCACCTTCGCCAAACGGATTCTCAACGGTCGGCGTCGCGAAGGGGTTAGTCGGTGTTGGTGTCAAAAAGGGGTTGGCTTCTTCAGTCGGAGTCGGGGTCGGGGGCACGGTCACGAGCGGCAACGGGGCAACCGGCGCTCGTTTTTGCGAGAACGAGACGAAAGCGAAAACCCCCATCACCGACAGGGCAATCAAAACAACCGCCAGCGCCAAAACACCTACTATCTTTTTATCCATCAGTTATTACTTCATTCTTCAGAAAAGCTGGCCAAAAGTCAAGGCGCTAGAACTTGACTATTTTTTCCCAAGGAAAGCCAGGCCGGCCGAAGTGGCCGTAAGCCGCCGTCTCCTCATACATCGGCCGCCTTAGGTCCAGGCCCTCGATAATGCCCCGCACCGACAAATCCAAAAGTTTCTTGAAAGCGAAATCGGCCACCACCGCCGGCTTCTTCTTTTCGGTTCCGAAAGTCTCGATCGCTTTGGTAATCGGTTCCGGATAGCCGATGACGTAGGCCAGCTGGACTTCCGCCCGGTCTGCCAAACCGTTGGCGACAATATTTTTCGCCACATAGCGAGCCGCGTAGGCACCACTGCGATCCACTTTTGTCGGGTCTTTACCAGAAAATGCGCCGCCGCCAATCCTGGCCATCCCGCCATAAGAATCAACGATAATTTTTCGGCCCGTCACCCCGGTGTCACTCGCCGGTCCACCGATTTCCCATCTCCCCGTCCCGTTGACGATCAGGTCCTTTTTGTCAATCTTATAGCCGTACTTAGCTAGCACCGGTTTGACTACCTTGGCAAAAAGGTCGGCCTTCACTTGTTCCTTTTCGATTTTGGGATCATGCGGCACGGCGAGCACTACCTTCTCCACCCCTTTCGGTTTACCATTGACATACTTCACCTTAACCTCGCTTTTCCCGTCCGGTCGCAGGTAGGGCAGTTTGCCGCTTTCCCGCATCTCATCCATTTTTTCGACCAGCCGGTGAGACAAAATTATCGGCAGGGGCATCATTTCCGGCGTTTCGCGAACGGCGTAGCCAAACATCATTCCTTGGTCTCCCGCGCCATCGGCGTCCGCCCCGACGGCGATATCCAGCGATTGCTGATGGATATAAATATCAATCGGCGACTTGTCGCTAAAGTGAAACAGTTTATTGGTATACCCAAGTCTTTTGATAACCCTTCTGGCTATCTTTTCGAAATCAATTGGTTTGGGACAAGTCACCTCTCCCGCCAGGATCGTCCGATCATAAGTGACCAAGGTTTCAACCGCCACCCGCGACTTGGGGTCAATTGCCAGCGCCGCGTCCAACACAGCATCGGAAATTTGGTCACAAATCTTATCAGGGTGACCGGCAGCAACCGACTCGGAAGTAAAAGTTTTGTAGTTCATATCGTATTTTTCCATTTGGGCTAGACTTAGCACCCCACCACGAGGTTGCTGGATGGATCGACGGGCTAGTTCCCTCCCCCTCCTCTCAATACGCTAAACCATCATAATGGAAAAGAAACGCCTGTCAATACCGATTAATTAATTACTCCCCCACCCAACACCTCCCCCTCTCTCGAATAAAACACCGCCGATTGGCCGAGAGCGATTCCTCTTTGTGGTTCGCTCAAGGTCACTTCATTTCCTGAAAGTGACGCCGGAATTAATTTTCCTCCATGTCTTATTCTGACCAATACCGACAGGTTCGGAACCTGATCAGGTTCCGAACCTGCAATCCAGTTTACTTCCCCAACTTCAAACTTCTGACTCAAAGTCTCTTCCCCCACCCCCACCACTAACTCGTTTTTCTTAGCGCTCTTACTGATGACATAAAAAATCGGCGTCTTTCCCTGGCTCATATATTTCTTCTGCGCTTTCGGCAGCAGTTGCCAGCCGCCCCGCTGGCCGATGGTATAAAACCATATCCCCTTATGGGTCCCGACCAGCTCCCCAGCAACATTCTTTACTTCTCCTTTTTGCTCTTTCAGTCTCCTGGCTAAAAATTCTCTGGCATCGACGTTTCCCACAAAACAAATCCCTTGGGAGTCGGGCCGAGTCGCTACCGTCAAACCCTCTCTCTTGGCTATCTTTCTCACCTCTGCTTTTGTCAAACCCGACAAAGGAAACAAAACATATTTTAGTTCTTTCTGCGTTAACTTCCATAAGAAATACGTCTGGTCTTTATGCTTATCCTTCGGGACCATCAACCAACCACCTGTAAGTGACGCGTAATGACCGGTGGCTACGTAATCGAATCCGTTAGCTAGCGCCCACTGCAAAAACAAACCGAATTTAATTTCGCTATTACACAAAACATCGGGGTTGGGCGTCCTGCCCGCCTCATACTCGCGGTAAAAATAATCAACTACCAGCCGGTTATATTCCTCGGAAAAATCCAGAGTTTTAAAAGAGATCCCTAGTTCAAGAGCTGTCTTCAAGGCTGCAGCCTTATCTTCGTCCGCCCGACAGCCATTCTTCTTGATCCATTCCCCCCGAGTCAAGCCATCTTTTTCTACTTCACTCTTCGGCGGCCAACAGTATAAATGGACGCCCACCACCTCGTGACCAGCATCACGCAACAAAAGCGCCGCGACCGCGCTATCCACTCCCCCCGACAAACCAACCGCAATCCTGCTCACTTTATCATCTTGTAATAAGCCTGCAGGTTATCTCCCGCGTCTCCCCCCGCCTGATTCTCAGTTATTTCATTCATTTCCCCAAATTTACTCCGTCGCAAATTAGATACTTGCCAACCAAGGGGGTCATCCTTTGTATACATGACATAGCCACTCTCGTTCATCCGCCGCATCATCTTCACCGACCGTACCTCCCACTCCAACCCCAAACTCAAGGCGAACGCCCGAACCTCTATTACTCCCTGTTGAGTACAAAAAAGGCAATTGGTAATCACCTTTCGCGGCAAGTTATCCGTAACAGACCAATACAAAAACAACGCCTTAAGACTCGCTCCCGTGGCAATAAATGGATCATTGACCTCCACCAACTGCCCCCTCCCTTGATACCATCTAGTCGGAAATACCTTCAAGCTATCCTGGGTTATCGCTGCCGCTATTTTACTTGGATCATTCTCCGCGTGCAGTCTTTTAACGTTTACAATCTTGTCTATCGAAAACCCAGCCATCTTAGATAGATAAGTCTCAGCCCGATGCATCGAAATCACTGTCATGGCACGACTCGGCCGGCGGGCCGATCTGGCCAAAAAAACGGCACAATCTCCCCACATCCTAATCCAATCAAGACTGTTCTTTTGTTGTAAATTCGTCGCCAATCCCAGCCACACCAAGGCTCTCTCTTGTTCTGCGCTTAATCCATCTCTAGCCGGACCTTGAACATAAAATGGCAAGTGCTCCCAAGGCTCGACCTCACCCAATAACTTCTCAACACCAGGATCGAAAACCATAAAGCCATAATCCAAACCGTACGGATCCACAAACTCCCCCAAAGGAAGTCTCTCCCCCTCTAGCGCCAACCAAGACTTAACCTCACGTCCGGCAAAACGATGTTCTCTTTCAATCCGTGGTCCAAACATTCCAACTTACTTTACCACATTGTGAGATAATACAGCCATGAAAATCTTAATCCTAACCAACTTTCCAAAATTGGAAGTTGAACGAATAAAAAACGAGGGTGAACTTCAGGGCCACCAAATCACTGTTGTAAATCCCCACGGCAGCCTTCCTATCATTCAGAATGATAAGTTAGTTATTGAAGGCATTACCGACCAAAAAGCCGACTTAGTTATCGCCCGAAGCATACTTTATTCAATCAAAGAACTGGTCGCCCTCCTCTCTCACCTCAAAACCACCGGAACAAAAGTCTTTGATAATAATCTGATCAGCCTGAACTACTCCATTAATAAAGTCGCCGACCTGATGCGGCTAACAATGGCTGGCATCCCCGTACCGAACACCCGTCATAGTCACGATTTCGAACATTTTGTTTCTTTTGGTAGCCAGCTAAAATATCCGCTGGTAGTAAAACCGACAAGCACCGGCCAGGGGGTCGGCGTTGCCAAAATCGAAAACGAAGGTGAACTTCTCTCATTTACCGAGAAAGCAATCAAGGAGGGACAATCGGCCAGTCGGTTTATCATGCAGGAGTTCGTTCCCTATGTTTATGATTTACGGCTCTTAATAATTGGCGAGGCCGTTTTTTGCATGCGACGGATTCCTCGGGAAGGTGACTTTAGAGCCAATTTTTCCCTAGGCGGCACGGTCGAACTTTTTATACCCGGAGAGGACACCATTGCCCTAGCCAAAAAGGCCCTCAAAGCCGTCGGGATGACCATCGGTGGGATCGACATCTTGATTACAAAAGACAAGCAGATAGTTCTTGAGGTAAACCACAATCCCGGTTTCGAAGGCATGGAAATTGCCACTGGACAAAATATCGCTAAAATTTACTTTGACCATGTCCTTGAAACGGCAATATAAATTATGAAAATATTGGTTGTTGGAAAAGTCACTGACAATCAGATTTCCCGCCTAAGAGAAGAGGCAGAAAAGCGAGGCCATACATTGGCAAACTGCTCAAGCTACGACCTTTTCATTATCACCGACAATGAACACTTCCTCCCTCAAATTAACGGCTGGAATCTAAATGATTTTAACTTAATCTATCTCCTTACGGTTGGTGACCGCAAATGGGAATGGTATCTCGCCTGCCAATACCTGTCTGAAAAATACGGCACCAAAATAGTTGACCAAAAAGTTGTTGACCCAAACTACAAAATTTTCTTTTCCCCAACTGCCGAGCTAAAAAAACAGGTTGAAAACGGCATCAATTTTCCCAAAACAGCCGTTGTTGTATCCACCAAAACCGTTGCTGACGCCATCAGTAGTTTTACCTTCCCCGTCATTGTCAAAACCAGTCATCTCCAGCGTGGCCTTGGAGTTTCGTTGGTTAACTCCATCGATGAAATAAAGAAAATAATTATGAAAAATAAGGCCGAGTCACCTTCTTTTTTAATCCGGGAATTTATCGAAAACGACGGCGACATTCGTGTTTTCGTTATTGGCTACAAAGCCCTAGGCGCTATGAAGCGGACGCCCAGAGAGGGAGACTTCAGAAGCAATATCAGCCGTGGCGGCTTTGGGGCTAAATTTGATCTCGATAGCAACCCGCAAATCAAGGAAATCGCTGAAAAAATGGCTTTGCTTAATCAAAGCGAAATCGCCGGCGTCGATATAATAATTCATAAAAAAACCGGCTTGCCCTACGTTTTAGAAATCAATCGCGGCCCGCAATTCGCGGGCCTGGAAAAGTTCACTGGCATCAACGCGGCCAAAGCCATCATCAAACACTTCGAAAGCCGTTTGACCAAAAACTAGGATAACCAAGACATAACATCCACCGAAACTTTTTCCATTTTTCCTGCTTTCTCTTTTGTCATAATTCCACCTCGAATTAAATCAGGCAATTTTTCCAGACTGCCATAACCGCACATCCCTAGGGTCACTAATTCAACCGCGTTAACTCCGCCATATCCCAATCGTTCCAATTGCACCAAATGATCAAAAACAGCCGTTAATGCTACTCGATAGCGTGGTTCGACCTTGTCTTTTTTTAAATTATCGCGCAACTTATCAGCCATAGGAGCAACCAGATCAGAAATCTTTGTCGACCTGTTTTCCGCCCTCAGTTTCACTATCTCAGAAAACAAATTGCCGATACCTTCAGCCCCCTGCTTATTTGAGCCAACTCGGTAACCTCCCACAAACATTCTGTCCACCTTACTTAAAGGGGAAAGTCTCGCCGTTTCAACCCCAGACCACAAAAATTTATTCGATAACGCTCTCACGTTGTGATTCACCTCATGCGCCAAACTCCCCCGCAATCGTTTATTACCAAACTTCCTTACTTTTTTCTTTCCTCCCTCCTCATATTTGTATCCCGGCGCCCTGATTACCATCTCCGGATGATCGTTTGGTGACTGTTCCTCCCCCATCCAGTCTTCATAACCATAACCACCTTTTCCTTTTCGCACCGCACCTCGTGCAATATAAGTTGC
>CAYGRQ010000034.1:0-6870 GCA_964352325.1 uncultured Pseudomonadales bacterium
CGAAGATTTTCTCTGGTCAACCCTTTAAATTTCTTGTATTCGGATGGAGTCATCCCAAACGCGGCTTTGGAAATTTCAGCGGTCAGGATTGCGTATTCTCTATCAGCTCCCACTTTTCTCTTTTTCCATTCGTCAGTTAGTTCTTCACGGATAGCAATTCCCCTGATTCCAATTTCAGTTGTCCGATTTTTTCGGACAACTCAATGTACCCCTCTTTAATAAGCTTTGTTTTGAGATCATTCCAATACTTTCTTGATCTATCAGTTCCAGTTAATGTTTCAACAACATCAATCACCGAAAACCACCACGCATTGTTATGGATTACTCGGCGAATTTGTTTACCTTGAAAGATAGCCAAATGAATGCTTGTCATCATTTCTCGTGCTTTGCCTTCCACCATTCAACAAACATCGGCACCACTGAAATCAGGATAATGGCGATAATCAGATACTCAAAGTTATGTTTCACCCAAGGCAGGTTGCCAAAAAAGTAACCACTGAAAAGAAATAATGCTACCCAAAAAGCGCCACCCATGATGTTGTAATAAATAAACTGGGAATAATTCATCTTCCCAACGCCAGCCACAAAGGGAGCAAAGGTCCGAACAATGGGGACAAAACGGGCTAGGACGATCGCCGCCCCACCGTGTTTAGCATAAAAGGCTTGCGCTTTATGGAGGTACTCCTTCTTCAATAACCGGTGATTGCCCTCAAAAACCTTTGGGCCGACGTAATGTCCGATCCAATAATTCACCGTGTCGCCAATAATAGCCGCCGCCGTTAACAAAATGAACAACCACAAGACCGAAAATAATCCACCCGCCGCCAATGCCCCCGCGGCGAAAATCAGCGAATCTCCGGGCAGGAACGGTGTCACCACCAATCCCGTCTCCATAAAAATAATCAGAAACAAAAGCGCGTACGACCACACCCCGAAGTTGGCCACCACCATTGCCAGGTTCTGGTCGATATTCAAAAACAAATCGGTCATTAGTTTGAACATTTCTGCCATAGGGATCATTCTAACCTAATCTCCTCCACCTCGGCGAGCGTTGTCACCCCGGCCAGATCTTTGTCGTCGCGAAACTTAACCAGCCGCGGAAACCGGAGTGCCACCCCGGCGGTATGGACCGGACTTTTAGTAATCTCGTCAGCCGCAATTTCGACCACCACTTTCGGTACCACCCAGACATCGGCCTCAAGCGCCTTATCGACTTCATATTCCTTTGGCATTTCTAACGCCGTCAAATTATCCAACCTCTTCTTTAAATCATGAAACTGTTCATCGGACAACCCGGTTCCGATCTTGGCGATCGTCAATACCTTGTCATCTTTTCTTACCCCAACCAAAAATGCTCCCAGACCAAAAACGGTTCTTTTACCCCGACCGCGATAGTAGCCCATCACCACTAAATCCAGGGTATCCGCCAGCTTCCCGGTACTGCCTTCTTTTTCCTTAATTTTCACCCAGTTCCAGCCCTGTCGTCCTGGTAAATAAGGGCCGTTCCACTTCTTAATCACCGCTCCCTCAAACCCTTCAGCCAGAAATTTCTCATGCCACGCATGTAGTTCCACCGCATCAGTTGTCCGATGCATCTCGTCCACCACCACCGTTTTATTTTCTTTTATCGTCCTCGCCAAAATCTTTCTTCTCTCAAAATAAGGTTCGCCCAGAAGTGTCTTGCCGTCGCGCGCCAAAATATCGAAAACATAGAAGCGCAGGGGGATAGTGCTGGCGGCTTCAGAAATCCCATGTTTTCTCTTCCTGGTTATCGTCATCTGGAAGGGCAGTAATTTGCCGGTTTTGGTGTCTATCCCCACCGCCTCCGAATCAAAGACCCCCTCGTCACTCTTGACCCACTCACCCATCTCGAAGAGCTCCGGAAACATCTGGCTATTTTCTTCCAGATTGCGGGTGAAAGTTTTTACTTTAGTTCCGTCGCTAAAGCCCTTTCGTTTGAAATGAATTTGCACCCTGGTCCCGTCAAACTTGGCTTCAGCTGCCACCTCTCCCATTTTTTCGACAATCTCCGTCGCCTGATTTAGTCGTTGGCACAGGGCCGGCATCACCGGCACTCCCACCTCGACCTCTAATCGGACCAAGGCCTTGTCCAGTCCCTTCGACAACACTGCCGCCGCCAGATGCCCGGCGTCCGGCCTGATTTGATAGGCTTCATCCAATTTCTTTCTCGCGCTTTTGTCACCCCTTTCGGCCACTGACAGGGCATCCAAAATTGTTTTATCGGAGAACCCCAGCCGCAAACGGCCCAAAACGATTCTCGCCACAAATTTAGCCGACAATTGGTCCAGATCGGAAAGTAGCTTCGCCAATTCCGACACTTTTTTCTCAATGCTCCCTCCCCCGGCATATTTAGCAATCAAGAGTAGTCGCTCGTAGACCTCTTTTACCGACAGTTTTTTATCGGCAAACACCTTGGGGGGCAAGTCCATCATCACCTCACCGACATCACCCTTCCTTTTGAAGTCCGCCAACACTTTTTCGTTTTTCTCAGCGGAAAGTTCGCCGATGGCCCTAAGGAGCATCTTCCAACCGAGGTTAAATTCAAGGCCGGTATAAGTCGGCTCCAGACGTCCCATCAAAATGTAGATTGCGCCGGCCACCTCTTCGGTAGAAAGTTTCTTTAACAGTCTGACCGCCTCATCGGTAATCGCCAGTCTTGAGGAAATTTTTTCAAGTCTTTCCAGGTGCTCGGCAAAGTTTTTGAACAACATATTATTTACGAAGTATATACCTCGCCCCTTTTGTCTTTCCCTTTTTCCTCACCAATTTTTTATCGACCAATGAAGTCAAATCCCGCAGTATCGTGTCGTCGGAAACCATTGGCAGGACACTTCTCGCATCCGCCATCGTCAACACTTCTCTCATTTCCAAAGCCTCCATCAAGGCTACCTGCCGCTCCGATAAAGCAATCTGCTTTCCTCCCAGCTTGGTCTTGATCGCCATATCGACCGACAGACGTCTGACTCTTTCCTTCAACTTGGTTAGTTCGATCGCCAAAGCCTCGCAAAAAAACTCGATCCAACCCGTCAAGTCATTATTGTTTTTTTCGACGCTCGCCAAAGCGGCATAGTAACTCTCCAGGTTTTTATCAAAAAATTCCTCGATGCTGAAAAAGTGTTTGAAGTTATATCCCTCCGCCGCCAAGACCAGGAGGGCGAAAGCACGGGCCACCCGGCCGTTCCCTTCAATAAAGGGATGGATTCGCGCCAATTCGTAATGAGTGATCGCCGCTTTAATTACCAAATGAATCTCATTCCGACTGATACCGGCAAGCCAGCGCCAAAAGTCTTCCATCTGATAAGGTACCTCCACCGGCAAGGGGGGACGTCCCACCACCTCGCCGTCGACTACTCCGCGCACCGTCACCGGCAGTGTTCGATAAACTCCCAGCTGGTGGCTGGGCAGTAGTTTTTCGGTCGTCAGCGAATGAATCTGTAGTAGTTCTTTCTCCCCGAAAAGTGTCCCTGTTTTTTTGCCTAACCGCGCTAGTTGATCGACAAACCGGATCACGTTTCGATAATTAATTACTTCCTGGACATCGCGTTCTCGGGCGACTATCCCCGTTCTTTTCGCCACCTCCTCCGCCGACTCATCCCGTCCGGGATCTTCTTTGACGATTTTTTCCGCCTGATTTAGGGTCAGATCGTTACCTTCGACGTGTGTTCCAAAGTGCACCGTCCGAATTAGGGCATCCTGACGAAACTTCGCCTCCCAATCGGGAACCAGCGGCGCATTCTCTACCACCTCCTTGGCCGCCTCAATCGCGCCAATACTATTAAGAATCTTATTGGTGATCGTATATTTAGGTTTAAACATCTAAGGCTAATTCTTGCATATCCTGCGGTAAAAATCTATCTCAACTCTATCACCTTGGCATCCTTAAGGAGAGACACGTCCCCTTTATTTGCTGTCGTCACAATCACCTGTCGTCCCCGCATCACCCGCAAAACTTCTTTCTTATGGACATCATCCAGTTCCGAAAAAATATCATCCAATAACAGCAATGGCTTATCATTCAACTTCTCTTCGCAAAAATAGATTTCGCCCAGTTTCAATGCCAAAACCGCCATTCTTTGTTCCCCCCGGGAGCCGTATATCCCCAAGTCACGTTCGTCGCCTGTTAAGACTCGGAAGTCGTCCTTGTGTGGACCGACCAAAGTATAACCCGCCGCTAATTCCTCATCCTTATATTGAAGTAGTCTCGTCTCGCTAATCGCGCTCTTCTCATGGACTAACTTTAAATCATTAAACAGTTCGCTCCTCTTCCACAAACTATTAATATGATCAATCAAATTCTCTCTTTCTGCAGAAATAACGTTGCCATGTTTAATCAACAATCCGTCCCAAAAGGTCAGGCTGTAGCGATTTACCACCCCTTCGCGAATCGCGTCCAAAAGCCTGTTTCTCCGCCGTAATGCTTGGACATAGACCGACAAGCTCCGGCTAAAAGACTCGTTCACCTGACAAAGTACTTCGTCCATAAAGGTTCGTCGTAAATCCGGTCCACCCGTCAGCATGTCCATGTCTTCGGGGCGAAACACCACTACCGGCAAATAGCCGACATAATCTCTCTTTCTTTTTGACGTGCCGTCGATCAGGTATTTGCGTTTTAATGTTTTTACTCCCACCACTGTTCCTTTGGTCACCATTACTTCCAAATCCCTGTTATCCTCATCTGACAACTTGCCCCTCACCCGTCCCAATTCTTGGCCGAAACGCACCATTTCATCGATTATTTTCGCCTTAAAACTATTACCGGTTCCCAACAAATAGACCGCCTCCAACAAATTAGTTTTCCCGCTGGCGTTCTTTCCCCAAACGACATTGACACCGGTGGAAAAATCGAAACTCCGGCTGGTATAGTTTCTGAAATCGACAAGTTCCAGCTGGTCCAAGATCATGTCTGACAGCCGGGACAGTAATAGGTCCCCCGGCCCCCCAGTTTTACTTTCCTAATCACGTTTCCGTCCCGCTTACATTTTTGGCTGTTCCTGCCGTAGACCAAAAAATGCTCCTGATATTTTCCACCCATTCCCGCCGCATCCACGTATTTGTCGACACTCGCCCCGCCGTATTTAATCCCCAGATTAATTACTTTTTTGACCGCCCCATACAGTTCCGCCCGCTCTTTTTCGGCTAACTCCCTTGCTTTCCGTTTTGGGTTAATTCGGGCTAGGTAAAGAGCATCATTGGCATAAATATTGCCCACCCCGCCGAGCTTGTCCTGGTCCATCAAAACTAACTTTATTGGTCGGCCGCTCTTTGCCAAAACCTCGGTGAAGTATTCCAAACTGAACTCTTTATGGGTTACATCAGGCGGCAACTTGGCATTGAGTTTTTCCCAATCCTCTTCCTTCATTAACTTCAGCCAGCCGAAAACTCTTAGATCGTTGAAATACAACTTTGCCCTGTTGTCCAAATCAATGACCACTCTGGTCGAACTGCTCGGCAACTTGTTCACCCAGTCTGGCGTTGGGTGCCCCCCCACGACCCGGTGGGTTCCGGATAGATAAATCAGTTGTCCGGTCATTTTCAGGTGAATTACCAGTTTTTTGGGAAAGTCAGCAAACTCAATTACCGTCATCTTCGACCGCCGCTGCACCCCTTTAATTGTTTTCCCTACCAGTTCTTTCTCGTCACCGACAAAGCTCTTCGTCCGCCCCACCTCAACCCCGACAATCTTTTTTCCAGGTAAAACCTGGTCCAGCTCACGAACAATCGTTTCCACTTCAGGCAATTCCGGCATACTCTGTAACTACTTTTCTAATTTTTTCTTCAAATCTCTCTCTGGAAAATTTCCGCGCTTGTATTTGCAGTTTCTCTTTCTCCCACTTTATTTGATCAAAGCGTTTAAATGCTTTTTCCAAAGTCGCCACATCGGTATCATCAATCAAAATTCCCGTCTCGCCGTCAATGACGGTCTCCCGAAAACCACCCCCGTTAAAAGCAATCACCGGCGTCCCCGCCGCCATCGCTTCTACCACCGTCATGCCAAAATCTTCCTCACGGGCCAGGGCAATAAAGCCCCTTGCTTTCGCATAAAGCTCGTAGAGTTCTCTATCAGGAACTCTTCCCAAGAGCTCTACCCTACCTCGTTTTAGCTTTTCCAACCTTTCTTTCATCCTGGCATATCCCATTGCTTCACCGGCGATTTTTAGATTAAGTTTTAGCCGATCGGCCACCATCACCGCTTCCTCCAAACCTTTCGCCCCCACTAAACGCGAGGCAATAAAAAAATAGTCTTCCTTCTCCACTTTATTACTCACCGCTTCAAACAAAGTCACTTCTATCGGCGGGTAAACCACTGTTGATTCTTTTCGATAGAACTTGGCAACTCTCGCCGCCACCGTCTTTGAATTCACAATCCATTTATCCACTCTTTGTGATGAACGAAAATCAAATAGGCGCAAATAGTGGTTTACAATAGTCGCGTAAACCCTTACCAGCCAGTGTTTCTGCCATTCAACACTCGTCGGATAACCATACAAAAATTTTGGCGGTGTGTGGCAATAAGCCACCACCTTGGTTTTAGGTGACACTTTAAAACCGCGGGCGATATACCCCGAACAAGATGTAATCACCACACCATAGCCGGACAAATCCAGACTCCCCCAAATCCAAGGTAGTAAAAATCTCAAAGGAGAATATAGTTTCCCGTACTTAATTAAGAGCGACCACTTGCTTTCAATAATCTTTCGGTCGGCAAATTCTTTATCGCAAATTGATCCCTTGACCCGAAAAGCGGTGTAAATCGGCGCCTCGGGATACATGTCAGCCAAAACTCGCAACACCCGTTCGGCACCCCCAAATTCCTTAATGTAGTCATGGACCAATGCGATCTTCATCCTC
>CAYGRQ010000035.1:0-6704 GCA_964352325.1 uncultured Pseudomonadales bacterium
GCAAAATCAATCAGGTCGTTATCAGCCGGCTTCAACCAATGAGAGCCGTCGACGATGGTGGCGACCCGAATGATGGGTATAATTTTCAACTCGGCCGCTTTTTTCATGAATCTGGTCCACTTTTCCCGATCGCGATCGGTAGCCTGGATCGGGACAGTGACGTAACCCCAGGAACCCCGGCGGTCGTTGTTGACCAGTCTGGCGGCGGACTCCAGTTCGTCAGGCGAGAGGACGTGAACCCCGACGCGGTTATTGGTCACAGAGAAAGGGTCGTAGATAGCCAACGCGGGTGAGGCGACTGAAAATAAGAGGATGAAGAGGAGAACAAAATATTTAATCACAACCGCCAATTATATACGGGAGAGGCCGAGGTGGATGTAGGCCTTGGGGGTGGCGGTGCGGCCGCGGGGGGTGCGGGCCAGAAAGCCGGCCTGCATTAGAAACGGTTCGTAAACGTCGGTGATAGTGGCGATGTCTTCGGAGATGAGAGCGGCCAGAGTTTCCAGGCCGACCGGGCCACCGGCGTGGTCGCTGATGATGGCGGTCAAGAGCCGGCGATCGGTTTCGTCCAAGCCAGATTCGTCGACCTGGTAAAACTCCAGGGCCAGCTTGGTGGTTTCGGGGGTCGGTAGCGATGCGTGTTTCACCTGCGAGTAGTCACTAACACGGCGGAGAAGCTTCAAGGCGATGCGGGCAGTACCGCGACTGCGTTTGGCGATTTCGAAGGCCGAGCCGGGGTCGAGAACGACGCCGATTTTTTTGGCGGCGATCTTTAAGATATCGGCCAGATCATCATCCTGGTAGTATTTCAGGCGATGGACCAAACCAAAGCGGTCGCGTAAGGGGGCGCTAATCAGGCCGGCTTTAGTGGTCGCGCCGATAAGGGTAAAGGGATTTAGGTCGAGACGGACGCTTCTGGCGCCGGGGCCCTTGCCGACGATCATGTCGAGGGCAAAATCCTCCATGACGGGGTAGAGGGTTTCTTCGACGGCTTTATTTAGCCGATGGATTTCGTCGATGAAGAGAACGTCGCCTTCTTCAAGCTGGGTCAGAATAGAAGCCAGATCACCAACTCGGGTCAGGGTGGGGCCAGAGGTAATTTTGATCGAGGCGCCGACTGATTTGGCAACCAAGTGGGCCAAGGTGGTTTTGCCCAAGCCGGGTGGGCCATAAAGAAGAATATGTTCTAGGACTTGTTTTCTCTTCGCGGCGGCGGCAAGGGCGATCTTTAGTGACTGGACAACCTGGTCTTGACCGGTGAAATCTTCCCAAACGGTCGGTCGAAAGTCGTTCTGGCTCATCGGAGCATTTTTAAAGCTTGTTTAATTTGGTTTTGGAGTTCTTCTCCGGCATCAACGTGGGGCAGGACGGAAATGATTTCACTTTTGGTGAAGCCGAGTTGACTTAGCGCCTGGGTCAACTCCGGATTACCATCGAGACTGGTAAGGTCGGCATCAAGACGAGTTAGTTTGGGTTTCAAATCAATGATGATTTTTTGGGCGCTTTTCTTGCCAATCCCGGGAACGGCGGTAAAGAAATTGAGGTTAGTTGTCTCAATCGCCTTTTTTATCGCCTCGGCTGAAGCAACGGAAATGATGGCAAGGGCTGACTTTGGACCGACTCCGGAAACGGAAATGAGGTTCTCGAAAAGATCGAGGGCGACCTCGTCTTTAAAGCCGTAAAGAGCCAGGGTATCTTCACGGACGTGGGTGTGGATATAGAGATCGATATTTTTACCAATGGCGGGTGTCTGGCTCGCCGGAACCGAAACCGTATAGCCAACGCCATTCACCAAAATGACCGCCTGCTGGCCCCGGAGTGATTTCACTAAACCAGAAAGAAAACCAATCATGCACCCATTCTAGCACCGGCAAAAAGAAAAGTGGGTCAGGGCGGCGGCGACGGCGTCGATAGTGTCGTCCAAGTGGGGCAGTTCTTTGATCTTTAGAATTTGCTTGACCATGAAGGCGACCTGTTTTTTGTCGGCAGCGCCATAACCGGTGAGGGAGGATTTAATTTGGAGTGGTGTATAGCTATTAATTTTCAGTTTATTCACTTGGCAGGCAAGCAGGGCGACGCCCCTGGCGGCGGCGACAGACATGGCGGTCTTGCGGTTGGTGGCAAAAAATAAGTCTTCGATTGAAGCTGCCTCCGGCTTGAACTTTTTGATGATGAGATTCAGCTGGTTAAAAATGATTTCGAGGCGGACGGCTAGATCGGTGTGGGCCGGTGTCTCTAAACAGCCGCAGTCGACAAGTGACTCTTTGCCCTTTTCCCTTTCGACAATGGCCCAGCCAAACCGACCGGTGCCGGGATCGATGCCTAAAACTTTCATGCTTCTAGTTTAGTACAATATGGGGAAATATGAATAGAAAGTGGAGCGTTTACGAGCAAAACCAGCTAGTCAGATATGGTTTGTGGGGCGAGGATGTATCAATGTACGGTGAGATGCCGGTGGAGTACATTACCGGACACGCCGAGTTTGATGGCTCTGATTTCCTGGTCAACCGAGATGTTCTTATTCCCAGAGTAGAAACAGTTCAAATTGTCGATGTAGCCGAGAAGTTGCTGGCTGACAAGATAGGGGTGGATTTCGCCGAGATCGGGACGGGCAGTGGCGCGATCGGCATTGCCCTTTTCCGGCGACTGAAAAACAAGAAAGTAACGGCCACATTATCGGATATCAGTCAAGGGGCCCTGATGATTGCCGCGAAAAACCTCTCTCGCCTAATCGGTGAGACTAATAAGGTTAAATTAGTCGAAAGCGACTTGTTGGACAATATCGATCCGGCAATAAAGTTTGATTTAATCATCGCCAACCTGCCATATATTCCGACAAGCCGGGTACCGCGTCTGCCCGAAAGTGTTGTCGGTTATGAACCCCAGGTAGCGCTAGACGGCGGGCCGGAAGGACTGACGCTTATCAAAAAATTATTGGTCCAGGCAAAAAATAGACTGCAGAAAGACGGCGCCTTAATTCTGGAGATTGATTACAGCCACGATATTCCCGATTTTGTCGATATCAGAGAATACCAGTACGAGATCGTGAAAGATGAGTTCGGCCAAAACCGGTTTTTAGTAGCTAGAAAAAGCGAATGCCGCCAAAGGCGATGCGGTCGGGGACGTTTTCCTTGGCGGGGAGCGTCAGAGCCGAAGCGATAGCGTATTGACCGTAGCGTCGTTTAATTTTATCGACGGCCTGGGCGAGTTTTTTCTTTTTCAAGACATTTTCAAATAAAACTAATTGGGTAGCGGCCTGCTTTCGGAGGTTGAAGCAGGAGATGGCCAGATTTCGGACCGGTTTTGTCTCCCGACAACTTTGGAGCAATTGGCGGATGTAGCGGTAAACGTCATTACTGGCAAAAATCTCGGGAACGGTTAGGCCTCGGTGCCAATAAGTGCCGTCGCGGTAAACAATGGCCAGGTGGACCCCGGAAGTGGTGTAACCGCCCCGGCGCAAGCGATAGGTAGTCTTTTCCACCAGTTTAGCAAGAATCGGTGCCAATTCCGCCTCGGTGGTGAAGGGTTTGGGAAGAGCGTAGGAGTTGCCGAAACTTTTGCAACCAAACTCGACAGCGTCGATCTCCCAACCGCGCAGGCGCAGATACCAATAATAGCCGGCAACAGAACCGAAAGCGGAGTGGATGGTCTGGATATCGGCCTTGGCAAACTGGGCGACGGAACTGATGCCAACCCGATTGAGACGGGCGGCGTTTCTAACATTGATGCCATGGAGATCGACCAGGATTAACCTTTGGTAGACGGATTGATAGTTACTTTGATCAATAACGTCCAGACCATCCGGTTTGTGAAGACCGGCGGCGGTTTTGGCCAGGAAGCGATTGGGAGCAAGCCCCACGGAAACAGTGAGCCAATCCCCGATTTCGTTTTTGATTCTTTGTTTAATTTCGCGGGCTACCGCCTCGAGATTGATTCCTGATTTAACGAAATCAGACAGATCCAAAACAAACTCGTCAATCGATTTGGGGATGACTTTGTCGGTGTAGTCGGAGAGGAGCTTGCGAAACTTGAGGTGGACCCGGCGATACTTGTCAGGGTCGGCGGGTAGAACGATGAGGTGGGGGCAAAGCAGTTGCCCTTCTTTGACCCGCAGACCGGTTTTGACACCGTAGATCTTGGCTTCGACCGAGGAGGCCAGAATACAGCCACCGGGTGAGACATAGGCGGCGACGGCGATTGGTTTCCCCCGAAGCAGGGGATTGGCCTGCTGTTCGACACTGGCAAAACAAGAGTTCAAGTCCAAATGCATGATGGTCGGGGAGGCTGGGTTAAAGGTAAGTTTTTGGATCACCTCTTCATTTAAACCCAAATATGACCCGAAAACAAGTACAATCTTTATATGAGACAGTTGCTGAAGGTTTTGGGGCAGACCGAAATCCCCTATTTTGTTTCCGGCGAGTCCCCCACTCTACTGATCCACGCCGGCACACACGGCGATGAATCCGGCGTGATTGAGTCAGTCCAAAGGGCGGTTGAAAAATACGAGGCAAGACTGCCTGATTTTGTTTATGTGCCGGTGGTTTCCCCTTCGGCGGTGGCCGCACGGACCAGGGTTAATGTAGACGGCCTGGATTTAAACCGCAATTTTTTTGATGCTAGTCGGGTGTCCGAGGTCGAAGCGAATTTGTCGATAGTACGCAATTGTAAGTTCGACCTAATGGTAACTTTTCACGAGGACACCTTTTGGGAATCCACCTTTTATCTCTATGACATCAATTGCGGTGTCGGCGAGGGAATGTCTTGGAAAAAATTCAAGGACGAAATTGAAGTTCTCGGACTGAATTTACTCGATGGAACCGATGACCCAAAGGACCCGACTCTAAATTACATCTTTGAGGACGGTTATCACTATTTTTCTAAAGCGGCAGGGGGCTACCTGGGCGGTTCTTTCGATGCCTGGGCGATCAGAAATGGAGTGATCAGGGGGGCTTTGATACCGGAGATACCGGGAAAACTGACCAAAGAAAAGAAAAACGAGGTGGTCGATTTATTTTTCCGTCGCTTCCTGCTGGAGGGAGGAACGGTTAGCAAAGAAAGACTTTAGTCCACTACGAAGGCTTTTTATGGCCAACTCTTATCAAGACAATCGGCTCCTTTGGTAAAACCGGCCTTTTTGGCCGCGGTTTCGGTGCAAAACCACTGATCGCCCAGATAAAGTTGGATGATCGTTTTGCTGTACTGCCGGCAACCGGGAAAACGATACTGGGCAGTACCGCCGCCACGAAGGCGTTTGTTGCCTTTGATGACGCATTTGGGATTGTCCGGATTAATTAGTTGGGTGCACCCGGGGCCGAAAATGCCGATGTGGTTTGTTTTGGCGCTTTCCGCTTCTTTACTTATCCCCTCCGGCTCCCCCGCCGTGCCATTGTAGTAGGCGTATCCCCCCTGGAGCATTTTCTCATTCACCAAACCATCGGTGGTGTAGACCAGACTGACAAGGCGACCGTAGATGTCATTGTATAAAACCTTAAGATAGAGAGGTTTTCCGAAGATTAATTTCTCGAGTTCCTTCTTGGACTCTTTCCCGCCACAGTCCTCTGATTCCGGGGCACTAACCGAAGCCAGGCGAACGTTTCTTTTTTCCTTGGTGACAAAGGTGTCTCCGGCGATAATCTTTTTCCCCTTACCCGCCGACTTAACTTTTTCCGCCATACTTATTTCTTTTTTGCCATGAACTAAACGGTGGCATAAAAAGTTACGGATGCCGGTTTATTTTTGAGTTTAGTGGCGATGAAATATGCTTCATTGATTCTCAAAAGATGCCTTCTTCAGGAGGGAGGAATTCCTCGCCTTTGGTTGGTTGGTTGAAATTGCCCTTGAGCCACTCAATATAAGGACAGCCGGTGGCTTTTTTCGCCTGACTATCCCAGCCGGAGGTTGAGCACTTTTTCATTCTTTTGCCATTAGCGGTGGTGTAGAGGACCAGTTTTTGGCCGCACTGCGGACAATCCTCATCGAGCTTCTCGGTGGTGCCATTGACCCATTCGATATAGTCACAGCCGGTCGCCTTCTTGGTTTCTTTGTCCCAGCCTCCGGCACTGCATTTCTTCATTTTTTTGCCGGAACGGGTGAACTGCATTACCAAAGGATGACCGCATTTGGGACATTTCTCATCAAGAGTTTTGGGTTCGATGGTGAGCCACTTGACGTAATCACAGCCTTCGTTCTTTTTGGTTTCTTTGTTCCAGGATCCACTGGAACAGCGTTGGAGCTTTTTTCCGCTCGCCGTCTCGACAATATCACCGAGTAATGAACCGCACTTAGGACATTTTTCTTTTTCTTCCATGATTATTAGAATACCATAACGGACCGCAGACTTCACCCGGGAGATATTCTTTCCAAAATTGGCGGTAGATGGGTTCAAATGATAAAATATAGTCCGTTTGGGTCCGTAGCTCAATGGTAGAGCAATTCCCTTTTAAGGAAGCGGTTGTGGGTTCGAGCCCCACCGGGCCCACCTTCGCCAAGGCTACGGTAGGGCACAGCCCTCCAATTGGCCCCGTCGTCTAGTCGGTCCAGGACGTCTCCTTTTCAAGGAGAAGATCAGCGGTTCGAATCCGCTCGGGGTCACAACATTATATTTTCATCGTCCCTGCCAACAACGCTTAGCGAACGATTCCCTGTGAGGTCACTATTTGAATATGCATAGGTTTGCATAGGTAAGCGCAGATTTGCATAGGTTT
>CAYGRQ010000036.1:0-6678 GCA_964352325.1 uncultured Pseudomonadales bacterium
CTGTCCGAAGTTTCCGCTGAAAATATTCCAAAAAAGCATAAACCATAACACCATGCTAATCCGAAGAAATACCGAATGTCAACTGGATAAAACAAGATCATCTAAAAATAAGTCAGAATCGGGAACGTTAGGTGGTCACTGTATGGGATCCTGTGCCATAATATACCTTACGATGAAGCTCTCCGTCACTCTGGCCACCTATAACGAAGCGGCCAATATCAGCCGCTGTTTGGAAGCGGTCAAAGACGTGGCCGACGAGATTATCGTTGTCGACGGTTCCTCGACCGACGCGACCCGCGAAATAGCCAAAAGTTTTGGAGCGCGCGTCATCAAAACGACTAATCCTGCCATCTTCCACATCAATAAACAAAAAGCCAACGACTTGGCGAAAGGGGATTGGATTCTTCAGCTCGACGCCGACGAAATCGTCACCCCGGAATTAAAAAAAGAAATCAAGCTATTACTGTCAGATAAATATTACGGTGTTGACCGCTGGGTCTCGCCGATTAAAAAACTTCTGGTCAAAAAACCAAAGGCCTTGACGACAGCAGCGGCCGCCTATTATCTGACCCGCAAAAACTTTTTTCTTGGCCGTCAACTAAAACATGCCGGCCAATACCCCGATCCCGTCATTCGTCTCTTTCAAAGGGGCAGGGCCCATCTTCCCGCCAAGGACGTCCACGAACAGATGGTCGTCGACGGTCCCATTGGCTTTCTCACTGCCGACCTTGACCATCACGCCACCCCGGACTTTGGCCGCTACCTGGTTCGCGAAAACCGTTATTCTTCCCTGGCCGCCGTCCAACTAAAAGAAGCCGGCGTCAAGGTTACCCTCCTCAACACGATCAACTATTTATTCATCAAACCGGCGGGCACGTTTATCTCTTTATATGTCCGCTACCGCGGTTTCCTCGACGGCTTCCCCGGTTTTGTCTTCTCCCTTTACTCCGGCCTTCATTTTGCTTTCTCTTATATGAAATTATGGGAACTCTATAAAAATGCCAAAGATTAAAGTCAAAATCGAAGGCGGTGAACATTCGGCCGGCCGGGGAGTCGGCTTTTATCGAAATAATCTGGTCGAAGCCTTGTCAAAACTCGATGGCCTTGAAATCGTTGGGGAAAACCCCGACTTGATCCATTATCCCTTTTTTGATCTTTTCTACCCGACCTTGCCCCAAAGTCTTTCTTTGCCCACCGTCGTTACCATTCACGATTTGACCCCTCTGGTGTTACCCGACTTCTACCCCCTTGGCCTTCGGGCCAGACTGGCTCTCTTTACTCAAAAATGCGCCATCAAGCACGTCTCGGCTGTACTTACCGACTCTCTTAATAGCAAAAAAGACCTCATCAAATTTTTCCATCTCGATCCTGATAAAGTTTTCGTCATTCCTCTGGCCGCCGACCCCGGTTACCAACGGAAACCGAGCCGTGATTTTATCCGTTCAATCAAAAGAAAATACCAGCTACCCGATCGTTTCCTCCTTTATGTCGGCGGCATCAATGCCAACAAAAATCTGGTCCGCCTGGCCCAGGCCGCTATCAATCTCAACGTCCATCTTGTTCTTGTCGGCGGGGAGTTCGTAAAACCTCCGCTCGAAACCTTTTCTCTAAAAAAACTTTTAGGCATCCAAAAAATTCATCCCGAAATAAAACAGTTCCGAAAACTTCAACAGCTGATTTCCGGGAGCCCTCTTTTTCACCTTCTTGGTTTTGTCTCTTCCGACGAATTGAATGTTATTTATCGTCTGGCTTCAGTTTATTGCCAACCCTCTCTCTACGAAGGCTTCGGTATGCCTCTTCTCGAAGCCATGACCGCCGGTTGCCCGGTGGTCTCGTCTGACACCGGTAGTTTGCCGGAGATTTACCCACCGGAAATCCACTCCTTCGACCCAACCAATCAAAAAGAGATCGAACAAACCCTTGCCAGAGCCCTTGCCCTTGCTCCCAAAGAAAAAGCTAGGCAAATCAAAGCGGGGATTATCAAAGCCGGGGAGTTTACCTGGGCCAAGACGGCCCAATTGACGTATGCTGTCTATCGGAAAAATATTTAAATCAGTTTTTCTTTGGCGACTTTTGATTTTGGCCGTCGCCGTTTTGGCTGTCTTCATTCTTCCCATCAAAGATTGCTGCCAAACTTTCGGAGCCAATGTTTCCTTCTCCTATCTGGCCGGCATTTGGTCCAACTTTGCCGGGGCAGATTTCCTTGACCTGGCCCGCTTCGGCTATGGTTATCCTCTAAAGCCCGGCACCTATGTCTTCTTTCCGCTCTTCCCGGCAGTGATCAGGCTTCTCACCACCATCATCCCCGACTATCTTGTTTCCGGCCTGATCCTGGTTCACGTCAGCCTGGTTTTGGCTCTTTATTACCTTCACCGCTTGGTCCGACTTGATCACAAAGAGAAAGTCGCCCAAAACACCATCCTACTTCTCCTCGTTTTCCCCACCGCTTTCTTCTTTGGCGCCGTCTATACCGAGTCCTTTTTTCTTCTCACCATCGTCCTTTCCTTTTATTTTGTTAGGAAAAAAATGTTTTTCCTTGCCTGTTTAATGGGGTTATTCGCTTCAGCCACGAGAGTCGACGGAATTTTTCTTTGGCCCGCTCTCATCTGGGAGATGAGACAGAACCGCGATCGTACCCCGCTGGTTTGGCTTCTCCTGCCACCCCTGGGCCTGCTTGCTTATATGAAATTATTAGTTACCAAAACAGGGGACGCTTTTTATTTTCTTAAAATTAGCCCCGACTTTGGACCAAATCTGGTTATTGGTAAGCTGATCTTGCTCCACCAAGTTTTCTACCGCTACGGCAGAATGCTCATTGGCAGTCAGTGGGCCAACCCCCTCTTTTTTACCATCGTCATAGAGCTTGCCGTCGGCGTTCTCTTTCTTATTCTTACCATTCTTGCTTTCAAGAAACTGCGCCGCTCCTACGCCATTTTCACCCTCCTGGCCTATCTTATTCCCACCCTTACCGGCACTTTTGCTGGTTTACCCCGCCATGTCCTGACTATTTTTCCCGCCTTTATTCTCCTTTCACTTTGGTATGGCAACCAGAAACCGTTAGTTAAAAAAATCTACTTGGCCGTCAATATCATCGCCGCTGTTTTTCTCATTGTTTTCTTTACCCGTGGTTATTTTGTGGGCTGAAAAAGATCAAGTGGAACAATTTATAATCAACATCAATTCATTCTATGCGGCGCTTCATTAGTATCTTCTCCACTCCAGCGGCGCGCTCATCCGCTATTTACTATTTTGGCAATTTTTTACTTGGATCCGGTCGTTACCTTTTTCACCTGGTCTTACTCCGTTTGCTTTTGCCATCCGAGTACGGCGAATTTCTCGCCTATTTGTCTTTGATGTATCTCCTGGGAATTCCTAACGGCACCATCAATACTATTGTGACGAAGTACGTCTCCGAGTTTAAAGGTAAAAACCAGGAGCGAACTATTAATCATTTCTTTTATTATTTCTTGGGTAAAATCACCCCCTACTCTCTGCTTATGGGGGTTCTTCTTATCTTTGCCAGCCGCCCACTGGCGGTGATCTTCAGGGCTCATCAGGGCGCCTTCGTTATCTTGGGCCTTAGTCTTTTTCTCAATTTTGCTGGGACGTTAATTCGGGGATATCTTAATGCTTTCCAACGTTTCGTGGCCGGCATCGGCGTCGGGGTCGTCGAAGCCATTCTCACTATCGCCCTGGCGGCGCTCTTTATCTCGGCCCGACTTTCGGCCACTGGCGCCGTTCTGGCTCAACTAGTTGCCAGCCTGATTGGAATCCTGATGACCCTTTTTCTTATCCGCAAAGCGGTTTACCCCAAAGCCGGCGGAAAGCCGGAAACATTCAAATTGTCCGGTTTTACCGGTTATAGCCTGATTTTCGCTCTCGGCACGACCTCATTGATTTCTTCCGACGTTCTCTTGGTCCGTTATTTTTTCAGCGAACATCTTTCCGGAATCTATGCCTCTCTTTCTGTCCTGGGCCGGATGGTCTACTTCGGCTTGGGCCCTCTCATTTCCTTGGTTCTTCCGGTGGCCGCCCACCGTCAGGCGGCCACAAAAACCGCGCGGTCAGTCTTTTTAAAACTTGGCGGTATCGTCATGCTTTTTGGGCTGGCTGGCACCTCTGTTTTCGTTATCTTCCCGGGCCTGATCGTTTCTCTTTTTTCCGGCGCCAACTATGCCCAAGCGGCCGCCT
This sequence comes from uncultured Pseudomonadales bacterium, assembly GCA_964352325.1. Taxonomy (GTDB): domain Bacteria; phylum Patescibacteriota; class Microgenomatia; order UBA1400; family MFAQ01; genus 2-01-FULL-50-23. The sequence goes on from CAYGRQ010000036.1 coordinate 4,192, forward strand.
TCCTGCCTCTCTTTGCCGTCTCCATGCTCTTGTTCTCCCTAAATCTTTTTGCTCTTTCCTACCTAATGGCTATCGGCCAGCCCCAAGCCAACCGTTATTTTCTCCTCGCCGCTCTTGCCCAGCCCCTTCTCATCAGCCTTTTTCATCAGGACATCTCCCAGGTGGTTTGGATAAACCTGACTGTCGAATCCTTCCTTTTTATTCCTCTGCTCGGTGAAGTCAAGGCTTCGATATATAATCGGTCCTGAATGAAAAAAAACATCATTGACCAACCGCTGAGAGCCGACTCAAGCCTTCTTTCCGTCATCGTCCCCGCCTATAACTGCCCGACAATTGACCGCGATCTACTTGGTATCCAAAAATACCTCGAAGAACTTAGTTGCCCTTACGAAATTATCTGTGTCGTCGATGGCCCGAATTCAGCCAAAGACGAAACCGCCGATTTGGCTAAGTCAGTCCGCGGTCCGCGGATAAAAGTTTTTTACTATCCCGAAAACCGCGGCAAAGGCTACGCAGTCCGTTACGGCATGGCCCGGGCCAGGGGAGGGATAATCGCCTTTATCGATGCCGGGAATGATCTGAACGCCAGCGGTATCGGCTTGGCCTTGGAACACCTGAAATGGTACCGGGCTGATATTGTTGTCGGCAGTAAGCGCCACCACGCCAGTCGGGTCAATTACCCTCTAGACAGAAAGATCTTAAGTTTTATAGTCCAACGGGCCACCCGTCTTTTCTTTGGCCTAAACATCTCCGACACCCAAACCGGCCTTAAAGTATTTCGCCGCGAAGTTTTGGAAAAAGTGCTCCCGAGACTATTGGTCAAGCGTTGGGCTTTTGATTTGGAAATTCTAGCCGTAGCCAACCGCTTGGGATTTTCCCGGATTTACGAATCACCGATCGAGCTCCAGTATAATTTTGCCAGCAACGTCACCTGGCAAGCGGTGACAAACTTTGCTACCGACTATCTGGCAATTTTTTATCGCACCCACATTCTTCATTACTACGATGATTATCACCATGATTTGTGGGCCGATGACCCCGACCTGAAACTAAAGTACACCTCAACGAACCACCTTGAGTCGTAGGGCCTCTTTGAGTGCCTCCAGTTGCGCGGCTGATTGCCAAAGATTAGGATTGATTTCCAGTGCTTTTTTGTAGTTCACCTCGGCCTCATCAAGGTCGCCTATCTGCAGATACACATTACCCAGATTATGATACGCGTCCGCGTACCGGGGGTTGATGGCGATCGCCGTTTTAAATTCCTCAACTGCCTTGGCATAGTCTTTCCGGCGCGAATAAACATCTCCCAAATTATTATGGTTTTGAGCGCTCGATGGTGAATATTTGGCCGTCGCCAACCACAAGCTGTCTTGATTTTTCCAATCCGCATTTCTGGTTATCGTTCTCGCCAACAACAAAATAGAAATAATCAATAAAATACTCAAGTTAATTTCCCGGGGAATTCTCCTACCGATTAGTCTTTGGTAAAGAACCAGAGTACTCACAACTAGCCCGATCGTGCCCAGATAGACATATCTTTCCGCCACCACCCAATTCACTCCCCAGGGGGTTAGCGTCGGTGCGATTGACAAGACAAACCAAGCCAGCCAGAAACTTAACCGCTTTTCCTTAAACAGGCCCCAGATAAACAACGCCAAAACAACAAGACTAATTACCACCAAAATTCCAAACCCGTTCTCCGTAAACGACATTTCAGAGTGATATAGCGTCAATTTATCCGGCCAAAAAAACAACTGAACATAACTGCCTATCGCTACCGGAATTTGGATTAACGAGTTGTATCTTTCCGCCGTCCAGCCCGAAGCGATCGCGTTGGCCGCCTCTCTCGCGCTTACTTGATTAATCATAAACAAGGCGAAAATACCACCAATCAACCAAAACGGGATCAACTTCCACCAACTTTTCCTGATTCTTTTATTAAATATCTCATAAATAGTTAAGATTGGAGCAAAAGCCATCCCGATTGCTTGAAACGACAGCGCCGCCAAATAACTTACAATACTCAACCAATAATTTATTCTTTTCCCTTCGTGCCGGTATAGCCAAAAAGCCAGTAATATAAAAAAGGCATATCCGGAGTAGGGAACACCGGATATCCAGGTTACTCCCTCGACCAATATTGGGTGAACCGCAAATATCAAGGCGGAAGCGAAAGCCAATCCGAAACCAATCGTTCCAGACAGAATCAAAAATAAGAGATTGGTTGTCCCCAGATGGAAAAGGACATTTACCAGTCGATATGGGATAGGATTTAACCCGGCTATCTGGGCCACCGTGGATCTGATTCCGTAGAGGACCGCGCCCATCGGCCATTGCCGGGCGCTCCAAAGAAATTCGGCTCGATGAGGGTTATCGACGATGGCGGAGATATCATCTGAGACGAAATCATTATTTAACCCATTCGCGTAGGCTAGTATTACCACCCCTGAGAGAATCAGGGGGACCCATTTCCAGTTTTTTAATTTC
>CAYGRQ010000037.1:0-2225 GCA_964352325.1 uncultured Pseudomonadales bacterium
AGTTGGCCGCAGGCAGCTTGGATATCGGTGCCGAAGTCTTGTCTGAGGGTGTGGTGAACCTTATTTTTCGTGAGAATACTTTGGAATCTTTCAACGACGGAATTACTTGGTTTTTGGTAGTGAGTAAGGCTAGCGCCGGCATTGTAGCGGATGAGGTTAACGTGGAGGAGGCGTTTTCTGTCCGGGGTGGCGTTAACGAGGTTGGCTAAGGCGAGGGCGTGTCTGGCGCTAGCATTGACTCCGGCCAGGAGAATGTAGGCGATGAAGACCTTGCGGTTGGTGATTTTTAAATGATTGTCGATAGCGACCAGCACTTTTTCGATGGGATAGGTGCGGGTGATGGGCATTAATTTGAATCTTTCGTCGTTGAAGGGGTTATGGAGCGAGAAGGCGAGGTTGATATTGGGATAGTCGCGGGTGAGTTTTTCGATGCCCGGAATGATACCAACAGTAGAGATGGATAAGTGACGGGGGGAGATGCCAAGAAGATCTTTGTCCGTCATGAGGTCGATAGCGGCAAAGGTATTGTCCGGGTTGGCCAGGGGTTCGCCCATACCCATAAAGATGATCGAATCAACGGGCAGGCCGATTTGGGAATCGGCACCGCGCTCAACCGGTTCGCTTGGATTGTTTTTGGTGAAGTAGAGGACTTGATCGAGAATTTCATCGGCAGAGAGGTTCTTTTTGAAACCGATGGCGCCGGTAGCGCAGAAGAGGCAGCCGAGGGCGCAACCGGATTGGGTGGAAATACAAAGAGCGGTGTGGGTTTTGTACTGGAGTCGGACGGACTCAATCTGATGATTATCGCGGGTAGCAAAAAGAACTTTGTGGGCCTGTTCGCCCTTGGCTTCGTGGACTTTGGTCAGAGTCAGAATTTCATCGCCCAAAACAGAAATGATTTGCTCTTTTAATGGTTTTGATAGGTTGGAAATCTGGCTGTAGCGTGAAATACTATCTGAAAAGATCGCAGTCTTTATTTGTTCTAAACGGAATTTTGGCTGGTTATTTTCCTCCAGGACTGCCTGGATTTGTTCGAGTCGGTTCATGTTTTATATAAAGATGGCCCGGCAGCCACCCGTCTGCCGGGCATTAGTGTTTGTGTTATCTAGTCGTCGGATTGCGCGTCCTCGGCTCGTGCCAGCAATTCGTGCGCCTCGGGCGCGATTTCGTACTCGCCATCGGCCAGCATGTCACCAGTGGCCTCGATCAAGAGTGCGTCGTTGCAGCAGAGGAGACGGCCGGTGTTGGTCAGCGCGGAAAACTTGTCGACGGCCAGGATGACTTCCGAAATGGAGGCGTTTTCAACTTTTGGACTGCCGGCGCCTCGGAGTAGCACGATCACAGAGCCTTTTTGAAGTTCTTTGAAAATGTCCGTCCCAGGAGCGGGATACGAGAAACACATTTTGTTTTTATCCTCTCTTTTTTTGGAAGGTGCGAGTGGCCCCGACTGGCGTCGAGGGCCTTCGGTGGGTGGTAGGACTTGGATTATATAGGATGGGTGGTGTTATAAACAAGTTGATCAAGAAGTTCGACCTCTTGATGTTTTACAATTTCAAAAACTCTTTTTCGGTTAGCCCCATCTGGCGGACGATATTTTTTATGGTGCCTGGTCGGACTTCTCGGTGGTGGGGAATGACACAAGTTTTTGGCGGGCCTTTTTGACTACCTCCCGGTAAAGCAAGGGCTTCATTGCACGGCAACCATTAAGGGAATATCGAGGCTGATTTTGGCAGGAGATTTTATTTCCTTGACGAATCTTAGGGGGATCTGCTTGTTTTCTTCTTGATATAGTTCAATTAGGCCAGCAGCCACGGCGGATATTTCGGATATAGCTTCGTCTACCATATCTCCCTGGGCGTAGCAATCCGGCCAATTTGGACACGAGGCCAGATACCCCTCGTCGTCACGCACGACCTCTATTGGGAGCCGATATTGATTCACTGAAGTTGTTTTTCTCACGAGATAATTATATCATTTTTTACTTAAGGCCACCCCGTAGGCTGTCTCGAGCGGTAGCTTCAGGACTTGGATTATATAGGGTGGGTGGTGTATAAACAAATCATGGTTGGGCGAAAACCGTATCTCTACCAGGAAAGAAAAGTTGTCGGTTGGTGCGGGCCGGCAGTATTAGCGATGGGTTTGGCCGCTTTGGGTTTTCCTGTTTCTCAAGAAGAGTTGGCGAAAATGGCGCCTTATGACCCGGATTGGGGCACCGATCACGAGTC
>CAYGRQ010000037.1:2325-6502 GCA_964352325.1 uncultured Pseudomonadales bacterium
GTTGGCGAAAATGGCGCCTTATGACCCGGATTGGGGCACCGATCACGAGTCAATGTTGAGAGGGGCGAGGGCGTTCGTCCCCGAGGCTGATGAAGTTATCGGCAAGAGTTTGGAGGAGCTGGGACAGTTGGCCCAAAAGAACGCGGTGATCGTAAATTTTATGGACGGGGAGGGTGGTTGCGAAGACGGGCACTATGTCGTGCTCGATAAAATAATCGGCACTGACGTTTGGGTCATGGATCCGAACCCGATTTCGCCGGGATATGGGGGATTACGGAAGATTGAGAAGGATTGGCTGACGCGGCACTTTTGGGACATCGGCCGGGAGAATACGGTGGTCGAGAGGTGGGCCTTGGTAATACCGGCGGTTTGAAATGTTCGCAACTCCATTTGCATTAATACACTGATGGAAACAGCGCTATTTCGGTTGACAACTATCAGCAGTCGTGCTAGGATGAAGCATGGATATTAACCGAACCCTAAGGCCACAAATAATCAAGTCTTTGAATGAAGCTCAAAAAGGGGTCGTAATGTATGGTCCTCGCCAGGTGGGCAAGACGACATTGGCAAACGAAATAATTGGGTTCCTGGGAGGAAAGGCCCTAACTCTTAATGGTGATCAACGAGGTGGATGGTGGGAAGCTTTGACCAGCCGGGAACTGTCTAAAATTAAATTGTTAGTTTCGGGGTATGATATTTTGTTTGTGGACGAAGCACAAAGAATACCAGAGATAGGTTTGTCTCTAAAGATAATACTAGACAACTTCAAAGGATTGAAAATGATTGTAACAGGATCTTCGTCTTTAGATCTAGCCAGTAAGATAAGCGAACCGTTGACCGGGCGAGCTTATAGTTATAAATTGTGGCCAATTTCGATAGGAGAACTGGCTCAGACCAATACGGCTTATGAATTGGAAGCGGGGCTGGAGGAGAGATTAATATTTGGTTCGTATCCAGAGATCTTTTCTATAAGCAGTGCCGAAGCTAGGGCCGAGTATCTGCGTAATTTGTTAGATACTTACTTGTATAAAGATTTACTTGAATTTGGCGATATTCGCAATTCAGCCAAAATTCGAGATTTGTTGAAACTGTTGGCCTTTCAGATTGGTTCTCAAGTATCTTTGGCAGAGTTGGCGACAGCCTTGGAATTAAGCCGAGTTACGGTGGATAGATATATTGATTTATTGGAAAAGTCCTTTGTCATTTTCCGCCTGGGCGGCTTTTCTCGGAACTTGCGCAAAGAAGTGACCAAGATGGATAAGATATATTTTTATGATTTGGGAGTGAGAAACGCTCTTATTGGGAATTTGAACCTACTTAAAGATAGAGACGATGTAGGAAAATTGTGGGAAAACTTTTTGATGGTAGAACGGGCCAAGCGATTGAGTTATGCCGGCGAGATCTACTCTCACCATTACTGGAGATTATCTAGCGGGGCAGAACTCGATTTGGTAGAGGAAGGGGGAGGGAAGTTGACAGGATTTGAATTTAAATATTCCAAAAAAAGAACGAGAGTGCCTAAATCTTGGTTGGGAACTTATCCAGGATCAGGGTTTGCAGTAATAAACAAAGATAACTGGCAAGAGTTTGTGAGATAGAGACTTTTCGTGGTGGTCGAACACTGGGCCTTGGTGATACCATGTAACCAGTGAGATTTAAGGATCGGCGGGAGGCGGGAGTAATGCTCGCGGACAAATTAAAGCGTTATGCCGGTAAGGAAGTGGTGATTTATGCCGTGCCGCGGGGTGGGGTGGTTTTGGGGGCGGAGATAGCGAAGGCGCTGCAGGCTCCACTTGATCTAGTAATTACTAGAAAGATAGGGCACCCAAACAATCCGGAGTATGCTGTTTGTGTGGTGGCGGAGAATCATGACATTTTGTGTAACCCGAGTGAAAAAGCTGTCTTGGATCCGGAATGGTTAGACAGGGCGGTTGAGGAGGAAAGGCAGGAGGCGATCAGGCGAAGAAAAGCATATCTGGGTGACCGGGCCCGCCCCGCCGTGGCGGGGAAAACGGCGATTGTGGTTGATGACGGGGTGGCGACGGGGATGACTTTTTTGCTGGCGTTTAGGGAAGTGCGCCACTTGAAACCGGCGAAACTAGTGGCAGCGATTCCGGTCTTGCCCGCGGAAATGCTGGAAAAGATCAAGAAAGAGGCTGACGAAGTAGTCTATCTGGACGCGCCTATCGATTTCCTGGGGGCGGTGGGGGCGTATTATGATGAATTTCCTCAAGTTTCTGATGACGAGGTGATCAGGCTGTTAGCAGGGGTTTGATGGCTTCGGCCAGAAGGGGTTCAATTGGCAGAACGGCGAATTTTTCAGGCAAGGTGACCTCGGTGGGGACGGGAATGGAGTTGGTGATATAGATTTTTTTGATATTGGCATCGTTGGTGATGGGTTCAAGAGCGCGGGCGGAGTAGACAAAGTGGGCGACCGCGGCGTAAATATCTTTGGCGCCTTGCTTTTTGAGGGCCGCGGCGGCGGTGATGAGGGTCAGACCGGTCTGGACCATGTCGTCAATCAGGATGAGGTCGCGGCCTTCGACCGCGCCATTGATCCTGACAACTTCGGTCTGGTCATCTTGGGGACGGTGTTTTTCGATGACGACGATGTCGTTTTGGCCGCTGGCCTTGGCGTAGTCGCCGGCCCGGTCGATACCACCCTGGTCGGGGGCGACGACGGTGAGGCTACCGAGACCGTCTGTTTTCAGTTTTTCGGCAAAGAGGGGCATCGCGGAGAGATCCTGGTGGGGAACGCGGAAATAGCGGTTGATGAGCTGGCTATGAAGATTGAGGGTGATGAATTGATCGGCCCCGGCGATTTCGAGACATTCGATGGTAAGGCGGGCATTGACGGGAATGTCCGGTTGGTCGAGGCGATCGGACTTGCCGTAACCCGGATAGGGGATGACGGCGACAACTTTGGCGACGCCGTTGATGTGGAGGGTGTTGATTAAGGTTAGAAGTTCGATCAGATTATCGGCCGGGGGATAGAAACTACCCAGGACAAAAGCGACCTTGAGGGCGATCGGTTCGTCGAGGTGGAGGGAGATCTCGCCATCGGCAAAGCGGCCGAGACGGTATTTGGCTTGGTGCAAGCCGGCCAGTTCACAAATTTTGGCGACCAGGTCGGGATTGCTATTGGTCGCAAAGAGCAGGTTTTGGTCCATCTAACATCATGTTAGCATGTCAAGGTTTAGGAGTGTAGAGTCGGCGTCTTGTTTCAGGTGCCGAACCCATACAGGTTCGGAACCTGGACATATTAGTTGATAGTTTGATAGGGAGAGGGTAGCTACTTAACCAGCTCTTGGTTGGTGTATTTTTTGTGGCTGATGGGACGCCAAGCGTCTCGTCTGGGGTGGAGGTCCCAGGTGGAGCTATGTCTCTTTCGAAATTCCTCGGTGAAATAACTGGTGTCGCCCTTTTCGGCCGCTTTGGCGGCGAGGAATCTATCTTGATATTTGACGTCGGGTGGGTAAGTGGAAACCCTAGCGTAGCCTTGAGCTACCAAGGTTTCGTTGATTAATTCGTCACCTTTCCAGATGAATTTCCGGGGTATCTATGCCAATCAGACGGACGACTTTATTAATTGATAGCCTGACAGTGTCGCCGTCAATGACGTTGGTGATTTGGACGAGGTTTGCGGGTGTGGGCGTCGGGGAGGTGGCGGCTGCTGGTGTGGAAGTGGCCCCGGCGACAGAGCCGACGGTGACGGTTACGGGTTGGCGGGAACTGCAATTGTCCGACTTCTTTTGGGAACAGGCCATGACGGAGTAGGTATGAGTGCCAGATGAGAGAGATGTCAGATCGAGATAAAAATCTTTGGATTGTGGATCTGGCTTGGCTTTGGCTATGGTTTGACCGTTTTGGATGAGGAGGATTTCGGAGTTGGGGTCAGTGGCGTGGCCGGAAATTCGGGCGGTGTCGGAGTTGGAGGAGATTTGGTTGCTGGCGAGGGTGAAGGTGGGTGGACCAAACATCAAAGCCAGGGCGATGAGAATGGTGAAGCCATACGAGACAGAGGCGAGTATTTTTCTGATGGGGTGTCCAGTTGAGCGGAAACCAGGCAAGAAGCGAATAAGGGAGGAGAATCTGCCCATTTGAGGCTGATTATACCATCGGATGGTGATATAATAGTGGAGATATTATGAAAATTAAGAAACTCGACTATCTTATC
>CAYGRQ010000038.1:0-6421 GCA_964352325.1 uncultured Pseudomonadales bacterium
TGGAGGGTATGACCCTGCCCGGTAAACTGGCCGACTGTCAAAGCAAAGACCCCGCCGATAGCGAACTCTTCATCGTCGAAGGTGATTCAGCCGGTGGGTGTTTTTCGGCTGACACCAAAGTCGCCCTTACTGATGGCCGCAATCTATCTTTTAGGGAGTTGGTGATGGAAGATAAATCCGGCAAAAAAAATTATTGCTATACCTTAAAAAACAACGGGTCTATCGGTATTTTACCCATCAAGTCTCCGAGAAGAACAAAACAAAATGCCACAGTAGTAAAAATCGTCTTAGACAACGACGAGGAAATTATTTGTACCCCCGATCATCCATTTATGTTAAGAGACGGATCGTACAAAAAAGCGGGTGACTTAAAAACCAGTGATTCTCTTATGCCGCTTCGCCGCCAACTCTCCCGCCTAGGCAGACGGATCACCATCGAGGGCTATGAAATGGCCTTTGATCCCGGCCAACACCGGTGGCTATTCACTCACGTTCTAGCCGATGATTATAACCTGGATAATAAACACTATTTTGTCAACACCGGTGACCACCGACATCACCTTGACTTCAACAAACTAAACAACAATCCAGACAATATCCAGAGAATCTCCAAAGACGAACATCTAAAACTCCACCAAGGCATCTTAGAGACGACCCTCCACCGTCCCGACGTCAAGGCAAAAACCGCCAAACTCCACCAGGCACCGGAGTTCAGAGAAAAAGTCAGACGGGCCATGACGACTCCCGCTATGCGCCGAACCCTAAGTGAGCGGGCTAAAAAACAGTGGCAGGATGGAGACTACAAAAACTATATGACCAAAAAGTTTTTGGAATTCTACGCCACCAATGAGGCATACAGGAATAAAAACAACAAATTACTTAACCAGGAACAGAAAAAATATTGGAGCGACGACAAAAACAAAGAAGAACAATCAAAACGCGTCACCCTCTTTTTCGAAAAACACCCGGAATACAAAGTTATTCTTAAGGAACTCTCTCAAAAACAATGGGCAGATGACGGCCTCCGGCAGTGGCGCAGTCAAAAGACCAAGGAACAATGGACAACCGAGTTTAGATCAAAACGCCTGGTCACCTACAACCAAACCTACCTCAACAAAGCCCTATCAACCTTGCATAAAATTTACCTAAGTTCCAAACTTGTCGATAAATCAGCCTATCAAGCCATCAGGAACACAACTAATGATCGGTCGCTGCTTCGCTATGAAACCATTCGTGACCGATTTTTTGCCGGAAAAGAAGAACGTTTGTCAGAGGCGGTTAAAAACTATAACCACCGAATAAAACGGGTTGTTAAACTGAACAAAAGAATCGACGTTTACGACCTAGAGGTGCCCGAAACCCATAATTTCGCTCTCGCATCAGGGGTATTCGTTCACAACAGTGCAAAGCAGGGGAGAGACCGCGCTCATCAGGCCATTTTGCCCCTCGGGGGTAAGATTTTAAACACCGAAAGGGCTCGTCTCGACAAGATTGTCGAGTTCGAAGAACTCAAGGACCTGATTGTCGCCCTGGGCATCGGGATAGGGGAGACCATCAACCTCGCTAAACTGCGCTACCACCGCATCATCATCATGACCGACGCCGATGTCGACGGCGACCACATCAGCACCTTGCTTTTAACCTTCTTCTTCAGACACTTAAGGCCGGTCGTCGATGGGGGATATATCTATATGGCCATGCCCCCCCTGTACAAAATCGCCCACGGCAAGGTCGAGAAGTACGTCTACACAGACCAGGACAAAGAAGATTACCTGGCCACCCTGGAAAAGAGCGTCCGCGACAAGGTCGGTATCCAGCGCTACAAGGGTTTAGGCGAGATGAACGCCGAACAGCTTTGGGAAACGACCATGAATCCCGTTTCCCGCACTTTGAAAAAAGTTAGAATCGATGATGCCGCCCGCGCCGATGAAGTCTTCTCTATCCTGATGGGGGACGAAGTCGCCCCCCGCAAGAAGTTTATTCAAACCCATTCTAAATTAGCCAACCTTGACGTATGATCACCTACATCATCGGCCATAAAAAACCCGACCTTGACGCTACCGTTTCTGCCCTGGCTGTGGCCGAATTTCGCAAGTTAAGAGGAGATATAAATCCCACTCCTGTTATCGCCAATCCGATTAACCCAGAGACCGAGTTTGTTCTGGGCAAGTTTGGGGTTACCGCTCCAAAGTTAATTACCGCCGCTGATATCAAACCGGAGGACAGAATCGTCCTGGTTGACCATAACGAAGTCGATCAGCGTTTAGACAATCTGCCCCAGGACCAAATTACGGCCATCATTGACCATCACAAGTTCAACATCAATCTCAATCACGCCATCAAGATCACCGCCCTGCCCATCGGCTCCACTAATACCATCGTCTATCTGAAGTTTATGCAGTATGGTTTCACCATCGAGCCGACCTTGGCCAAACTGATGCTCTCGGCCGTTCTCTCCGATACCGTCGGCGGCAAATCGAGCACCACTACCGACAAAGACCGCCAGGCCGTAACCGACCTGGCAAAAATTAGTGGAATTAGCGACGTTGACGCCTTAACTCTGGAAATCTTCCGGGCCAAGAGTAATCTCGGCTCATTGACCCCCGAACAAATCGTCAAAAACGATTATAAAATTTATGAGTTTGCCAAAAAGACCCTGATTGGGCAAATCGAGACTGTCGAGCAGGCTGAGGTCCTGGCCAACCGAAAGGCCGAACTGCTTTCCGCCATAGAGGCAGTCAAAAAAGCCGAGGGTTTCGATTTGATCTTCCTGGCGGTCTCCGATATCCTCAAGGTCAATACTAAATTACTTCTTGGCGGTGATGAAGAAATCGCCGTGGCCGAGAAAGCCTTTGGCGGCAAAGCTGTGGCTAATGTTCTGGATATCGGTCCCAAATTAAGCCGAAAAAAGGACTTCGCCCCCCCGATCGAGGCCGTCCTAAAAAAATAGTTTATGGATAACGAAGAAAGAAAACTACCGGTTGACGAACTAGCCTCTGAAATCATTGGCGAGTCTTCTTGGGAGACCGAGAAAACCCCATTCGGTCTAATCAAACCGGTGAAAATCGTCGAGGAAATGGAGCGGTCATATCTCGACTACGCCATGAGCGTCATCGTCGCCCGCGCCCTCCCCGATGTCCGCGATGGTTTGAAGCCGGTCCACCGGCGCATTCTTTTTGCCATGAAAGAAATGGGCCTGACTTACCGCTCCGCCTACAAAAAGAGCGCCCGTGTCGTCGGAGAAGTGCTTGGTAAATACCACCCCCACGGTGACCAGGCCGTCTATCAAACCCTCGTCCGTTTGGCTCAGGATTTTTCCATGCGCTACCAGCTGGTTGATGGTCAGGGCAACTTCGGCTCGGTTGACGGCGATTCCGCAGCTGCCATGCGATACACAGAGTGTCGTCTTTCAAGGATCGCTGAACCACTTCTCGAAGATATCGACAAAGGTACTGTTGATTTCATCGACAACTTCGACGGCAGTCAACAGGAACCGACTGTTCTCCCCGCTAAATTACCCAATCTGCTCCTCATGGGCTCCGATGGTATCGCTGTCGGTATGGCGACCAAAATCCCGCCGCACAACTTAAACGAGGTGGTGGCCGCCATTTCCGCTTTAATTGATAAAAGTGAGATTACCGAAACCGAAACGGTGGGGGACAACGAACTCGAGTCAGTCGACAGCAAGAGATTGGTTGGCAACCTGGAGGCCAACATTGAAATCGAGGAACTGGTCACCCATATCAAGGGCCCCGATTTCCCAACCGCTGGCCAAATTTTTGACCAAAATGAAATCAAAAAACTCTACCTCACCGGTAAGGCCAATATCGTCAATCGGGGAGTAGCCGAAATCGTCGAGAAGAAAAATGGCCGCTATCAAATTACCATTACCGAACTTCCATATCAAGTCAACAAAGCCAGGTTCATCACCCATATTGCCGACCTGGTCAAGAAGAAAAAACTCGACGGTATTTCCGATCTTCGTGACGAATCCGACCGCAAGGGCATGACCGTCGCCGTCGAACTCAAGCGCGACGCCAAACCGAAGAGTGTCTTGAACAATCTCTACAAGCACACCGAACTCCAAAGCAGTTTTCCAGCCAATATGGTCGCCCTCACGGGCGATGGCACCCCCCATCTCCTTAACCTCAAACAAATACTCACCGAATACACCCATCACCGGCAGCACGTCATCGTCAGACGCAGTCAATTCGAACTCAAAGACGCCAAAGCCCGCGCCCATATTCTCGAAGGTCTTTTGAAAGCCCTTGACGTTATCGACCAGGTCATCGAAACCATCAAAAAGAGCGAGAGTACCGATGCCGCCAAGACAAACCTGATGAGCAAGTTTGGTTTCTCCGAACTTCAATCTCTTGCCATCCTTGAAATGCAGCTGAAAAAACTGGCCCACCTCGAGCGGGAAAAACTCCAAAATGAATACGACGAACTGATGACCAAAGTCAAATTCCTCATCGCTGTCCTCAAAGACCCCAAGAGAGTACTTCAAATAATTAAAGACGAACTGAAAGAGTTGGCCTCGACCTACGGCGACGCCCGAAAGACTAAGGTCTACAAAAACGCCGTCGGCGAATTCTCCGAGGAGGACCTGATCGCCAACGAAGAAACGATTATCACCCTGACCAAAACCGGTTACATCAAACGCATGCCCATCGACACCTTCAGAAGCCAGCGACGGGGGGGCAAGGGTGTCGCCGGTATGACCGTCAAGGACACCGACGAAGTTTCCCTCCTAACCGCCGCCAATACCCACGATTCACTTCTCGTTTTTACCAGCAAAGGCAAGGTCTTCTCCTTAAAGACCTGGGAGTTGCCGGAAGGGAGTCGGATTAGTAAGGGCCAGGCCATCATCAACCTTATCAATATCGATACCGACGAAACCATCCAATCGCTTCTGCCGGTCAGCAAGGAGGTTTTCGCCAGTAAATCTTTCCTTTTCTTCACCACTCAAAAGGGCACCGTCAAAAGAACCAAGCTGGGGGATTACCAAAACATCAGGAACAACGGTCTGATCGCCATCAAGCTCGAGGCGGGGGACAGGTTGGTTTGGGTGAACAAGACCGCCGGCACCGACCACCTGCTTCTGGTTACCAAACAAGGTAAGTCGATCAGGTTCCCGGAAAGCGATGTCCGTCCTACCGGTCGAGACACCATGGGGGTCCGGGGAATTCTCTTGGCGACAGGGGACTATGTCGTCGCCATGAAGAGCTTTGACCCCAAGACAATCTTGGCAGACAAAAAGAAAAAGATCTTTACCGACCTCCTTATCGTCACCGAAAAGGGCATGGGCAAAAGAACTCCGCTGACTCAATACCCGACCCAAAAGAGGGGAGGTCAGGGGGTCAAAGTGGCCGAGACCACCGACAAAACCGGACCAATCGCTAACGCCCTCTCGATAACCGAAAAGGATGTCGAGTTACTGATTACCACCAAGGAAGGTCAGGCGATCAAACTCCCCATCAGGAACATCCCTCAGCTCCAACGCAGCACTCAGGGTGTCATCCTGATGCGTTTTGCCAAGGCGGGTGATACGGTCGCCGCCGTTGCCGCCGTTTCCGAAACCGAAACGAAATAACCAAAAAGTGTTCACCCCCCAGGTGCACAGTTGCTTTTTACTTCAAAAACTTGTCGTGGACCTGTTTCAATTGCGGGTTGGTGACGTGGGTATATATCTGCGTGGTCGAAACGTTCTTGTGACCCAACATCTCTTGAACACTCCGCAAATCAGCTCCGTTCTGAAGTAGGTTTGTCGCAAACGAATTATGCGAAACAAAACCATCCGTCAACAAGTTGTGATTTGTCTTAACCGCAAAATCATAGACAAGATCGTTATGGTCAATTATTTCTGTTGTCTTCACCTGAAGCCATTTCCATGTTTTATTCTGAGCTAATAGTTTCAGAAGACCGATTTTGGTTTTGTTTTTATACCCAGCCAGCTTTAATGAGGCAACTAATTTCAATAAAGTAGTGGGGGATATTGCCATGGATTTCTGATATCGATTGACTTGTTTTATACCAACTTTTTCTGCATACTTATTCCAACCCACCCCGATCTTAACTAAATCATGATTGATGGAAGTCAATATTTTTTGGGCAGGGATTTTATCACCCTGATAATTATCTAGGATTTTAACGTCCTTTCTGGTTTCAACTAGTTCCCGAAATCTTTCTTGGTATGGTTTATGCAATATTCCCAAATCATAAATAGTACTCTTTACCTTCGTTCTAGCAAAAGGTAGTCTAACCAAACGATCGCGTTCATACAGGTGAGCATCAATAGATAAACTTAGTAGAAGTAACTGAACATCCTTTATCAATTCAAGACTACTTGAAAAAAACCTCGGTTCACCGGTATTACCCTCAGCATCGTAAAATCCAGCCAAAAACGCCCTCCGTTCTGTCT
>CAYGRQ010000039.1:0-6307 GCA_964352325.1 uncultured Pseudomonadales bacterium
CACTGCGCCCGAAAACCACTGAAGCGTTATCTCTTGTCTTCCCCACTCCCTCCAGTCTATAAACCCAAACCACTTCTGTCAAACAGCGCCTTGATCTTTGCTTTCGCCAATTCAAAAGTCAACCGCGCCATTCTCCCAGTGGCAAAACCCACTGCTCCCCCCGCTACCCCCAGCATGATCAGGCCAAAAGCCGGAATTGCCCCCACCCCTTCACCAATTCCATTGACTGCTGGTCGCACCCACCGATCAACTACTTTACCCAGATTTTCATTAAACTTCCTTATTTCCGCAAGTTTCTGGGGTTGTTCCTCAATCGTTTTCTGGGCCGCTTCAACTTCCTGTTCCAGTTTTCTCATGGTCGCCTCTGCCCGGCGGATCCGCCAACCAGCGACCGCTTCATAGACACCAAGCATCGACTGTTCATACAGCTCCAGCCCGGCCATCCAGGCGGCCGCATTCAGAATCGTCAGCCCGTTTTCCAGAAATTTCTGCCGTCCCATTGAGCTTCGATAACTCTCCAGGGCCTTGTTAATAAACCAAGCCTCCAACTTCGATAAGTTGTCGTACCCCAAAACACTCTCCATCCCCACCACTAGACTCGAACGGAAAACCTTCCGTGCCTTGATGACCGTCTCCGCCTCACCTCTTTTGATGACCTCCGTCATTAACGGAACTTTTTCCTTAGCTTGCATAGCCAGCCACTAATTATTCCTCTTCTGAAGAATCCCTGAACCCCCTAAATGCCGTATAACCAGCTGCAGCTGCCGCCGGTATTGAACCGAGGACAACTAGACCCGCTAGTGGTGTCATCGCAAATGCGACCACAACCCCCGCCACGATTCCCATCGCCAAACCACCGCTTGTTACTCCCACCAACCTTGGATCAACATTTTTTTGTTTTCTCCAGCGGTTAAGATATTCCGCAAAACCCTTAAAAACTGCTGGAACCACTTCGGATCCGGCCTCCAATATTTGGCCAGCTCCATAAAACACTGGCGACGCCACAGTGGCCGCCACCAACTGAGCGCTGACTCGTTTACCCCCTCTTAAAACATCACTATTCTTTTCCAGTGCCCCAGCCACCTCAGCTTCGGCTTCAATCCTGGCCTTTTCGGTCCTCGCCCTGGCGGGTTGAACCCTCTCGGCTGCGTCGGCAGTTCTTTCAGCCAACTCTATTTCCATTTCTGATTTTAACCCCGCAGTAGTCTTCACCGCCTCATGGTCACCCATGGTCGAAGCGATCTCTGCCCCCGAAAGTAACGCCTTCATTATCGGAAAATATACCTTGTTCATAAATGCCAATATGCCCTGTTTGGTATTTAACGACGGGTAGTTACCCGCCCCAACTTCCAATGCCATTGACCTCTCATACAACTGTCTCCAGTCACCTTCGATTCCCATCTCTCCGGTTGTTTCCAACGCCTTGGCTGCCTGTCTGGCCAAATAGTCCATTCTTTTACTATCATTTGCCGCCATGGCATCCAACACCAACCTCTCCCAGTTTTCGGCCGAAATATCCTTCGCCGCCTGCAAACCTCTTTCGGAAAAGACGCTAAATGGTCTGACCATCACCATCTGGGCGTTTTCGATGAAACCGCCATCTTTCGCCTTTCTCGCTCCGGCTGGGAAAGGACCGCTATTTGATTGGGTCTCTGCCGTCTTCTTGTTCCTCATGTATGCTTCCGACATCAATTTTGTCGCTATCGCCACTACCGCTTTAGCCGCGTCACCATCGTAACCGGCCATCTGGGCCGCTTGCTCCAGCTTTGCCGCCAACCCACGCGAATTAGTTAAATCTTTCTCAAACAAGGTCAATGCCGTCAAACTTTCTTCATCCTCGGTTTCACCGGGAATAACCAACTTAAACATCCCGCCTTCCAATACTACAAAGGCTTGCGCCAATAAGCCCGGCTTAGCCGCCAGCTTTTCCGTCACTGCTTCTAAATTTACGCTTGAAGGATGGAGTAATAACTCACCTTCAACGACAGCCCCGAACTCGGTAGTGTTCCTTAACATGGCGGTATCTTACTTTAATCATCTTATAATTGTCAAATTTTGGAAGATATGGGGTGGGGGCGCGGCTTTCACCGAACCCCCACCGATTTTAGAAGCCGGCCCAGCGGCCTAGGCCAAAGGCCGTAATTAGCCCCAAGCCCAGCGCGGCCGCTCCCCAGCGCCAATCGCCGGTCCACAAACCGACCGCGATCGCCGCCACAACGACCACCACCGCAACAACCCGGCGTAACAACGGTAACCAGTTCATATGGTTTCCTCACTTTCTTTGAAATGTACTTGCTTCCGCTAGAAAAAACTATCTCTAATTTTCTTTAGTGGAACCCCGCCCCCGTCTTTCGACGAGAGCGGGAAAATCTGTTCCATGTAACGTTACAGTACGAACACCAACACCCCTGCCAAAGCAAAGATGGTCGCGAGGACCGCAAAATCGGCCGTCGTTTGTGCCCAACCGCCTGCCGAGCCACCAAGTCCGAGTTTAATTCGGTTCTGGCGGAACTCGACCTCTACATCGCCGAGGGCGACGCCGGCAATTGTGGCCACCACCATTGACAGAAGCCAGGCCAAAATTGGCCGGAGAACCTCAAGGACAACGAGTGTCGTCTGGGTGAGATCTTGAGTGTTAGCGAGCCAGAGGACTCCCTGACCCAATAGCCAGGAGAAAATCCACCAGACTACCAGCATGATTAGGCCGGCGACCACGCCACCAACCCAACCACCGTATTTCTTGCCAACCTCGGAGGCCGCCAGCCAAATCGCACCGATGACTGCGGCGAACATCAAGGTCGTTAAGGCTGCTTCGCCGAAGCGAAGGGCCATGATGAGCTGAAGCCAGCCGCCAATTCCAGTGACGCCTTCCCATTCCGACCAAGAAGCGCCAAAGATCGGCGCCAGACCGACAGGTAGGGCAAAACGTCCGAGGTCGAACAACGTCAGCGCCAGCAGCGCCAACGCGACGGTCAGAGCAGTGTTATCGTTGTGCATAATCACCGCGGCAACCGGAGTCGCCCAGAGCGCCATCAAAAACAGGCTAACCAAGAATGTCCAACCGGCATTGACAGACGCGAAGTTCAGCAGAGGAACAGTCGCCACTCCTGCGATGAGAGCGACCACTGCGACCGCGACCACCGACCGTTGGCTCTTGCGCCGGGGCATGGCATCTGCAAACAGAAGTGCTATCAGGGCCAGGCCGAGGACTTGTGCCACCATAGACAGTTGGTCCAGATGACCCAAGCGCATCGGCGAACGCTCAATGACTGAGGTGCTTGCGATTTCTGCCCACCAGTCGGCATCGAGTTTCACCTCAGGGCCAGTTGGAGTCAGGGGCGAGGCCGGAACTGCGGGAACGGGCGTAGCGTTGGGGATCACCGTCGTGACGGAAGGGGCCGATGCGCCACGCGAGAATGCGAAAACCAAACCGAGCACGATCAGCAAAATCAGAATCGCACTCGTGCCGATGATTGCCACCCAGATATTTTTCAGGATGTCTGGCAACCAGCTGATGTCATCAAGCCATTCCTGGATTTTCTCCAGGGGCGATGGCTCGCCACTCTCTTCGTCATCGTCCGGGAGCCCAGTCGACCGAAGTGTGGGCTGGCGCTTTACGGCCGCGGCCAAATCAGCCAAGTTCCTGCGACGCGTTTCATCGCGAAGTTTTTCAACACTACCATCAGTTAGATCAGTCATTTTTCACCTCCTAGTGTCGACTGACAAAAAATTTTCTGAAAATTTATGCGATCTGCGCCAGTTCATACACCTTTTCGGTCACGATAAGGCTGCCGGCTTCCCAAGTGATTAGGCCGAGTTTTTCCAATGCTTGCATGTCGCGATCGGCAGAAAACGCTTCGAGCGTCATTCCACAAATACCTTGACACATCAACAAACCCCTCAACACGTCCTTCGCATGAGGCGGTGCCAAATTAGCATCGAGCAGTTTAAACACCGGATTGAAATTCATCAAGATTCTCCCTGTTATGTGGATTTTTTATGGAACAGATTATTAAAGTGCTCCGTTCCAAACTTATGATACCTACTACATAGATATATAAAGATCTAGATCAGATAGGCGTATTCTACCACTAATATAGGTTGTTGCAAATCTAGCGGTTACCCTCTACAATAATCACCAGTCCAAAGACCTGGGGTTATCAATAAATCCCCAGCAGGTAAAAATGCCCAGTCAAAGAAACATTCACGGCCTCGCCGAAATCAAACACCATCTGGAGACCGCCAAGGCGGTCATCCTGGCTAACTACGCCGGCCTCTCCGTCTCCGAGCAAACTACTCTGCGCGCCAAGATTGCCGCTTCCGGCGGTGACTTCATCGTCGCCAAAAACAACCTCCTGGCCATCGCCCTCAAAGAAAAACTAGGCGAACTTCCGGCGGAAGTTGAGGCTGTTCTCAACGGCCCCACCGCCGTTATTTTTGCCCAAACTGACGCCGTCACAGCTACCAAAGCGGTGACCGAGTTCGCCAAAGATAAGGACCTACCTAAAATTAAAATCGGGTTGATGAATGACAAAATTCTTTCCATCAAAGACATCGAAACCCTAAGCAAACTCGCGAGCCGCGAACAGCTCCTGGCTACCCTGCTGGCCCAACTTCAAGCGCCAGCTGGCGCTCTGGTCCACCAGATCAATACTCCCGCCCAACTTTTGGTCTATGCCCTCGACGCTATCGCCCGCCATTAATTATTAATTACTAGAAAAAAACATGAGCGACAAACTCCAAAAAATCGTTGACCACATCAGTGAACTCTCCGTTCTGGAAGTGGCTGAATTAGTCAAAGCTCTCGAAGAGAAATTCGGTGTCAGCGCCTCGCCCGCCGTAGCTTTAGCGCAGGCAGGTGCCCCCGCCGCCGCCGCTCCCGTCGAAGAGAAAACCGAGTTCAACGTCGTTATCACCGATGCCGGTGCTAACAAGATTGGTGTCATCAAGGCCGTCCGTGAGATCAAAACCGACCTAGGCTTGGTCGAAGCCAAGAACCTGGTCGAGAAGACTCCCGCCGTCCTTCTTGAGAACGCCAAGAAAGAAGACGCCGAGGCCGCCAAGACCAAACTCGAGGCCGCCGGAGCGAAGGTTGAGTTGAAGTAATCTTCAACGAAATCCTGAGTATGCTCGAAGGATCGAACTTAAATAGTTCTTCCCCAAAAAAACCCGCCGGGAAGGCGGGTTTTTTGTATCACAACCTCCCTCCTATTGCATTCGAGTTTACTATAAGTTAAAATCCCCCCAATCCGCCAACAGCGGCGGTCTTTCTTTCTTTCCTACCGGACAACCCCTAAAGGAGGCTCCATGTCCAAGCTCTTTGAAATTCCGACAATTGTAGAGATACTACCCAGTGGAACGGTGCGTATCACCGCCACCAAAGTAAAACGTTCGGCGATCTGGAAACTGGTCGTCGACGACGATCTGAATCCCGGGGCGGCCAGGTATGGGTACCGCGAAGATACCCCCACCACCATAACTCTGACGTCCTACTCGAGTTACGATGGTGGTCTGGTGGCCAATATGGCCTACGCCTTCGCCTGCATTACCGAGGCCGATGACTGGACCCATCTTTTCTCCGTCCCCGCCTCAAACTTCGGTGAGAAAAACGTCCGCACCAAAGGCTTTCAACCAGATGACGACGTCGTACTTGAAATCCAACGACTCTTCGTCAACGGGAAGGCTGTCAACGGCTTAAACTCCATGGCCAACGACCTGAAGTTCAAAGGTCTAAACACCGACGCCATCTACGCCTGGAATCGCGAGGCCATCGAGTGCCTGCGTCGCGCCGGCGGAACTTTTTCAGCTCCCGCCAGTATCGTGGCTAACGTAGAAAAAGTCAGCGAATACGCCAAACTGGCCCGCGCCATCGACGGTCTCAAGCAGGTGAACCTGGGTATCATCAAGCGTGAGATTGCTTCGTTTGAACAATCGATCGCCATGTTCAATCCAACCGAACTGGCCCAGAAGTACTTCGAGATCGTTCGAATGATCGACGACGAAACGGCCCGCTTGCAAACCGAAGTTGATGATTTCGACGCCAGCTGGGATGAGATCCAGCAGCACCTCATGGTGGCCATTCGCAAAGCCACTCCACCCGCCCCGTCAACGCCGAAATAACCCGGCACACAATTGTTTGGAAAAGTCCCGATTATTACATCGGGACTTTTTTTATGGCTACAGCTTCATTAATCATCTCCCAAATCGTACAAAAAACCATTTTCCCCCCAAATTCCCCCACACACTCTATCCCACCCCTTTTTTCCCACTCCTCCTAGTACCCTCTCCCCTCCTCTTTGTATACCTC
>CAYGRQ010000040.1:0-5788 GCA_964352325.1 uncultured Pseudomonadales bacterium
TCATCAGTAACCCAGCCATCTTTCATTTCTTCGCGGGAGATTTCCCCGGCCAGGTATTTCAGGATTTGTTTAACGCCGAGTGAAGTATAAATTGGCAGAGATCGATCAGGATAGGCGGCGATGAGTTCTTTTACCTCGGATACGGCGGTGTCGAGGCGGGCGTTGACACGGAGCCTGACCCTATCTTTGATGACTTCCAAGGGAACAGTCAAACCAATCCAATGAAAATTCACCCTAGGGGTGCAAACCTGATCCACCCCTGGGGTGGACGGTACTCCGGACTCCCCAGGGGTGAAAGTGGAAGTAGAGACCTCGATGGCGCGAATAAGGCGACGGGGGTTATTGACATCGGATCGATTCATGGCGGCCAATCTCCCAGGGTCAATATCTTTCAGTTTCTGCTGGAGCTCGTCTACCGATAAGTGGTTTAACTTTTGCCTGAGTTTTTCGTCGGGAGCAACTTTCGCGAGGGCTGCCGGTTGGGTCAAGGCTTTAAGATAGAAGCCGGTGCCGCCGACGATGATGACCTGGCGATTTTCTTTGATCTCGCTATCGATAATCGCCCGGATGCGATCTGAATACTGGGCGGCATTCATTGTTTGGTCGGGTTTGATTAAATCGAAACCAAAAAGGCGGATGGTGCCTGTGGTGGGGGGAATGTCCTTGCAGGTCAGGACGTCGAGCCCCTTATAAACCTGACGGGAATCGGCGGAGATGATCGAAACCGGCTTTCCTTTCGCGAGCCGGAGAGCCAGGGCCGTTTTGCCGCCGGCAGTTGGGCCGACGATGATAAGGATTTTGGGTTTAGGGGACATGGGGTCGATGGTGTAAATGAGGCCGATTGGTCAGTTCTTCTAAAACGCGGAAGCGTTCTTTTTTTACTTTAGCAGGAACAGCATCGGGGTAGATGCGCCAGGCGGCCGTGCCGGGCCGGGGCGAGTATTGGGCGACAAAGGCAACGTGGAAATCAACTTGCTTGACTAAATCGACTGTTTGTCCAAAGTCGGCGTCGGTCTCACCCGGAAAGCCAACGATAATATCGGTGCCAAAAGTCACATCGGGAATAGCTTTCTTGATTTTATTAATTAAAGTGAGGAAATCGGTGCGGGTGTAGCCGCGATTCATGAGAGACAGGATCCGATCACTGCCCGACTGAACCGGTAAATGGATAAAACGACTGATTTTTGGGTTGGCGGCAATTTCGGCAATTAATTCATGCCAAAAGTCCCAGGGGTTGCTGGTCAGGAAGTTGATTTTTTTGATTTGGTCAATCTGGCTAATTTGGCGAATTAAAGAAACAAAGGGCGGAACGCCGTCGGGAGGAAAGTATTGTGATTGATTAGAAGGAATATCGGCGAGAGAAAAACCTGCCCGACTCATGAGCAGTTTCCGATAACCAATCCCCGCCCTTTCCAGGCCGTAAGAATTGACGTTTTGGCCAAGCAGAGTAATTTCGCTGTAGCCGGTGGCGGCAAGTCCTTTGACTTCAGCCAGGATGTCAGCGGCCGGACGGCTTTTTTCCCGCCCCCTGGAATAAGGCACGATGCAAAAAGTACAGAAGGAATTACAGCCCGAGGAGATCGGCACAAAAGCGTGATTTTTGTCGGTTCTGACTGAGGGCGAGTTGAAACCGACTTCGCCGATAGGAAGAACTTCGTCGATTAAGGGTAAATCCTTTTTTAGATTTTTGACCCCGTGATGGATCATACAGCCAGTAAGGATGATCTTTGGCATCTGCCTGACGCCAAAGTACTTGTCGATGTTGATGAGAAAGCCCTTGACGCGATCCTCGGCCCTTTGTCTAACGGAGCAGGTGTTGATGATAATTTCATCGGCCTCCTGCCAAGTCTCACTTTGGCTAAACCCACGGGCCTGATAATCACCGGCGATACGTTCGGAGTCAGACTTGTTGGCCTGACAACCAAATGTTTTGATGAAAAACTTCATCACCAAACCTTCTTCTTCAGAGGCTTACCAACGCGAAAGTTGATCACCTTGTGACCCTTGATGGTCTGACGGGCCTTTTCATTGCCAAAGGGGACAACCTGTTTGTCGGCGACCTTGGCGACATAGAACGTGCCAAAACCGGAGATAACAACTTTGTCGCCTTTGTTGAGGGCGGTGATAACTTCGTTAAAAAAGGTTTCGATAGCTTCCTTGGCCGCTTTTTTGGTGAGGTGGGCTTTCTTGGCAACGATGTTGATGGCGTCTTGTTTGGTCATAATACTTCTTAATAATAATTTTGACTGATACTACCACCATAGTTTACTCTTTTGCAAGTTTTTATTTAGCGACATCGATGGCGCGAGTCTCGCGGACGACGGTTACCTTGACGGTACCCGGGTAAGTGAGACTGTTTTGGATCTCGTCCTTGATCTCGCTAGCCAAAATCGGTAGTTGGTCATCGGCAACTTTTTCCGGGGTGACGACAACGCGCAGTTCCCGACCGGCTTGGATAGCAAATGACTCGGCCACGCCCTCGTGGCCATTGGCGATTTCCTCGAGACGGTTAAGCCGTTTGATATAGTCTTCGACATTTTCATGGCGAGCGCCCGGACGACTGCCCGATATGGCGTCGGCGATATAAACCAAGACCGACTCTTTGCTCGAAAACTCCTTGTCTTCGTGGTGTTGCTCAACTGCATCGATGACGGCAATCGGAAGATTGAATTTCTTTAAGAAGTTGACGCCGAGTTCGACGTGGGAGCCCTCAACATCGTCGACCACCTTGCCGATATCGTGAAGCAGACAACCGAGGCGGACGGTATCAACGTTGGCCTTGACCTCCTGGGCCAGACGGATACCGATGCGCGTCTCTTCCAGGGTGTGGGCGATCATGTTCTGACCATAGGAAGAGCGGAACTTGAACTTACCCAGCATGGCGATGATTTCGCGAGGCAGGTTGTAGACGCCAACGGCGTGGCAAAGTTTCTCGCCCTCTTGGAACATGATCCGCTCGACGTCGAGCTTTGCATGCTCGAGATATTCCTCGATTCTGGCCGGCTGAATGCGGCCGTCTTTGATCAAGCGGGTAAGGGCAACGCGGGCAATTTCACGGCGAACCGAGTTAAAGCTAGAAAGACGGATCTCGCCGGGAGTTTCGTCCATGCTGATATCGACCCCGGAGACGCGTTCAAAAACGCGGATATTGCGGCCCTCTTTGCCAATAATCCGGCCTTTGGTTTCCTCATCGGGAATAGTAACGGTGGAAACGGTGAATTCGGCGACGTAGTCGGTCGCCCCGGCGCGCATGGCGTCAACCAGAATTTCCTTGGCGAGGTCATCCGATTCCGTCTTGGCTTTTTCCTCGGCTTCTTTGATGGTTTTGGCGATTTGGGCGGTAGATTTTTTCCGGACTTCGGTCAGCAGGATCTCTCGCGCTTCGTCGGTGGTCAGCGAAGCGATTTTTTCCAGTTTTTTGACTAGTTCTTCCTGCTTCCCCACCAGGTCTTGGCCTAGTTTTTCGGCTTTTTTTTGTTCGTCTTCGAGATTTAACTTGGCCCGGTTGGCCTCGTGTTCCTGGCGCGCTAGTTCCTGCTGTTTTTGGGTCAGTGATTTGGCCTGAAGCTCGATTTCTTCGAGGCGGACCTTGGCATCTTTGACCGCTTGGTCCTTGATCCTGATGGCCTCGTCCTTGGCCTCAAGGATGATTTCGCGGGCTTGGGATTGAATCTGGGCTAGGTCGGGGCCAGTGATGACCGGCCTGGCGGCTGGGACGGGCGTAACAACGGCCGGTTTGACTTGGGCCGTCTTTGATTTGAGAATGGAGAGTAATGACATGGTAATTGATCACAACTATTAATGTGATCAAATCCGACAAAGCCGTCCCGCTAGACGGGGTTCTGGGAAAGAGTTCCTAGGTTTGGCAAAGAGTTAAAAATCATGTGATTAAAATTGCCTAGCTTTGTGATTTGATCAAGGTTGATTATACTTCCCCAGTAGACCTGTCGTCAAACGCATCGGCCACCAGGGAGGCGGAAAAACCCCGGCTGATAAGGGCGCGGTAAAGCTTGGCCTTGGTCTTTAGATCGGGGACGATGCCTCTGGTTTTCTTTTCAATAAAGCGTTTGATGACAGCCAGTTGGGTATTTGGGACGACATTTTGTCTAATAGCCGCTTCGATCTGCCCTTTGGCCAGACCCAGTGACAGTAAACGAGATTTTATCCAATAAGGTCCTTTTCTTTTTGTCTCCAGTTGGTAACGGATGAAGCCCTCCAAGTTTTTCTCGTCGTCAATAAAACCTGCTCTCTCCAAGGATTCGGTAATTTGATTAATTAAAGTGAGAGGATCGGCGAGGCCGAGCTCTTTCGCCTTTTTTGCCAGACGGTCAACCACCTCAGCTTTGAAACGAGATCGGTAGGACAAGAATCGGATGGCGGTATTGGTAAGAACGGCTTTTTGTTCTTCCGCGGTGAGGTTATTGGGCCTCGGCGACAACATGGGCGGGGCCTTTTTCGATAACAGCCTTTTTTATTTCTTCAAAAAGGGTTGGTTTTTCGGCGAAGAGTTTCTTGACGGCCTCGCGTCCTTGGGCCAAAAGCTTACCCTGATATTTGAGGAAGGCACCGGCCTTTTCGATAATGCCGGAGTTGATGGCGACGTCAAGGAGGTCGCCGGTAACGGAAATCCCGCCATCGTTTAAAATATCGAATTCGGTCATCTTGAAGGGGGGAGCGACTTTGTTTTTGACGATTTTGGCCCGGTGACGACTGCCGACTATTTCTTCGCCCTCTTGAATATTACCTATCTTACGCATATCAATGCGAACTGAGGCATAAAACTTTAAGGCCCGGCCGCCGGTGGTCACCTCCGGATTACCGAACATAACGCCAATCTTTTCGCGCAGTTGATTAGTAAAAATAACGACGCACTTACTTTTACTGATAGCGCCGGTCATCTTGCGGAGGGCCTGGCTCATCAATCTTGCCTGAAGACCCATGACGGAGTCGCCCATCTCGCCTTCGATCTCGGACTTGGGAACAAGGGCCGCGACGGAATCAATGACGATGACGTCGACGCCACCGGAACGGATCAAGGTCTCGGCAATTTCCAGGGCCTGTTCGCCGGTGTCCGGCTGGGAAAGGAGCAAGTCTTCGAGCTTCACCCCAATACCGTGGGCTCGTTTGGGATCAAGGGCGTGTTCGGCATCGATGAAGGCGGCAGCACCGCCAGCTTTTTGGGCTTCGGCAATGACATGAAGAGCCAAGGTTGTCTTACCGGAGGCCTCGGGGCCGTAGACCTCAGTGACGCGGCCCCGGGGAAGACCGCCAACACCGAGAGCCATATCCAGACTAATTGAGCCCGTGGAGATGACGGAGATTTTTTGATTGATATGTTCGTCCCCCAACTTCATAATCGAGCCGGGTCCGAATTGTTTCTCGATCTGGGCCATGGCGATTTTGATGGCCAGCAGACGTTGGTCACGATCGGCGTGTTTGGCAACTGTTTTTTCGACCTTAGCTTTTTTTGGCATATACTCAGATTAAACCCTTCGGGTTATCCTTGCAAGACAGTAAATGAAGCTAAGCGTGATAAAATATGCGGGCACGGGGTGTAGTATAACGGTAGTATTTGCGCATGGGGTGCGCAAGACCGGAGTTCAATTCTCCGCACCCCGACCAAAAGAGAGAAAGAGTCCGTGAAGTTGGAGGCGCTCCGTGCGGCCGCTCTCGCGCGTGGGACATCCCGAGTATGCCCTCGGGAGGCGACCATTCCGGCTGATGCCGATTTTTCGAGACCGTTCCATTCCGGTCTCGTTTTCCCAATGATATCACGGTCGTACCAATG
>CAYGRQ010000041.1:0-5676 GCA_964352325.1 uncultured Pseudomonadales bacterium
CCTCATTCTTTTCCGACAAGATCACTCTAATTTCAGCCACTATCGAACCAACCACTGGCCAGAGTTTACACACCCACGGCCTGGTGCCTATTTATCCCCTGACCGCCGGGATCAGCAGTCGATTTTTACGCCAGAAAATAAAACTGGCCCTCGCCAAAACGACCCTACCAGAAAGTTATGCCGCCAGTTTGCACGCCATCCACTTTCCGATAGACCCAACCGACCATCTGGCCGCCGACAAACGCCTGGCTTTTAATCATCACCTCCTGCTCAATATCACCAATTTGGCCGAGATCAGAAAACTCCCGCCATCCCCTGATCTGGTTATCGATCGGGTCTTGCACCGACATCTGGTTGCATCTCTCCCCTTTAAATTAACCCCGGGTCAACTCAAGGCAGTTGAAAATTCCTACCCTGACCTGACCCAAACTTCTTTCACCCACCGGCTGATCCAAGGCGAAACTGGCTCGGGCAAAACCGTGGTTGCCTTCTTTCTGGCCGCCCAGGCCCTCGCCGCCAGGCAGTCGCTTTGTCTCCTGGCTCCCACCGAAATCTTGGCCAGCCAGCATTACCAAACCTTTCTAAAATTCGGTCTGCCAAAAAGTCAAGTTGCCCTGATCACTGGTAAGAAGCCGCTTACCAAAGTTCCACCCCAACCAACCATTTTCATCGGCACCCATGCCCTCCTAACCCAACTGCCCCAAAAACTGACTTTCCCCCTGGCCGCCGTCGTCATCGACGAACAGCACAAATTCGGTGTCAAACAGCGCGGCGAGTTACTAACCCGCCAACCCACCCCTCATCTTTTCAATCTGACCGCCACCCCGATTCCCCGCACTCTCGCCCTTGGTCTTTTCGGCGAGGTTGCCATCACTAATCTAGCTGGTAAACCAAAAAACAGACTGCCGGTCAAAACCTGGGTCCTGGACCAAAGCCGGTTTGAAAAAAGTACCACCTGGCTCAAACAACAGGTCGAACAGGGGAGTAAGATCTTCGCTGTCGCGCCCACTATCCATGGCCTGGGCGAAAAAGCGGGGGCCGAAAAAATTTTCAAACGCTATCAAACCACCTGCGGCTCTTTTACGCCAGTCTATCTCATTCACGGTCAGATGAAGTCAGAGACGATTGAAAAAACCCTTTCCGCGTTTAAAAAAGCCCAGGGGGGAATTCTCGTCGCCACCACCATCATTGAAGTTGGTGTCGACATTCCCGAGGCCGACGTCATCATTGTCCACGGCGCCGATAATTTCGGGCTGGCCACCCTCCATCAACTCCGTGGCCGCGTTGGCCGCCGGGAGCGCCAAGGCTACTGCTTACTCATCACCGCCAGCAAAGAGGAGGCCGGTAACGACCGTCTCCGGCTCATGTCAAAGTACCACTCCGGTCTTACCCTGGCCAAAATGGACCTCCGGCTTCGCGGTGCCGGGGAGCTCTTCGGGGACAGACAGCACGGCTGGCTGCCGGTTAGGCTAAAGAATTTCTGGAACAAAACCCTCTTCAAACAGGCTAAGTCGGTCGCTATCGCCTTACTCGAAAAAGACGAGCCCCGGGCCCTGGCCATTGCCAGACGTCTCGCCGCTTGGTAAAATACGGGCAGTTATGGCCGCTACACCAAAACGAAAACCATCAACCAGGAGACAAGGGAAACGGCGTTCCCAGATTAAGGTTTCCGCCAAAAAGTCCGTCGTTTGCAAGAACTGCGGCAAATTAAAATTGTCCCATTTCGTCTGTCCTGCCTGTCACCACTAAGCACCTTAGCTTTTCTTAAGTGAAAACCGCTGCCGACCCCCGCCACCTCAACCGCATCAAGGCTGTCAAGCAGCTTTTTGCTTATTCTTTTTTGCCCCAGGAACTCGATAACGGCTTGGCGACGCAGACCCTAAGCCACCTGACAGCGATCGACGAAATCGTCGTCAAGTGCGCCCCGGAGTGGCCCCTGTCCCAAATTAACCGCGTTGATCTCTCGGTCCTGCGCGTCGCCATCAATGAACTTATGAACAAACCGGAAGTGC
This sequence comes from uncultured Pseudomonadales bacterium, assembly GCA_964352325.1. Taxonomy (GTDB): domain Bacteria; phylum Patescibacteriota; class Microgenomatia; order UBA1400; family MFAQ01; genus 2-01-FULL-50-23. The sequence continues at coordinate 2,013 of CAYGRQ010000041.1, forward strand.
CTATCAAAGTCGTCATCGACGAAGCGATCGAAATCGCCAAACGCTACGGTGGTCAAACCAGCGGCAGTTTTGTCAACGGCGCCCTCGCTACCGCTCTCAAATTTACCCGCCCAGAAATCCAAAATGCAGCCCACTGATTTAGCCGCTTTGCAAAAAAGCCTCAACTACGACTTCCGGGACAGTCAACTTCTGGCAACCGCCCTGACCCACCGCTCGAGCCTCAATGAACAGGGCGTCATAGAAAGCAACGAACGGCTCGAGTTCCTGGGCGACGCCGTTCTGGAAATGATCATCACCAACTATCTCTATCAGGCCAGACCGAACGAACCTGAGGGTTTCCTGACGGCCGCCAGAAGTGCCGTTGTCCGGACCGAAAGCTTGGCCGAAGTGGCCAGATCGATCGACCTGGGGACTTTTTTGCGCATGAGCAAGGGTGAGGCCATGGGCGGGGGTAGGGAAAATCCATCGATCTTGGAAAACACGGTCGAAGCCCTGATTGGCGCCATCTTCAAGGATGGGGGACTTACCAAAGCCTCTGACTTCATCGACCGTTTCATTGTTCCCCAGGCTCAAATAATTCTCACCAAAAACGAGCTCAAAGACGCCAAGTCGCTCTACCAGGAAAAGATCCAAAGCCAGGGCCTGCTGTCGCCCCAATATAAAGTCATTAGTCAGGCAGGTCCGGACCATAACAAGATCTTCGAGGTCGCCGTCTTCGTCGACGATAAGGAAACGGGTCGGGGCCGCGGCAAGAGCAAGCAGGAGGCTGAACAGCTGGCTGCCCAAAAAGCCTTGAATTTGGTATAATCCAGCCAGAACTCAAATTATGCTCAAAATCAAACTCACACCCACCGGCAAGAGAAATCACCGCCAGTACCGGATTGTCGTCGCCAACGACCGCGAAAAATTAACGGGTAACATTATCGAGCATCTGGGCCACTTCGACCCCCACGCCCCCGCTGACCAATTAAAAATCGACCGCGACCTTTATCAAACATGGCTAGGCAAAGGCGCCCAACCCACCCAGACCGTCAAAGCTCTGCTGGCTAGGTCGCAGACATGAAACAACTTCTCGAATACATCATTCCCAATATCGTTAACCACCCCGAAGATGTCGTCATCACCGAGGAATCGGCCGATGGTGTTGAAAATCTCTCCATCAAAGTTAACCCCGAAGATATGGGCCGCGTCATCGGCAAATCCGGCAAAGTTATCAAAGCCATTCGCCAGATCGGCCGGATCATCGCCATCAAGCGGGGCCTCCGCGTCAACATCGACGTCGTCGATGAAAAAAATCAGAACATTTCCGGAGAGACACCGGTTGAACCGCTAAATCCCGAATAGATTCTCTTTTCCGAAACTGGTCGGTACGCCCTCCGAAGGCGTTACCGTGCCCAAGCGCTTAAAGGCTGTCAGTGACGTAATCATGGAGAATTCGTCCGGGGTCAAGAAATTAGTCAGCAAGAACCCGGCCGGTACCGGCGGCGACGGCTTGTGATAGTAGGTCAGGGTCAAATTCAGCCTTGACTCGACCCCGCCGCTGGTAAATATCTTGCCCACTTCCGACAAGGCCAATTCCGAAACCGAAGCGACCGGCAAGTAACTGTCGAGACTGTCGACAAAACCGATCAGGTTAACCGGAGGACCGGATATTTCCAACCTCACCTGATGGTTAGTCAGGTTACCGGCAGTCACCTCCTCCTTGCCCACCTCGCCCCCACCCAAACTGTAACTGATGATGTTCACCCTGTTTTCCAAAGCCAGTTGGCGCAAAGCCAGCAGGATGTAGCCGGGGTCAAACCGCGTCGGAATGGCCAAATAGACGCTCTCCTTGGTGTTTAGCGAGACGTCATCACGAAAATCATCCAACACCGCCAGAGCCCGATTCAAACTGTTAACATTCTTTTCTAAATCAGAGACCATCTTTTGGGCCGCCGCCAAGTCCGTGAAGCGAGGGAGGACCAAAAAAAGAAAGATCGAGAGCAAAAAAACCGCCGCCAGACCGGCCAGCACCGACTGCTTAATCAGCTCGGCGTCAAGGCCAGCTGGTAGAACAAATCCAAATAGCTTTTGGGAGGAAAGCTCCACCTTAACTGCCATTTTTTATTTTAAGTTCTAATCTGACCAGGTACGAGCCGGTCAACTCCCGGATCAGTTGCTTGCTGGCAATCGCGCTAAACAAAAAATTAGCCGAGCCGCTGGCATTTTTGACATTGTTAATCAAAAAATCGTAGTCATTTAGATTCGCCAGCCTGACTCCTGCCACCACCACTCCGGGAGCGCCAAAATCCACCGCGGTCAAAATCGCCGCCGGGGGTAAAAGCGCGTAAATGCCGTTCAAAAATTCCTTATATCTAAATCTCTTTGCCTCCAAAACATTCACGGCGGAGGCAATTTCTTTCACCGCTGTATACGCAGCCACCTCGCGCACCCGGCCATTGTAGCTCTGCTGCAGCTCCTTGGCCGTCTGCGTCAAACTGTTCTGTCTAAACCCCAAATAAACAAAATAGCTCGTCATGTAGACTATCGCCAGGCTAAACAAGCCGATACTGCCAAAAGTCACCAGCGCATTAACCCGCCTGATCACCTGGACTCGGCGGTATTTAAGAACGTCTCGACGAATAATGTTTATTTTCATTTTTTGTTTTTCCTTATTCTTCCTCCATCGCTAATCCAACCGCCGTCGCATAAATCGGCCCGAAACCGGCCATGTTTTCGGCCACCTTCAACCCGTCAAAAGCATTACCGATGACCACTTCCAAACCCGTCTGCTCCGTCACTTCGGCCACCAGACCCCGCAAGTAGGCGCCGCCGCCGGTCAAGACAATCCGGTCCACCTTTCTTTCCGGGTAGCTGGCCAGATAGCTATTTAACACCTTTTTGACGTCACCGATCAAACCGGAAAGGACCGGGGTGACGGCCGCAAACAGTTTACCCTCAAACTGCCCCTTGTCCAGACCATAGTTCCGCTTGTATTCCTCGGCCTGGGCAATCGGTAGCTTGAAGGTGTCGGCAATGATCCTGGTAAAGGCCATTCCCCCCAAAGATGACAGGTAATTGGTGTAGATTTGGGCCATGTCGGCGATGACAAACTTGGTATTGGAGAAACCCAGGTCGGCGACCAGACTGACTCCTGACAGTTTCTTCGTCGTAACCAGGCTCCTGGTCACCGAGATGATCTCATTTTCAACCCGGACGACCTCCAGTCCCAAGATATCCATAAAATTAACATAGGCGTTGCTCGTTTTGGTCGGCACCGCCACCAGCAAAACTCTCATTTTCTCCCCACTTAAGGCATTTTTCGGCTTATGAAGCACCACCCACGATAGTTCCAATTTGTCGATCGGGTAGGGAATCACCTGCTCGGCTTCGAAACGGATCGCCGTCGCTAGCTCGGGCGAAGACATCACCGGAAAGAGCATCACCCGGGTAAAGACCAGCGACTCCGGTATCGAGACGACACACCGTTTAGTCTTGATCTTACTGCCGGCGAGCATATTCTTGACCGTCTCAATTAGGGCAGTCTGTTCGACCGGTACCAGATCGACGCCCACCTTAGCGACCGGATTGACCGCAATCGCGCTGGTGGCCACCGTCGTCCCCGCCAACTGGACTAGCTTCACCGAACTGCTTCCAATATCTAATCCAAAAAAGGCAGGCATAA
>CAYGRQ010000042.1:0-5564 GCA_964352325.1 uncultured Pseudomonadales bacterium
TGTCTGTGAAGACGGCGCTGTCTGCCAGCCGGAGGGCAATCCGGCCTATCAAGTCGCCATCTTTGGTATCGCCAAGACCGTCGGCGAGTGGCGCGTTGACTCGATTCGGGTCTATCGCCTCGTTCACAAGATATAATGGGGCCATGGCGCCAAAGCTATCCATCATCATCCCCAACTACAACGAAAAGGAAAATATCCAGACGGGCGCCCTTGATCAGGTCGCTTCCTATTTGGCTGAAGCCCCTTTCACCTGGGAGGTGATCATTTCCGATGACGGCAGTACCGATGGTAGTCGCGATTTAGTCGAAACGTTTGCCAAAAAATCGCCGGGTTTCCGTCTTTTGAGAAATTTCCACGGCGGCAAAGCGGCGGCCGTTAATGCCGGGATCAAGGCGGCCAAGGGCGAGATTATTCTCTTTGCCGACATGGACCAGTCCACGCCTCTCAAAGAAGTCGAGAAACTACTGTCATTCTATGATCAGGGCTATGACGTCGTCTTTGGCTCCCGGGGCAAGGCCCGAAAAAACTCACCCCTGACCAGAAAGGCAATGTCCTTTTTTTTCCGTCATTTTCGACAGTTATTTCTTCTGCGAAACATCTCCGACACCCAGTGCGGTTTCAAATCCATGAGAAGCAAAGTTGCCAAGTACCTCTTTCCGAAGCTGTCGGTGTTGCGGGAGAAAGCCACCGGTTGGACGGTTTCCGCTTTTGACGTCGAGTTACTTTTCTTGGCCGAAAAAGCCGGTTACAAGCTAAAAGAGGTTGAGGTTGATTGGCGTGATCGCGATGTCAGTACCGGCAAATCAAAAAACTTTTTCACCGAATCGGTAGACATGCTCAAGCAAATCATTACCGTCAAAGTCAATGACCTCAAAGGCCTTTATCATCTTTAGTCTTTCCCTGGTCTTGTTTTTTGGCCTGCGCCTTTTCGACTTAACCCGTATTCCGGTTTTTGTGGATGAAGCCATTTATATCCGCTGGTCGCAGATTATGAGAAACGAACCCTCACTGCGCTTCTTGCCCCTTTCTGACGGCAAACAGCCTCTCTTTATGTGGGCGACTATGCCCTCGCTCAAGCTATTCACCGACCCGTTAATCGCCGGTAGACTGGTTTCGGTTTTTGCCGGCCTGGTCAGTCTGACCGGACTGGCCTTTCTCGTTTTTGTCACCACCGGCAGTTTGCTCCCGGCCGCCACCGCTTCCTTGGTTTATTCGGTCCTGCCCTTTTCAGTTTTCTTCGACCGGATGGCGCTCGCCGATAGTCTCTTGGCCGCTTTTGGTCTCTGGTCGCTGGCTCTGGGCGTCCTTCTCGTCAAAAAGGCCCGTCTCGATCTGGCTCTGTTTTTGGGTTTCGCCATCGGTCTTGGGCTTCTGACCAAATCTCCCGCCATTTTTTTCTATGCTTGGCAGCCGCTCCTCTTTCTCTTTCTTTTTGATTTTTCTGGCGGAGCCAGATCTAGCTTCGCTAGACGCTTGGTCAAACTACTAGGTAGCTGGTTGGTCGTCTTCCTGCTCTCTCAGGCGATCTACAACATCCTCCGCCTGGGGCCCAATTTCCATCTCATTGGCAGCCGCAATCAGGACTATGTTTTTTCGTTTGCGGAAGTCCTTACCCACCCGCTTAATCCCTTGATCGGCAACTTGAAAACCACCACCTTCTGGTTCTGGTTCCTGTTGACCCCGCCGCTTTTTTTAGTTTCTTTTCTTTCTTTCTTTGGGAAAAACAAAAAGCTGGCCCTGACCTTTTTTCTGGTTTCTCTGTCCGCTCTTTTGGCCCAAGCCGCCATCGCCAAAGTTTACACCAGCCGCTACCTTCTCTTTGCCGCCCTGCCCCTCATCGTTCCCGTCACCCTCGGTTTATGGGAGGTGGGGGAGCGGCTCAAAAAGTATTGGCCGGTTCTTTTCTTTATCCTGCTTTGGCCACTGATTCTATCTGCGTTGCTGATACTGGACCCAGTAGGGGCAAATCTGCCCTACGATATGCGTAGCGGCTATCTGGAGGAATGGACCGCCGGTTGGGGCCAAAAAGAAATCGCCACTTATCTCATCCAAAAAGCGAAAGCCGGTCAAAAAATCATCGTCGGCACCGATGGCTTTTTTGGCACCCTCCCCGACGGTCTGGTCATCTATACCCAGGGCCAGCCCGGCATCACCGTCATCGGCGGTTCGCCCGCGATCACATCCCTGCCCGAGTCTCTTACCGATTCGCTCAAGGACAAGGCCAATACGGTCTATCTTGTCGCCAATGCCTCCCGCGTCAAGCTTCCCCCGGCCGAACTCTCCCGTCTCGAGCTTGTTGCCGAGTATCCCAAACCCGCCCGTCTCGACGGCACGCACGAAAGCCTCCTCTTTATGAGGCTGATACGGTAGAATGAACTTGTGCTCCAACGAATCCAGAATTTCATCCTCCGCCTCAAGTGGTATTTGCTCGTCATTGCTCTAACCGTCCCCACCTTCACTGTCCTCCTCCGTCCCGGCTATTTCCCGATGCACGACGATATTTCCGTCTTTCGGATTTATGAAATGGGTCTTTGTTTTAAAGATGGCCAAATTCCTTGTCGTTGGATACCTGATATGGGCTACCGCTACGGCTACCCGCAGTTTGAGTACTACGGTCCCTTGCCCTATTACGTCATGACCGCAGCCAATCTCCTGGGCGTCTCTTTATTCGGTGCCGTCAAACTTGGTTTCATTCTGCCAATGATTTTTGGGGGAGTGACAATGTTTTTACTTGCCGCCTCTCTTTTTGGTAATTGGGGCGGCCTGCTTTCGGCTATTGCCTATACCTATCTTCCTTTCCGCGCCTCGGATATCTACTCCCGCGGGGCCATGGGGGAGACCTGGGCCTTTGTTTTTATCCCCCTAATCTTGTTCGCCCTCTTAAAGCTCTATCAAAGACCAAATCTGAAAACCTCTGCCCTGCTCGCTCTTGCCTATGCCGCTCTGCTCACCACCCACAACATTACCACCCTCATCTTTTCGCCCCTGGTTGGTCTCACCGCGCTTCTCCTTCTTATTGGCAAGCGGAACAAGTTGATCATTATCAAATATGGCTTTCTGGCGCTGCTCTGGTCGATTTTGGCAGCCGGCTTCTTCTTCCTACCCCTTTTATTTGAACAAGGTTATGCTCACACCAAGTCTCTCATCAGCGGCTACTTTAATTACCTGGCTCACTTCGTCTCCCTTAAGCAGCTCTTCTTTACCACTTTCTGGGGTTATGGCAGTAGCGAGATCGGGCCAACCGACGACCTGCCTTTTTTTGTCGGTCCGGTCCACCTCTTTCTGGCCATCATCGCCGGTTTCGTCGCTGGCCGAAACTACATCACCAAAAAACCGGATCTCAAACAAGGGCTGGTAATTCTAAGTTTCATTTTTGTCCTCGTTTCACTTTTCCTGACTCACGAAAGATCATCGTTTATTTGGGAAAGCCTTCCCTTCCTGGCCTATCTTCAGTTTCCCTGGCGCTTTCTTATTACTGCCAACTTTTTCATCGCCCTCATGGCTGGCTATATTGTCATTAATCTATCTGAAAAAGCGGCCAAAATTACTTTGGTTGTCTTTGGCTTCTTGCTAATTTTTATGAACGTCTCCTATTTCCGGCCCCGTCTTTGGCTTGACCTTACTATTTGGGAGAAGTTCAGTGGCGTAAGCTGGGACCGTCAATTGACGACCAGTATTTTTGACTACCTGCCAATCTACGCGAAGTATCCCCCGGCCGCCGCCGCCCCGGTTTTTCCGTATGCCATAAACGGTAAAGTCAGTTTCCTCGATTATATTCACCAGACCGATTCCTTTTCATTTACGACCAAGGCTAACTTCGGCGTCACCCTTGTCTTACCCCAGTATGATTTTCCGGGTTGGCAAGTTAATCTCGATGGTAAAAAGATTTCCCATCGCCACGACAACCCCCTGGGTCTAATCTCGTTTGAAATTCCAGCCGGGGAACATCGAGTCAGGGCGAAACTTACCAACACCCCCATTCGCCTTTTCGGTAACCTGGCTACTCTTCTTGCCGTCCCCTTTGCCATTTACACTCTCACTAAGAAAAGAAAATGACCAGCAAAAACATTCTGATTATTCTCGCCACCACCATACTGCTCGGCTGGCAGTTGCTTCGCCCCGGCTACTTCTCTATGCACGATGACCTTCAGGTGATGCGCCTTTATGAAATGGACCGTTGTTTCCGGGACGGCCAGATCCCTTGCCGCTGGGTAAGCGACCTTGGTCAAAATTATGGTCAGCCGCTCTTCAACTTTTACTCCGCCTTCCCTTACTATCTCGGCGAAGCAGTTCACCTGATTGGCTTCTCCTTTATTGACTCGGTTAAGTTCTTGTTTTTGCTCTCCCTTTTTCTTTCCGGCGTCTTTTCCTACCTGCTCGCCCGTGAGTTTTTCAAATCGCATCTCACGGCCTTAGTCTCCGCTATCGCTTATATGATCGCGCCTTACCACGCTGTCGATATTTTCGTCCGCGGCGCCCTCGCTGAGAGTTGGGGACTAGCACTCGTCCCGCTGGTTTTATATGCCGTCATTCGAACCTGTCGTGAGCCGAAGGTAGCCCACTCGGCCCTTCTCGCCGTCTCATTAGCCGCTCTTCTGACCACTCACAATATCACCGTTCTCATTAGCACTCCGCTTCTTGTCATTTTTGGTCTTTATTTCTTCTTCACTAACCCCAACCGCACCCGGCAGATCACCTATCTTGTTCCGGGAGTGCTCTTGGGTGTCGGTCTCTCCGCCTTTTTCCTCTTTCCCGTCTTGCTCGAGCAAGCCTACATCCAGACCAAGTTTTTAACGACGGACTACTTTGACTTTCGGGCCCACTTCACTACCCTAAGTCAGTTATTTACAAAATTATCCTGGGGCTACGGCCCGTCCCGCTTTGCATCGCATCAATATCCCGAAACCCTCTCCTTCTTCGTTGGTATCATCCCGATTCTTTCTCTGGTCTTCACTCCGGCTTCCCTCTATTTGAATCGAAAAAACCGGCGGGTCTTTTCCTTAATTCTTATTACTTTTCTCTTGTCCCTTATTTTCCTCTTTATGACCCACGCCCGCTCGGTCAGGCTTTGGGAGTTTTTCCCAACTCTAAGGTTTGTTCAGTTCCCCTGGCGCTTTCTGGGGCCGGTCGCGCTTTTGACGGCCCTACTTACCGGTTTCAGTTTAGACAGTTTTGCCCTCAAGCCGGAAAACAAGACCATGCTTCTCTCTTTCGTCATTGCTTTCTTGATTGCATCCAATTTCAATTATTTCCGCTTTGAAAAGTATTTTCCCGATATGACTGACGCGGCCAAACTAACCGGAGTCGAGTATGATAATCAGATCCGGGGCGCGCTCCTGGACTATCTACCCCAAACCTCCCAAAAAATCCCGGAAACCAAGGCGCCCTCAGCACCGCTGATCCTGGCCGGAGAAGTGAACACTAACTATTTTGACAGGCGCAGCAATTACTTCAGTAGCGAGTTTGATGTTTACACCGACTCAGCCGAAATTCAGTTCCCGGTCATGGATTTTCCCGGTTGGACTGTCTACCAAAACCGTCGCGCCATTCCAATCGAATTTGAT
>CAYGRQ010000043.1:0-5505 GCA_964352325.1 uncultured Pseudomonadales bacterium
CTGGAAATTAACAAACAATAGGGTTCCCCCCCGTTTGTGCTAAAATTAGCCGTAGCTATGGGTTATTATTTGTCTGCCTAAGATATGTCTGAGAAGTTTGGTCCGCCGGGCGAGTTTGTGACTCTTGGTAAAGAACTATTTCCTGGCATGGTTGAGATTAAGAAAAGCAAAACACTTCCGAAATGGGAGCAGACATTAGAGGCGGCTAATGCCCTTGGGGTCAAGGGCCGTAATGTCTTGTTGGAGTCGGCGAGGAGACAAGCTAAAGCCGCACTGGATTTGGAAGAAGATACAACGGAGATGACTCGGATTGCTGCGGCCATTAGTGTAATTGAGGAAGAATTGATTCCACCCACCCCGGAGATGGGAAAGACTGGTAATGGAAACGCTGAAACAGGAAGGGTTGAGATTCCAGAGGATGAGGGAAAGCTCAAGTTGTTTCTTAGGGAAAGAGCAAGAGAGATTATTCGGACAACATCAAATGATGATTCATTATCGTTAAATAATGTTCGAGATAAGATAATTTCGAGTTTGGGCTTTGATCCAAAAACATTTACACCGGTTGATTTGTTTGTAAGGTTACCGATTGACAGGAGAGATGGTGTTCGAGGAGAATTTGAGGCAGAAATTTTTGCCAGATGTATATTAAGGTCGGCTGAGTTGAAGGAACAAAGTTACAAGGCGATGGCGGATAAAGGGGCGGCGGTGAATAGATATATGAATGATATGAAGGGTTCTGAGTCTGGCGGAGCCAGCGCGGCAGTGTTAGATAGGGATACTTTTCTCTGGCTGAAAAATTTGAAAGACGAGGGTGACGGTCTAAAAAGAGAAAACATTGATAGTGCCTTTGCGATATTTGTAATGCTTGGAGAAAGAGAACCAGATTTTTCTGCCGCTTGGGCGAAACCTTTTGAAAAATTCAGATCAAAGAAAATAAATGCAGATGGTGCCGAATCTTGGGGAACGAATTATTATGACCCTTCATACCAACGTAGTTTGAAAGCGGAAGCATTTTCTAAAATTGAATCTACCTTTGGAAAAGACGCGACGAGCTTGGCTTGGCAGATGTTCCAGGCTTTTAAAGAAGAAGGTAATTATAACTGGCAACATTACCTATCTCGTGATTTTACCTTTGCTGCTAGCAGACACTCGTTGGCCACCTTACTAACCCCCCCAGTTTATATCGGATCACGGAGAGATTACGAGACAAAAACAGGAACATACAAGGATGAATTAGAAAGAGTGGCGCTGTCTGCCTTGAGAGTAAAAACAAAGGTTGGTGAAGACCCTGATCCAGCCCCCGATGATCCGACAAAGACGAAAGATCGTCTCGAGACGAATGTTTATTTGGAAAGAGCCAGACGGGGAACATTTCTTGAGGGTTCTCCCTTTGAAGATCAGAATATGATTAAAGAAGGCAGGATGCCTCAACAACTTTCATACAATACCGTCAAGGATGGAGAGAAGTTTAGAGCCGCGATTGTAACTATTGGGGAATTGGGTAAGGAGGCGGACAAGGGATCAAGGATTGGTGTCGCGGTAGGAGCATTGGCTGATTTAAGAAGTAATGGTCAGTCATTAGTTGAAATTGGTGTAATTACCCAAAATGAGCTTGACCATCAAATTGAAATTGAATCTCAAAATATTATATGGGAACTTTCTGTCGAAAATCCAGCTAACACGACAGATCTTGGTACTCAGTCTAAGGCAAAGCCATCATTTTTATTTCCCTCTCAGCTGAACATATTGTTTGAAAAGATGGGTGGGTCTGTTTCCGGTGTTGCCAACATGAGATATATCGGAAACGATATTGATTATAAAAGTCTTTCAGTATTTATGAAAGAGATTAGAAGAAAGACGTGGGAGCTGTTGAGATCAGAAAGATTACCTAGGTCTGATAGTGAGGACTCGGATGTTGGTCTGTTGAAAAAAGAAGGAGGTGCCGCGAACTTGGTATTACCAGAAGTGCGCGGAAGAAGGGTTATGGGTAAATATGAAGCGAGTAATGATGAATATTTTGATTGGCTGTATAAAAAACTTAATAAACCAAGAAGATAGGTAGTTCATTATTATTTAAGCCCAAGTTGTACGTCCTTTATTGCGGCCCTTTGACCCGCCACGGTTGGTATGTTTGTTCCAGCGACTGCGTTTGTGGTTCCTATGACACGGTTAATGCCAGCAGAAACGGCGTGTTGGGTGCCAGCAGAATCTGTTCCCAGATATCGGTTGTACAAGCTTCTTTGATTGGTGAATTGGCCAAGGCCGTAGTTGAGGGCGTCGCTGAGGGCGGTGCCGTACTTGAACGGAGGAACCTTGAGAGCGTCTTTGACCATGTCGACGTATTTGCTGGCCATGAGGATGATAAAGAAACCGATGACGGCAAGAATAGATTCGCTATTGGTCCAAGAGCCAATGATGGGTGCAATTGGGCCGCCGATGAGAGGAACAGCTAGACCATTAGCTGCGGGGAGGGGTGGGACGCCGGTGATGCCGCTTAATCCGCTAGCTCCTCCAATTCCAAATTGGGAAGTGAAGGGTTGGATCATGAAGATATACGAGAGAAGAAACATGATCATGGTGACGGGAAAGACAGAAAGATTGGCGGCAATATTTCGCATCCATCCGCCAAAAGCGTCCGAGCCGGGGAGGACGTCCTGGAGCAGGATCAGAGGAGAGAAGATGACCTGGATGATGACGGTGATATAGGCCTCGAAGAGTTTGAATATTAATTTCATGTAACTATAACCGATGGCAATGACAATGATGAGGCGGAGAATGAGGCCGAGCCCGGTGGCGGTTAAGACAAGATCGATGACCAGTGAGGCGGCACCCGGGAGTTGAGTTAAGACGTTGATGAGTGATGAGGGGACGAAGAAGATGGCGGTGGCGATTGAAAATATGAATGAAGGTAAGAGTCCGCCTTGGCCCGAGGCGAGGAGAATGACCTTGCTATTCCACCAGTTGTCGACGTTAATCATGCCGGATGAAGCGAAGATACTTAAAATGAGATTGAAAATAACATACATGATATCGATTAGGAAGCCGGCGATGGCATAGGCGAAAGTGATGATGAGAAGGGTCATGACGATTTTTGGGATGGCGGCTTGGAAGGAGGCGGTATTTTGAGGGTTAATTTTCATACGGAACATGATCATGAAACCATAGAGAACAAAAACGAGAATGAAGACAAAATAGGCAACATTTCGGAAAGCCTTCCAGATGGGGAGAACAGGAAGAAGATTTTGAAATCCGTAACCAGCGCCTTGAGCATAAGCTGGTTTGACGAGACTGTGCTTTTCGATGTTTTGGCGGACGTCAGCCAGGTAGCTTCCCAGGGAAACGGGGGGGGATTGATAAGCAAAGCCAATGGCTTTACCCAATTGACCAATGACGCCATTTCCAACAAGAGGCTCGGTGGGGATTTGGGCAACAGCCCGGCCGCTTTTTTTGTCAAAAGTGATTAGCATCTGGAGGATTTGTAATGGGTTTTTGTCCTCGAAAGTATCACCTTGGGTGCGGGAGAGAAGATCGAGAAGGACGATTTGGGAGAAACCAATGCTACTGGGGTCCTTGCACTTTCCGGAGTACCAGATCTCCAGATTCATTTGGTTGCCTTGACGGCGTTTACAGAAATCATCGATCATGTCATCGACAGAGTCGGTTTCTGCAGCCTGTGTCGGGGTGCTGGTAGCGGAATAGATAGAGAAGAAAATTAGAAGTGAAAACAGTCCCAAAAGAAGCCGCTTGAGCATAATTCGATTATACCAACTCATTGACACTGGGGCTGGGGGTAATCGGAGGCGGTCTTAATGAGGCCCATTTTTTCCAGAACGATGTCGCCGTAGTTGGGTCGCCCGCTGTTGGGGCGGGGGATTTGGAGTTTGTAGGCGCCGGTACCGGCGTCGGGTTGACAGGAACCGTAGTAGTTATTAGCCGCTTTATAGATAGTAGCCTTGTCGGTGGAAGAGATGGAACCAGTGGCAGAGCAGTTGCCTGGGCCATAGATCCATTTACCGGCGGAGAAAAGAATGACGCGGGCGGCCAGCTCGACGCTGTTGTCCACGTCGCAGCGGGAGAGTTTGCCGCTACTACTTGAACAAACGGCAAGATCGTTGCCCAGTCTCTCTGATTCACAGGTGAGCAGATCGTAGGTATTTTTGACGATTTGGAACGGGCCGGCGGCAGTGACGGGGTTCTCTTGGCAAACATAGGGTTGAGCGCCGGTGAAATAGGGGAAGGATTCGATTTCGTAGACGGCGAAGAGGAACTGCAAGGGGACTTTGTTGGCGTTACTACCCGGAATATCGTGCATCTTTTGAATGGCGGCCCGGACGGTGGAGTCGTAACTGTCGGTGGGGATGGTACATTGTCCAGCCGGGTTAGTGCTGGTGGTGGAGGCGAGATAAGGGGAGGTGCTGGTGGTCGTTTTGATATAGCTATCAAGATTTTCGCAGTCCTCGGGCTTGCCCAGCTGCATGCCGGCGGGTCGGAACCAGAAGTTGCGCAGTTTACACAGATCAATATGGGCCTGGCCGCCTTTGCGGGCGATGAGGCCGCTGGTACTTTGGGATTTGCCGGCGGTAGCGCTATCCTGGGTTGCCGGATCGGTGTAGACATAAATGGTGGAATCGTAGGAAGCGCCCGGGGCGAGAAGGGGGGTATTTTTATAATCGCCGGAGAGTTCGGCAAAATCAGGCAGCATCATGGCGGTGAGAGAGTAGTTGGCGTTGTTTTTTGGTTCGGAGATAAGGGTGCTAATGTCGGTCATCTTTGGGTTGTTGAGAACGGCGATGGAACGGCCGATGTTGCTGACGATGTAGCTATTTTCAGGACGACTGCCCGGACCCTTGAGAACGGTGGTGACATAATGGGTGCCGCGGCCAATTTCGACGCCAAACTTATTTCTGATAATGCATTTGTCCGAGTTCTTTGTTTCCTTGGTTTCGACGGGAACGCGGATAAATTGATATAGACTTTTAGAGAACGGTTCGGATTGGATTTCCCATTCCGATTTGGCGGGGGAAACCGGGAAATCTTTGGGATAAGTGGTGGGGGCGGGCAGAGTAGTGCCTTTTTCGTGGAGATAGCAGCCGAGCTGATTCCTCTCGGGATCGTCTTCCTTGGTATCCGAACCCCAGATTTGTTTAACCTTATCGGCGACCCTTTCGATAACGCCGCGGTTATTTTTTTCCTGCTGGGGGGTGATGTAGTTTTCGGAAGTTGATTGATTGACGCGGGCGGCGTTCAGCCAGCCGGGAGAAAGGGCGTTGACGATTCCAAAGCTGGGGTCATTCAGGGCCTCTTTGATGGATTGGATATAGGGGAGGCCTTCAGTAAGAATACCAACATCAGTTTGGCGGTCGACGGGTTCGATATAGCGCAGGCCCAGGTAACCGCGGAGGTTGTCCTGGTTGAAGGGGATGAGGGCGTCGTATTTGATGCGGGTATCGGGGTCGAGAGCGGCATAAACCCCGATGGCGTCTTTACAGACGGGATAGGAAGTCA
>CAYGRQ010000044.1:0-3503 GCA_964352325.1 uncultured Pseudomonadales bacterium
CTGGAGGGAGTGGGGAAGACAAGAGATAACGCTTCAGTGGTTTTCGGGCGCAGTGTAGCCTTGCTGTTGGTGATGCTTTTTGTTTTGACGGGGACGCAAATGGGGTTATCGCTGGTACAGGATTATTCGCGGGGGACGGTTTTGGGTGAGGAAAGTGACGAGGACGACAAAGAAAATAAAAAGTGGTGGAATAAGTATAAAAATGTCTCGCCAACAGCAACACCGACTGCCGCACCGACACCAACTTCGGTCACCTCGGAGGAGCCACCTGCGGTGTCACCGTCCGAGGAGCCCGCGCCAACCGGGGAGCCCTCCATAACGACAGAACCCACGCCGACTCAGGTCACCCCGGGGGAGTCCGCGTCAACGCCTCCGCCAGAGGCGGACCAGCCTTTGGCTGGGAGCGCGAGTGAGACGGTGAGGACGTTTTTGAAACAGATTGGCCTACCGGTAAGCGTCAAACCCACCCCGCCACCGATCCCTGAAAAAATAACGGTCAAAGAGGAAGTCATCAATGAACGCCAGGCGGGGGAAATTCTTAAAGAGTTGGAGACTGCGGCGGGGTTGGGAGTTCAGAGGGAGGCGCGTCTGCGTTTTGTAATTAGCAACGGCGGGGTGGGCCTAAGAGCGGAATTTAAGGCCGGCCAGGGAATTGTTTTGGCGACGGAGGAGGCGGCAAAAATCAGTGAGACTCTCAGGTTGGGTTCCGGGCTAAGGGTCGATCGGGGGAGTGATACCGAGCTGGTCTTTTCCCGGGGGACAGTAAGGGCTTCGACTAATTTGCCCCTGTTGGTCGATTTGGACAGTAACTCGCTAATGGTCGAGACGAGTATTGGTATCAAAAATGTGGCGGTTTTGCCCGATACGGCGGCGGCAAAGGCGGTGGCGGAGGGTGCGTTGACGGATGTGGAGGGGAGAGCGATGAATTTGATCGAAAGGGATGACGGCAAGATTGCCTATCGGATGAGCGGCCAAGTAGGGCGGAAATTGTTTGGCTTTTTTGATATCAAAGCGGAAAAAAGCGTTGATGTTTCGGCGGAAAGCGGCCGGGTTCTGCCAAGCCTAACGGACAGTTTGGGAGCAACGCTGTTTAATATTATGGCGCCAGTGAAGTGAGATCCAGGCGGACGGAGGGGGTTTGAGTAGAGGTTAGGTAAGCGGATTTGATTTTAGGAAGACCGATCTCGTGAAGAATGGTGGTCAGGTTGGCCGTCAACTCGTCGACTTTCTGACTGGTCTTACCCAAGGAAAGATGGATGATGGGGAATTTGGGCTCGGTTTTGTAGGCAATGGAAGCGCCAGAGCTCATCTGTTTGGCGCGGGTGACGGGGTCGGCGACGACGGTGCCGTTCTTGGGGTTAGGCATCAGGCCTTTGGGGCCGAGGACCTTGGCGTACTTGGCCAGCTTGGGCATGTCGGCGGGGGTGGCCAGAAGGACGTCGAAGTTAAACTCGTTATTGTTGAGGGCGGTGATAGTTTTGTCGGAGAAAATTTCGACGCGGATGGTTTTGCCGGTAGAAAAGGGGACCTTGATCTCACCACGGAGACCGGTTTCGAGGGTGTTGACGTGGAGATCGATACTTTTGTTTTTGCCACCGGCAGCCGGGATGAGCTGTTCGAGGGCCGCCTGGAGGGTGGGAGCTTGGTTACGGTTGATTTTTTTGACGAGTGCTTTGTACCGGGCGGAGCGGCCGTAGACACGGCGGGGATATTTATAGAAGTGGCTGGTGGAAACGGGTTTGTCATCCCGACCAAGCGTATTCGCGAGTGGAGGGATCTTTGCTGAAGAAGGTCCCTCGAGCATACTCGGGATGACAGGGGGGTACTTGGCGCGGATGGTTTCCAGGTCGGTGTCGGAAAGACCGAGGGCAAGGATTTCGCCATCGGTTTTGGCGGTTAGTTGTTCCGGTTTGACGCGTTTCTCGCGAAGAATTACAGCGACTTTCTCAGGCAGATCTTGATAGAGTTCTTTCCAGTTTGTTCTGGTGGTCTTGGTTGTTTTGGTCGCCATAGTTATTTAACTTCTACTCCCATAGACTTGGCGGTGCCGATGACCATGTTAATAGCGGAGGCGAGATTGGTAGTGTTCATGTCAGCCATTTTTTTCTTGGCGATATCTTCAACCTGGGCCGGGGTCAGTTTACCGACCTTGGTTTTTTGAGGCTCTTTGGAGCCGGATTTAAGGTTGAGGGTTTGTTTGATGAGCTCAGAAACGGGCGGTGTCTTGAGAACGAAGGTGAAGGTCCGGTCTTCATAGACGGTGACGAGGGCGGGGATGACCTGGCCGCGCAGGTCCTTGGTCTTGGTGTTGTACTGGTTGACGAACTCCATGATGTTGACGCCATGCTGACCAAGAGCGGGGCCAACGGGAGGAGCGGGGTTAGCCGCGCCGGCGGGAAGATTTAATTTGAGGATTATTTTAACTTTTTTGGCGGCCATAACGGAGGAAATTATAGCACATTGTGGTACGCTAAAGGGTATGGCAGTGGTAATAATTGAGGAAGTCATAACTCCTGAGCAGTTTAGATTGGCAAACGAAAACTATCCTAATTACATAAAGGTGGTGGTTGACATTGACAGGAGAATTTTGGCAGCGGGCGGTGAATGGCACGCTGATGCCGAGGTGGTTCTTCTCGAAAATGGGAGTAAACAGGTAGATTTGTGGGGTGGAGGCGTAGATCTAATTACCAAAGAAATTGAATTTACATCGTTGATCAATACCCGACCGGGGGTGTCAAACAGCCAGGAAGTCCTCGATCTGGCGATACGAAGTAAAATGGAGGAGATAATCAGGAGATTGTTTGATTTATGAGCAATTTGGACTACCTTAACCTATCGGCAGACATGAGACGGATTGCCTGGTGGCTGCAGAAGGGAAACACGGTTTTGGCGGATGATTTTCTCAAACTGACGGTCGCTAAGTTTGGAAATGATGACGGGATAATTGAAGGAAAAAGTCTATCGGAGTGGCTCGCGAGAGTGGCGGATTATAAAAATCGCGGTTGGAAGTCGGCCGAGGACGCCTTGACGCTATCAATCTTGTTAAAAAACCGCATCAAACTATAACCAGGTTCCGAACCTGTTTGGGGATAGAAGCTTAGTAGCTGGGGAGAATGGCAGGGGTGGCGGTTAGACATCCATCGGCGCGAACCGGGAGGGCATTGGCCAGACCCGCCTCGCAGTCGTTAGCGTAAGTTTTATTGTCGACGATGCTACAGACCGGTTGGTAAAGGCTGGAGCAGATTGTTTCCGGTGTCGGCGTGACGATGGCGGTGGGTAAGGGAACTAGGGTTGGGGTGGCCTTGATTGGGGCGGCCCGGCCGCGAATGTCGAGGATACTGCCTTCGGGGAAGAAGATGACCGCGCCAACCAGGGCGAGAAGAACCAGAATAACCGGCAGAGCCGTCAGAAGCGTATCGGAGGCAGAAAAATCCTTCATTGATTAAACTATGGCAGAACAGGAGGAGCGAGTCAAGCGATCGGGATTAGATCTTACTGACCTG
>CAYGRQ010000044.1:3603-5481 GCA_964352325.1 uncultured Pseudomonadales bacterium
TATGGCAGAACAGGAGGAGCGAGTCAAGCGATCGGGATTAGATCTTACTGACCTGTAAAAAGTCCAACTCAATCCATTCGGGAATACTCAGGATTTCGTTGGACTATATTTTCGAAACCTGTAAAAAGTCCAACTCAACGGGGGTTTCGCGGCCGAAGATACTGACGAGGACCTCGACTTTGCCTTTGGCTTCGTCAATGGAGCGGACAGTACCGAGAAGGTCGGTGAACGGCCCCTCGATGATCTTGACGGCCTCGTCAATAGAGAAAGCGGCCTGGAACTTGGGTGCCGCTTGAGAAGCGAAAGCGAGAATGGCGTCGACTTCTTTCTGGGGAATCGGGGTGGGGTTATTGCCGGTGCCGACGAAGCCGGTAACGCCTTGAGTAGTGCGTACCGCCAGCCAGGAGTTATCGGTGACGATCATCTTGACGAGCATGTAGCCGGGGAAGATCTTTTCTTTGACGGTGCTTTTTTTACCTTTGCTGATCTTGATCTTGTCTTGAGTAGGGATCAGGATCTCGTAAACGTAGTCGGTCAGGCCCATGGACTCAACCTTGGTCTTGAGGGTATTGCCGGTGCGGGTTTCGTGGCCGGAGTAGGTGTGAACGACGTACCACTTGGCATTAGCAGAATCGTTTGGGTTGACGATGAGATGATTTTGATTTTCTTCGGCCATTTTGTATTATCGGTTTATGATGCGGCTGACTAACGATGTAAAAGCTAGGTCTAGTCCGCCGATGTAGAGGGCGACAAAGATACTAACGCCAATGACCATGCCGGTTAGCTTCAATGTCTCCTGGCGGGAGGGCCATTTAACAGATGCTAATTCTACCTTAACCTCCCGTATGAATTCAACTGGCGCACTAAAAACCCGTCTTTTTTCAGACATGGGACTATTTTAGCATTAAAAAGCCCCACCGCTTGAGTCTTTCACACCCCAGGGGTGTGAAGGCCACCCGTCGAGACATTGATGTCCCGCTCAATCGACTTGATTTCTTCGACCGCCTCGTTACCGATTGACCGCGCAAAAGCGACGATATTGGGCCAGCGGCGGCCTCTGATCACTACTGGGTTTGGGGTGGTGACTGAATTTGGGTTCTTGAATCTAGCTTGATAGTCCGGTACGGCCTCATCAATTAAGACAATCATTTTATTTAATTTTCTTGCCGGTACACTATCGTCATCGTCACCGTTATAAAACAAATTATCCAAGCCGACGGATCTTACGCCTTTATCCAGATTGTCGACATATCTGGACCAAACGGAGGCCATTTGCTTAACTTGGTCAGGGAGACCGGTTCTATCGACAAGGTATTCTTCAACGCGTTGATGGCACTTGAGGGCCCAAGAGAGATAGCCGATCTGGGCAAGACCAAGTTCTGTCTCGGCTGGAGTTACGCACAGGAAGCTCTTACATTCAGTGTACGTATCGACGTCTCCCAATAGACCACCACATGTTTTAAAGGTAAACCCATACTCTCTTGAAAAGTTTGAAAACATGGTGGTGTCGGACAGGGTATTGCCAAGGTACTGGGCCAGAATTAGATGTTTCAGACCTTCTTTTCCGACACCGGGATTAAAATGGAGTGTCATACCCTTGTATTTGTGGAAATCGATAAGACCTAAGTCTTGCATTAGTTTGAGGTAAGCAATCATGGTTTCCGGGTGATAGAAGGGGCCGGGGGCTATTTCAGCGCAGCCGTCCCCGCCGCTACCCCAGTGAATTCCCAGGGCTTCGGTCACTTCTTCAAAACCTTCCGAAATGGCGGCAGACATTGTTCCCGGATTGGATGGATATTCTATCTCATAGCCTTGAGTGGCGGCCCGTTCGGCAGGGGCGGGTTTTTACTAGCAATTATTTTTTTTGAGACTTGATCT
>CAYGRQ010000045.1:0-5436 GCA_964352325.1 uncultured Pseudomonadales bacterium
CTTGTAGTGGCGGTAACGTACGAACGTAACATTTGCTTCGCAAAGTGTACGTTCTACGTTCCAGCAACGTAAAAATCCAAAGGATTTTGTACGTTGCGGAGGGTACAGGGGTCGAACCTGTTAGGGCTTGCGCCCACTAGTTTTCAAGACTAGCGCATTACCGTCCTGCCCACCCTCCAACACGGCTAATTTTATCATTACCAGCCTCTCACCGCGCCAAAACCAAGCCCCAAACCTGCTTTACCCCCGCTTTTCTTAGCACTCTGGCGCACTCCCTCATCGTCACCCCGCTCGTAAAAACGTCGTCAATTAGGATAACTCTCTTTCCGGATAACCCCTCCCCCTCCTTGCCCAAACCAAAGGCGCCCTTTATATTTTCCACCCTCATCCCCCTGTTTACCGTTCTCGCCTGTTGAGCGGTCGCTCTTGTCCTCACCAGGCCCCTTACCAGCGTCATCTTTTTGCCCATATGCGTAGCGATCAATTCAGCCTGGTTAAAACCCCGCCAATTCTCCCGCAAACGATGGAGGGGTACCGGCACCAGAATTGTCTTCTTTAACTTTTTGGGCAGTTCCCACCCCGCCAGAACCTCTCCCACCAAGTCCCGATTAAAACCGAATTTAATTGCCTCAACCACCTTTCTCACCGCCTCATTTTTGTGATCAAAAATCGCAATTAACCCCTCCATTCCCAGCTTCTTCGTGCAATAATCGTGGGTTAGTCCATAAATGCTTGGTCGGGTGCACATCGGACAAACCTGAAGTGCCATTGGCAAGCCCCTTTTACACCTCCGGCACAAAAAGGCGCCTTCCTGGCCACAAACAACACAAAACCTAGGGAAAATGAAGTCAAAAACGAAATCAAAAATCGCCGCCACAATCTCATCATAAACCGGATAAAATATAGCCATGCGCTTCGAGAATAAAAAGATCAGGTTTGAGTACGAGGTGATTGAAACCTTTGAAGCCGGTTTAATTTTGACCGGCGCCGAGGTTAAAAGCATCAAAAGCGGTCAGGTCAACCTCACCGGGGCCCGGGTCATCGAAAAGGATGGCCGCTTGTGGGTTGTCGGCCTGAATATCCCCAAATATCAGTTCGCCACCGATCCTGATTACGATCCGGGTAGAATCAGGGAGCTTCTTTTCAGAAAGACCGAAATAGCCTCAATTTTAGCCAAAAAACAAGCCGCCGGGTTGACCCTCATGGCCTTGGCGGTGTATAATAAGGGAGATTTAATAAAGCTGTCCGTCGGTTTGGTCAGGGGAAAAAAGAAATACGAGAAGCGGGAGCAGATGAAGAAACGAGTTGAAGAAAGAGACCTCGCTAGAAGATTAAAAAAACGTTAGTCCCGCTTAGCGGGATAGAGAGACTAAATGAAAAACGTAAGTTTTTGGAAAACGGTTTTGCCTGGATTAGAAGAACAGTTTGGTCTGGAGAAGGGTTTGGCGACAAAAAATCTTTCCACCCTTGAGAAGGGTCTCAAAAAGACCATCGACAAGATGGATAATGATGAGTTCAATTTGTTGATGGCTCAGGTAGTCATCAAGGCTAGCGCCAAGCAAATCATGGGCGTCGATCTGACCGCCCAAATTGTAGCTCTGAGGGAACTTCGAAAGTAGTATAATACGCTTGTTGGGGACGACAGGTATCGATGGAAACAGCTCTTTGACAACCGCAAGCCGAGCCTGAACTAAGCTCGTAAAACTGGTTCAAAAACTAACTGTCAACAAACAAGTCGACAGACTCGCGGAAATGACTAAAGACACTTTCGAGCGTCTTTATGCTGCTGCGACCGAAAACGTTGCTCCCGCTTTTGCCGGAGTTTACGCCTAAGGCACTTTTAGCTGAATTGTTCGTGGCTAAGCTAAAGGTGAGTACCAACACGATCGGCAAGATTAGATCTGTCTAAACCTAATCCCAAGTAATCCAGGCAAACTCTTGATTGGTCTTGTTTGTGGGAAAATCAGGAGTCAAATTCACAAACTAAGCTTGTAGTGGTTATCGAAGAATGCTTCCAGACGTGGGTCCAATTCCCACCGTCTCCACCCTTAAATCGCAGTCTGATAGATTTTATCTCCTACCAAAATCATCAACTCCTTCTCACTTATCCACACCAAATCCGTCGCCGTGGATAACTCTGGCGCCAAAATTTGCTTCATATAGGCACCCGTCTCCTTGCTAAACAGCACCACTCTCCCCTTACCCTCATCCAATACCGCTACCGCGTTACTATCACCCGAAATCGCCAACCTGTCGATCCTGAAGTCCTCCGGCACGTCGGAGAGGTTAAACCTCTCCGGTTGGCCCCGGCGAAAACGTAGGATCTTGCCGCTTGCAAGTCCCACCCAAATATCGGTATCGATCGCCAGGTCCGCCCCGGCGGTCAAATCGGCCTCAATTCCGGAAAGCAGCCAGCGTCGCCTCTCTCCAATGGTTCCACCCGATAAACCGAAGCGCCAAATCTCGCTACTCCCTTTATCAAGGACATAGGCTGCCGTCCCAAACATATCCACCGCTATCGGCTCGGTTACCGCCGCGTCAAAAGCGAGGTCTGCCTTCTGTCCCGCCAGAACCGCGGACAAACCGGAAGATAGCAACAAGACATCATTCGGACTCACCCCCGCCACATCCAGCCAATTTTGCCCTTCTCCTTTACCCAAAACTACCTCCTGTTTTTTGTCCGGATAACTTACTTTGGCCACTATCCCGGCTGTCTGATCCAACACCAACAAATTTTTCCCATCATATGCCATTCGGTTCCCCTTCATTTGCGACCGAATTAAACCCAGGTTGAAAAATAGATCCAGAGTTACCTTCTGCTCCCCGGAAACTTTGACCCAAGACTCCTCCACCAAACGTTCAAAATCAGAAATCCTGCCCTCGAAGTTCGTCCCTGAAAACTGACCTTTCTTAGCCGCCGTTTCTTCCCTAACCGTCCGCAGCAAATCCCTCGCCCCTACCGGATTCAGCCCATATAGAGTTTCCGCTCCGGTTCTCTTTTTTTCCAAAGGTTCAAAAACCGAGGCAAACTCCGCCTCCACCCGGTCACGCCGCGTCTTCACCAGACCAAAAACAACCGAAACCGTCAAAATTATCAAAAACGCCCCTCCGATAAGCAAAAACAAGCGGTGTTTTTTTTCTTTATGTTCGTCCGTTGTCAATCGACCGGCTTGTTTCCATTTCAAAGTCAGGTCTTTCCAGCTCATTTTGGCCGCCGCCAACTTGGCCGTCAAACCAGTCGCCCCAACTACCCGATCCCCCGCCAACTTCTCCTTGTGGTCTATGGCGAAGGCGGGACTACTAGATTCCTGCGGCAACGGCTTCACCGTCAGAATCAGGGCCGCTCGTGCCCCTTCCGAAAGAGTCATCATCGTAGTCGACACCTTCTCAATCATCACCTCCATATCTTCTTCACCAGACACCATCTCGGCATCGATCACATCAACCGCCTCTTTACTGCCAAAGAAAACTTTATCTTTTTGCACAAGATCTCCCATCAGGACCCTACCATCGCCATTTTCAAACAGCCAGATCCTTTTTCCGTTCCGAATAATGCCAACTCCGTTTCCCGGCATGGCCCCAACTTTTATTCGTCTCTCTCCATCGCCGTCAACGGTCACCCAAACAAACACTCCCGTCGCCGCTCTTACCTTCAACAATCCCAACAGCCCAGCCACGTCACCCTTATGGTTTTCCGCACTGCACCACTTCTCCACCCGGTCAATCAAATCCATTCCCTTACTGATCAGGTCGCCACCACCCGCCAGTTTAACCACTCCGAAAACTCCGCCAAAACGGGCCAGTTCCTCCTGGTCAAAGGCTGTCTTCACATATACCTGCGACCACTCACTCTCCCCGGTTTCGCTAACAACTCGATAATAATCAATTCCTAATATATTGGCCATGGGCAGACCCAGTCATCTTCTTAAACTATTAATATCACCCCTGTCGTTAAAACTAGACATGTCCAAAAAAAGCCCCAGGCGATTCCCTTGAACCAATTGCCAATCGGGACACTCACCACCCGGTCCATCAGGCCCGCCTGACGAACCGTCACCAAAGATAGCAGGGTCAGTAACACCAATGACACCTTCACCAATAATCCCACTACCAAACTTAAACTGAGTGCTTGTATTAAATTTTCCATCTAGCGTGTCCTCCCTTCGTACTCTTCTTTTTCTTCCTGTTCCATTAATTCGCTAATGACTTTGACCACTCGATCGGGATTACTGACTGCCCCAAAGGTGAAGGCGCTCCCTTCCTCATTGGTATCATCAGATCGCTGTTCGGCCGCCGTCTGAATCACTACATTGCCGAAATTAAACACCGATGCCATCATCCCCACCTGAGAGTAACTTACATCCTCAATCTTTTGAATTTGCGTGGCGTTTACGTTTTTATACAATAGCCCAAAAAAGTCCACGTCGATGATTCTTTCATCGGTAACAATGTAGACGTTATAAAACCACAGCAACAAATTTTGAATCGCAAAAAAGGCTAGTCCCAAGTACCAAAAAATCGCCAGCGCCAACTGGACCGGTGCCGTCACGTTGGCAACCAGAGGAAACTCGGACCAAAACAGTGGCACCCCAAAAAGCATGGCGATCGATGCCATCCACCATAGATTCGTGATTGGGTGTCGCCTCATTAACAGCAATATCTCCTCTTTCTCGTGCTGGGCCTCAAACTTTGTCTTCGGCGGACAAGCGGTTAGCGACCTCCACGGCGGCCCGCCAAAACCCTCGGCCACCAATTTCTTCACCGTCTCGACCAAATTGTCGGCCTTGACTGGTTTCTTTTTCGTATATACCTCCGGCATAAACCAATTCTACCACCCCCATGCTTTTCACGACCGGAACGCTACCGCAAAAGCTCCAACGCCAGATCAATTTTTGCCGGTAAGGTTGTGCCGCCTTCAATCTTTAATCTCTTTATTGCCAAAATTAAATCTTTAGCCCCCTCGCACGTCCCATCCCCCGGAAGATTAAGTTTTTCATCACGCTCTCTGATGGCCTCTCTAGACATTTCCTCCCTGTCTAGTCCCTCCGCCACTGTTTGATCATTCATATCTCTATTAAACCACAAAAATCTCCAAAAGGCTTTCTACCGGGAATCCTGGTAAAACATTTTACATGGCAATTCCCGGGATTTCCAAGCTCAAGAATAGTTCACTTCTTCTCGATGTTAAAAAAGGCAAACCCCTTCTGAGGAATCGACAAGTATCCGGGCGCCCGCAAAGTGAATGCTTTCTTGAAATCCATCCCACCAAAGGTTAAACCATTAATTGTTACATTAAGGGTCTCACCCTGGCCTTGCTGGACGCTTACACTTGATGCCGAACTGATTCCTCCATACTTACTCGCTATATTACGCAATTCCTCATGACTATAGGGATTACCACCCCAACAACTTGTTGTTACTGGAGATATTCTCTCC
>CAYGRQ010000046.1:0-5352 GCA_964352325.1 uncultured Pseudomonadales bacterium
GCGTTCGAATCGCACCGAGTACACCCTAGAGCATTAAATGGAGGGTGGGCAGGACGGTAATGCGTTGGTTTCGAAAACCAATGAGCGCAAGCTCTAACAGGTTCGACTCCTGTACCCTCCGCCTTCGCTCGCCGTAGCAAGCTTCGGCGGACAAGGTCCGCTTGGGTTTGCGAAGGAGAGTGTGTCTGTACCCGTAGCTCAGTTGGATTAGAGCGTTCCCCTCCGAAGGGAAAGGCCGCGCGTTCGAGTCGCGCCGGGTACACAGGATAGCCTGGTAAAATATACAGGTTTGGAGGAGTCACCTAGTGGCTATGGTACACGCTTGGAAAGCGTGCGGGCGTAAGCCCTCGCGGGTTCGAGTCCCGCCTCCTCCGCAACGTAAAATTCGTTAGAATTAGTACGTTTCGCCAACGAAAAGTCGTTTTGGGTTAAAATTGGACAGTATGGAGAACCAGGTTGAGGAAATCAAGAAAAAGATAAATATCGTCAATATTGTCGGGGAGCAGGTGGCCCTGAAAAAGAAGGGCAAAAACTTTGTCGGTTTGTGTCCATTTCATGGGGAGAAGACGGCTTCCTTCATGGTTAATGAAGAGCTGCAGATCTACAAATGCTTCGGATGCGGTTCCGGGGGAGACGTTTATAAATTTCTGATGGAAGTAGAGGGATTGGATTTTGTTGAGGCTTTGGAAAAACTAGCGGACAAAGCGGGAGTGAAACTAATTAAACGAACGAGTGGGGGACACGATCCGAAACGAGAGCTTTTGGAAGTCCATAACCTGGCGGCAGAATACTATCATTATTTACTGACGAAGCATCCGGCGGGAGAAGCGGCGCGGGGTTATTTGCGCGAGAGGGGGGTAAAGGAAAGACTAATTGAAACTTTTCGCCTAGGTTATTCCTTACCCGAATGGGATGGTCTGGTGAAGTATTTGGTAAATAAAAAGAGGTATCGGAGTGAAGTTTTGATTGCGGCGGGCTTGGCGACCGGTAACGAAAAAAGACTTTATGACCGTTTTCGGGGCAGAATCATGTTTCCCCTGCTTGATATTTCGGGGAGGATAGTCGGTTTTTCGGGAAGAGTCCTGCCGGGAGCAAAGGAGGATGAAGCGAAATACATCAATTCGCCGGAGACGGAGATTTATCACAAGAGCAAAATGCTTTTCGGTCTGACGGTGGCGCGGGCGGAAATAAAGAAGAAAAACCGGGTAGTGTTGGTGGAAGGAGAATTGGACATGATTAGTTCTTTTGCCGCCGGTGTTTCGGAAACAGTGGCGATAAAGGGGTCAGCGCTGACCTCCGAGATGATAGGAATTTTGTCTCGACTGACCAATACTTTTATCCTCGCCTTGGATGCTGACGCGGCGGGGGAAGCGGCAATGAAAAGATCGATAGAAGAAGCTGAAAAGTTAGAATTGAGTATAAAGATGGTAGAGATCACCGGGGGTAAAGATCCGGACGAAATAGCCCGAAGCAAACCGCGGGAATGGGTGGAAATGGTAGAGAAGGCGCCGCCGGTTTATGAATTCTTTTTTAATAAGGCGGTTGACAAGTGGGGAACGGATTCGGTCGAGGGCGTTAGCAAGGTGGTCCGCGAAGTGGTGCCGTATTTGGCGAAAGTAGAGAACGGTGTTATCAGAGAAGTTTGGGCGAGAAAGTTAGCCGAAAAAGTAGGAGTCGATAAGGCCAGGGTTTGGGAGGAAATCGAGAAAATAAGATTCGGACGGAAGGAGGAGAAGGCGGAGGTAAACGTAAAACCAAGCGAGGCGGCGGGGAAACAGCTATTTGATTTGCAGGTGGTTGGACTATTGCTTTTTTCTACAGATGAGCTACGGGAAAAAATAAAAAAGGTGTTGGTTGGCTTACCAGTGGTGGGGGCGGCGGGCAAGTTAGTCGAAACAATTTTGGAAAGCGGGGAGATTAAAAAAGTAGAGAAGTTTATTGCCGGCTTGCCGCAGGAACTCCGGTCACTGGCTCAGGAGGCATATTTGGTTGGCAGTGAAGGAGAAGTGGGTGAGAAAGAAGTAAAACGGTTGGTTTTGGAATGGGCGCGGCGAGAGGTTCGGGGAGAAAGAAATCGTTTGACAACGTTAATAAAGAAGGAAGAAGAGGCGGGGGAGGAGGCGCTTCTTGCCAATTTGAGCGAAAAACTGGTAAAATTGAACACATTGGAAAAGAAGTTGGTGATTAGTTAGTATTGTTTCCTATGGTAAAAAAGATAACCAAGAAACCGGTGGCGGTTAAAAAAGGCAGCAAACAATTGAAACTGCCGAAACTGATCGCCGATTTGGTGGTGAAAGGGCGGACCCAAGGGTTTGTTACCCAAGATGAAATCCTGGAACTGTTTCCCGACGCGGAGCGGCATGTTGATGAGTTGGATCAGTTGTACGATCAGTTGTTCAAGGCCAACATTGACGTCTTTGAGAGCGTCATGGCGGGACAGGAAAGCGAGGTTGTTGAAGCGAGCGGTTTGGAAAAAGAACTGGAGGAATTGACCGGCCTGGAGGAGACTGCCGTAAACGACCCGGTCAGAATGTACCTGAAGGAGATTGGGAGGATTCCTTTGTTGAAACGGGAAGAAGAAATTATGTTGGCCCAGAAGAACGAAGCGGGAGACAAAAAGGCGAAGGACAAACTGACCCAATCTAACCTGCGTTTGGTGGTTTCGATCGCCAAGAAATACATGGGGAGGGGAATGAGCTTTTTGGACCTGATTCAGGAAGGTAACAAGGGACTGATCCGGGCGGTGGAAAAATATGACTGGACTAAAGGCTTTAAGTTTTCGACCTATGCCACCTGGTGGATTCGGCAAGCGATTACGCGGGCCATTGCGGACCAGGCCAGAACGATCCGGATTCCGGTGCACATGGTGGAGACGATCAATAAACTGATTCGGACCCAAAGAAGTTTGATGCAGAGTTTGGGGAGAGAGCCAACTGATGAGGAGGTCGGAAAAGAATTGGAATTAACGCCCGAAAGGGTCCGGGAGATTTTGAAAATTTCACAAAAGACGACTTCTCTGGAGACGCCGATTGGCGAAGATGATGATTCCCTGCTGGGAGATTTCATCGCCGATGAAGGCCAAATCTCGCCTTATGAAGCGACGACGAAGCAATTGATGCTTGAGAACGTCGAGGAGGTATTGTCGACCTTGACCGATCGGGAAGCGAAGGTGTTAAAAATGCGCTTTGGCCTGCATGGCGCGAAGGCGCTGACCTTGGAAGAGGTGGGGCGGGAGTTTGGAGTGACCCGGGAGAGGATCAGACAGATAGAGAGCAAGGCGCTACGGAAATTGAGGCACCCGAGCCGGCGCAAAAAACTTCAAGACTATTTGGAGTAGAATTATCTTATGTTGACTAGTTTGGTGGTAAACGCGATTGCCTTTTATGTGGTCGCTTATTTGGTACCCGGGGTAACAATTGTCGGTTGGGAAGCGCTTCTGGTCGTGGCGGTAGTTTGGGGAGTGTTATCAATTCTTTTGAAACCAATTTTGATTCTACTAACGTTGCCGATAAACATTCTGACTTTGGGGCTGTTTACTTTTGTCATCAACGCCCTACTGATTACGCTGATGAGTCGGCTGGTGGCAGGATTTAGAGTGGAGGGATTCGGAACGGCGCTTTTGGCGGCAGTGGTTCTGGCCCTGGTGAACTTGGTCTTGAATCGAATTAAATAGTCTACTGGACGGTGATGGAACCGAATTGGCTGGCGTTCAAGTGATTATGATATTTGTAGGTGCCGGCGGTGGGGAAAACGAGGGAGACAGGGGCCCCGGGGGCGATATCGCCGAGGTTAAGCGGAGGGTAATCGGTGTGGGCGGGATGGGGAGCGGAACTGACGTTGCTGGTGGCGTTGGTTTGGTTGGACCAAACAATTGTTTCACCGGCCTTGATGGTCAGACTGCTAGGTTGGAAACCGTTGGTAGTGACCGTGACAGAATTTTGGTTGACAGTCTGGGTGACAGCTGAGGTGGGCTGATTATAGGCAACACCATAGGGACTAGCTCCTTTCTTCGCAAAATAGAAGTAGTAGATAGCGGCGTAAATGAGACCGCCGATGATGAGATAAATAACCAACCATTGCCACAAGGGGCGTTTGTCGTAACCAGTTGGAGAATCCATCGGTTAACTTAAACAGATTTAATCCGAGTTGTCAAATGGTCAGGCAGGTTCAAAAGGGCTCCCGCGTGAGCTATAATATACGGGTTCGTTGACATTCCCCTGTAGTCCGCCAGCTGGCGGACGCCTCGCTGTAAGATTAGGTTATGTGGTTTGTTTATGCTTTATATAATTCTGAGATTAATAAGGTTTATATTGGTCAAACCGGAAATTTAGAACGAAGGATAGAGGAACATAATTTAAAGGAAGGTAATCACTTTACAGCGAAACTAAAGGGGAAGTGGACCCTGATTTACTCAGAGTCTTTATTGTTGAAGACTGAAGCTTTGAGGCGAGAGAAACAACTAAAAAGCTTTAGAGGCAGACAGTGGATTAAGAAATTCATCCCCTGTAGTCCGCCAGCTGGCGGACGCCTCGCTCTTGGACAATAATGGGGAACATAATATTCCCCTGTAGCTCAGTTGGTAGAGCGCCTCGCTGTTAACGAGGATGTCGCTGGTTCGAGTCCAGCCGGGGGAGCAATTTCTATGGATTTCTTCGGATTCCGAAACCTGAGATGTAGAATAAGGTTATGAAGTTTTCGGATATTCCTGCGGTTTTTAAGATTCTAGGTGATGAGGGGTTGATTCCGGTACAGACGATCGATGATAAGTTGGTTGTTGCTAACGCTGAAGGCATAAAGTATTTATTTAAGGAGGGCCGTGGTGAGGAAGAGAAAATGTTTACGCAGGTTTTTCCAGAAATCAGGAAACAAGGACTAGATTTTAAAGTTTTGGTTTTGCCGGACATATTAAAAGTGGTTGGTGGGGCCACAAAAGAAGGTGGAAAAGAAAAGACAGATAAGTTTTTAATACTGAATTTTTATGAGGGAGAGTCTTACAACAAACAGTGGAATGAATCCAACCCAGATAGTTTGGGTGGTAGAAGCATTGATTCCAATTTGGCGGAGAAAATGGTTGATTTGTTGGGTGATTTTGCACAAATTGATTTATCTGGTTTGAAAATCCATAAATTGACAGAGTTTGATTTAGAAACTTGGATGATGAGACATTTCCTATTGATGAGAGACAGCCTGATACAAAAGAAAATTTTTTCTGAAAATCATTTAAAAAGAGTAGAGCAAATACTTGGAGACAAAACATTATTTAACGGTTCTCGAAAAATCATTACAAATGGTGATTTTTATCCAAGGAATTTTATTGGCATTAATGATGGAAAGATAGTTGTAATTGATTGG
>CAYGRQ010000047.1:0-1212 GCA_964352325.1 uncultured Pseudomonadales bacterium
ATGGTGATATAATAGTGGAGATATTATGAAAATTAAGAAACTCGACTATCTTATCGAATTGACCTACGATAAAGCCTACAAAGGCTATGTCGCTGAGGTAGTTAACCTCTATGGTTGTATGTCTCAAGGAAAGACTAAAAAGGAGGCGTTAACGAATGTTGACAAAGCCATCAAGGCTTATATGGAGGTGGTAACCAAAGTCGGCAAGAACACAGAGCTTGTTTCTCGAAGAGTTGAGACTCCAACTCCCTTAGTTTATGCCTAAGCTGACGAATATTTCAGGTAAGGATGCAGTTAAGGTCTTTTTAAAATTTGGTTACTCGCATGTACATACTTCTGGCGATCATGCAATTCTGCAAAAATCCGGGTCTCCTAGTTTGTCTATACCTTTACACAAAGAAGTAGCTCCATTTCTTTTAAAATCTCAAGTGAAAAAAGCCGGTATTTTAATTGATGATTTCATCAAAGTATTGAAGTAATAGAAACCCCGGGGAAACTTGGTTCTTGGATAGTGGAGGTATAATCACCTTATATGCCTGAACAGGAACACACGATCAGGGAGATTGCCGAAGGATTCGAGGAGGGGAAGCCGCTTATCGATTCGGATTGGGATGACTTTGGGTTTGAGTCGACTCCGGAGGGATGGGAGGGAAGGGGAGGAAAGATTGTTGTCCCTACAGGTCTGTCCGGAGGCGGAGGAGGTTTCATGTTCTTTAAACATCAACCCTGTGGTCAGGTCTGGAGGTTTGGGGCGGGCTTCGTTGGTCCGAGGGCAATAAGGAATGTTTTAGTTGAACATCCTAAGTCGTGTCAAAAAGAGGTTCACCTACAAGGAGACTCCTCGTAGGTGCCCTCGTAGGTGCTCGTAGGTGGGCGGGGTGGAGAGCTCGGGATTTGCAGGGGTGGAAGGTGTCGGACCTTCGTCACAGGTTTTGGAGACCCGTATTCTACCGTTGAACTACACCCCTAGATTGGGCGACCACAGGCCTAAACAGTTGGCTTACTTCAACTTACTGACCTCTTTATGTGCTGTATGTTTACGACAAGTCCTACAATGTTTGGTCAGCGCTAGCTTCTCCGGGGTTTCGGTCTTGTTGCGCTCGGACAGGTAGTTGAAGTTGCCGCAGACGGTGCATTTCAAGCCTAGGTATTGTCGGGGTCCTTTTTTGGCCATGGTTGTTATTTTACCATACCGGTTGTTTTTGACCTATA
>CAYGRQ010000047.1:1312-5322 GCA_964352325.1 uncultured Pseudomonadales bacterium
GGTCCTTTTTTGGCCATGGTTGTTATTTTACCATACCGGTTGTTTTTGACCTATAGTGGTATAATAGCGGTATGGCTAGGGAAGAAGTATTGCGGAGGAGACCGCCCTTACTGACGTTACCGAACTTCAACAAGGATTTGGCTGGTTTTGTGGTTGATAGAGAAGCCGCCGGCGAATCTACCCGAATAGTATTGGTGACGTATAACCGGGTTGGTGAAGGTTTACTGGGATTTCAGACTTACAAAGGTAACTTAAATCTAGACTTGATTCAGGGGACAATGGCTTTTTATGTCCCTCAGGAACAAGTGACTGAGTTGGTTTTTGGTTTGAGAGGTTTTTCGGCGAGTTTGAGGATCTCCAAGCGATCGCCGAAACTGTTCTGAATGCCGTTCCCGAGAAATAGAAGTCATCTTATCTCTCGAAGTTTACGCGCGATTTTTTAGATACTTATTTGTGCGCCACTGTCTTCCGTGGCCTCTATTCAGATTTCGATAACTTGGGCTTAGAGAATGGCAATTGGGGCAAATAACCCTGAGGTTTGTCTCGCGATTATCTTCGGAGTTTCCATTGATATGGTCAATTTCCAGGGGAACTCGGCCAGTTGTTGGATTCTTTTGGCTCCAACCACAGAGACAACATTTGGTTCCAAATTTTTCTTCCAAATAGCGTTTAATGTACCTTGAAATGTTTTTGGCGAGCACGCCAGCGGAACCATCCACAGAGCCTTCCTTCCAGCGTTTGAGATAATTTTTGTACTCCTGATCTCTTTGGCAGCGATTCGAACAGTATTTGAATGCGTATTTTTTAATTTTGTGGCCACAAAATTGGCAGTTGTTCATCTTGGAGCCGGCAGAGGGAATCGGACCCCCGGTCTTCGCTTTACAAAAGCGCCGCTTTACCAACTAAGCTATGCCGGCTTTCGCTTTGATTTTATCATTTGGGGCCCCAACGATGGTAAGGTCACGAGTTCTAAATGGAATCGCAACCCCATTAAGTAGAAAATAGGGGGCTATAATTAGCTGATGTATGATTTACGGAAAATGAAGCTGGTGGAACTGCCCGGCGAACGGGCGCATCTTCGTTGGATTCGGCATGATGACCCGGAGGAGATGCGCCGCTTGGTGTCGATTGACATGGATGAAAATGTCAGACGATATGTGCTGGAGACGACGGGTGATGAAGACGAGCTTCGAAACTTTGCCGTAGGTACAAAAAAGAGCATTGGAATTGCCATCGCTGGGAGAAGCGAATTGGTGGGGGAGGAAGAGACGGATCGGCTCCAAGGCTGGATTGCCATCTATCTGGACCATCCAGGGCGGTTGGCCAGGGGCGAGAAGCGGGGTTTACTGACTTATGACCGGGAGAAGGTCTATTTGGAAATCGGCTTTGCCCGCTACCCGCAGGCAAAATCCGGCCAGATGGGGGGTGCGCTTCGGATTGTCGTCGCCTCATTGAAGCAGTTTTTGGTTGGAAAAAAGGTTAGCTGGTGTCTGACGGGGTATGTTCACCCCAATAATGAGGGATCAAAAAGAGTCCTGGCGGCGGCGGGGTTCAGACATGCAGGGGAAATGCCGTATACGGTCAAGGATAAGCACCACGATTGTGTCTATTTATACGAGCCTGAGTAGGGTCCCGCCGTGGCGGGATCAAGCTTCGTCCCACGGGGATCTTTGACCTGATAAAATATAGCTTGTTGCCGGGATAGTTCAGTGGTAGAACGGGGCCTTGGTAAGACTCAAACCTGAGTTCGATTCTCAGTCCCGGCTCCAAAAATTTAGGGGGAGCTTTTGATTCTTTGATATGGATATATGGTGCCGGGGGCAGGATTCAAACCTGCGTAGCCATTACGGCGCCGCTTTTACAGAGCGGTGTATTTGATCGCTCTACCACCCCGGCTGATTTCAGAAGCTATTATATCAATTTCAGTCTTGATTTGGACGAGGAGCCGTAAATCGGCGTAGCGGATATGGACCAAACCGTGGGGCATCTTTTGTGATTTGTTTGCATCAAAATCATGGCGAATGTATGGTTTGGTGCATTGTTCCATGGGGATTTTAAGGAATTCTGACCAATAGTGGAGAAGGCTTTCGGGATTTTGGTTTGAGTAGCAGTAGAGCAATATACGCAGTCTTTGTTCATTGACTTGGTATATATTTCGGAGCATTTCTAAGAATATCTTGTTCATGATGGCATTTGAGTTTGCAAAATCAACCGTGTGTCCCGTTTTGGCTCCTTCGGCCCAATAAAGCATTAACCCCGCTAAGTGAAGTGATTTTTCAGAGAGTGAAAGTTTTTCTTTTTTCCGGTAGGAGAGGGGACTTTTCAGAAAATTTATTTTATTGGTTTGAGCGGATGTACGGCGGTGGATTTTATTTCTTCTCATCACACTGTTTATTGCCGAAAGAGAGGTATTGAGTTTTTCTGCTGTTTCCTTCATGCTCAAACCGGAAGAATAGAGTCTGTTTAGTTCGCGAAGGCGGGCAGGGTTCCATTTGCGGTTCACTACTTAAGTAAAACCCGAAAAAGCCCCGAAGTCAAGTTTGAATTCCCGTGGCATACACGGGATGTCGACGAGTACTCCGCCTTCTCCCAGCACCAGGTGGTGGTGAGTTGACACTAACGCGGGAATAACCCGATTGGGCCTCTGACAGAACACGTTTCTGTTAGGAAGTCCTTTTTTTGACAGTTGAGTGGAGTTGAACTTATAATTGCCGCTCAATGAAGGAAGCACCAAGACTCTTTAGCTATATTGTGGCTTGGGATGGCGGTTTAGCCCCGAACCCGTATTGGGAACATTGTACTTTGGCGGTTTGCAAACCTCAGATAAGGGTCACGGCTCGGGAAGGTGACTGGATAGTCGGACTGTCGCCGCGAAGATTGGGCTATGTCTTGGTCTACGCGATGAGGGTAGCGGAGGTATTAACTTTTGGCGAGTATTTTAACGAACCAGGTTATCTGGCTAAGCGGCCGGAGGTAAATTCAGACGATTTTCGTAAGGTACTGGGAGATAATATTTATGAACCCTTGGCTGATGGGATATATAAACAACTGTTGTCGATCCACAGCTATCCTGATGGGAGTGAAAATCCCGAGCACAAACAAAGAGACTTAAGTGGCCGGCACGTCTTGGCTGCCGAGGAGTTCTATTACTATGGTGATGCGAATCGACAATTGCCCGGAAGTCTGGATTTTTTGCAGGTACGGCGAGGGCACAGGTGTCGATTCAGTCCGCAAGAGATAAAGGCTTTTTTACGCTACGTGGAGAAATTGCTACCGGGAATGAATGGCAGACCCTGCGAGCTGGAGAAGGCGCTAGTAAGATTTCTGCCCCGAGAGTGGGCTTATTGATTTTTGTAGAGGATTTTTTTGGTGGTGGCGTCAATCTGGATGACAAAGGGTTTAGCCCCGCCGGTTGGTTTGTAGCTAATCTGCCAGAGAGTGGTGCCGGCCTTGATGTACTGACTACTGATGGGGGTGAAGTTACAGCTGAAGTTCGGGGGGCAAGCGGCAGCAGCAATTTTGACCGCTTCAGGCAGGTCGATGCCCAGTTGACCGGCTTCGGCGAGTTGGTTAAGTGAGGGAATAGTATTGTCCGGGGTAACGTAGACCTGTTGGTCAACCAAGGCCAAGTTTTTACCGGCCTCTTTGAGGAGGTAGAGATATCTCTTGTCGGTTTCATTTTGACGAAACCAATATTTACTGATCATGGAGTCGGGGCTTTCGACGCCGCTGACGGTGACCATCAGGAGTTGGGCGTTGGGATATTTGGCTGTCGCGGTCGCGATGACAGCGCTGATTTGACCAAAGATCGAATTATCGTTGGCGGCGGCGGTTGGAGTCGGAGTAGCGGAGATGGTGCCGGTGTCTGGCAGAGCCAGATCAGGCTTCGCCTGAGGGATAGTTTGATTTTCTTTGATTTGTTGCTGTTGCATGGTTTGAGTGATTTGGGTTAGCTGAGCGTTTAGACTCTTGCTTTGTTGGTAGAAGAAATAGGCGGCGGCGATAGCGGC
>CAYGRQ010000048.1:0-5286 GCA_964352325.1 uncultured Pseudomonadales bacterium
AAAGAAAACGGTTGCGTCATAGCCCGGCCCCATATCCTGTTCATAGTAGCTCACGCGGTAAGCATGCGCCTTTCGTTCTACCACTGGCAGTCCGGCGTTGAGTATCGCCCGGAAAAGGGTCGTTGAAACTTGGCAAACCCCGCCACCGTCACCCAGGACCGTTCTTCCCTCGGAAATGACATACGCTTCCCGGTAACCGGTTG
Organism: uncultured Pseudomonadales bacterium; assembly: GCA_964352325.1. Lineage (GTDB taxonomy): Bacteria > Patescibacteriota > Microgenomatia > UBA1400 > MFAQ01 > 2-01-FULL-50-23. The sequence continues at coordinate 204 of CAYGRQ010000048.1, forward strand.
CTCTCGAAATATCGCCTATTGTCGCCCCCAGTGAAAAAGTTTCCCCCGGCGCCACCAAGGCCCCATTCAGTCTGCTTGAAGCTAGTGTCAGATTATGGATTCGGTTTGGAATTGAGTGGGCAAACTTTGAGGTTCCCACCCCAATCAAAGTTTTTATCCCCAAGGAATTAATATCGCCCACTTTTATTTTTGCCTCCGTCACCGTTACCGGTAATTCCATCTCCGTCTTCTTCCCAAAGGCAATTATTTCTGCCAACTTTTGCTTGAAAACCGCCTCCTCAATCGCGACCCCGTTTACCTCGGCTGAAAACTCGATTACCTTGCCGTTCTCGAAATTGAAAACCGCGTTTTTTGCTTCCGTTTCCACTTTCGGCTTAATCGTAGCCAGCAAGCTATCGACCTCCTCGAAGTTGATCGGTGCCGCCGTCAGACTTAGTAGTTTCAAAATTTGTTTCGTCGCCAGAGTATAGCTGAAGTCGCGGTAATAGAGACGCAAGCTCTTGTCTTTCCAGTTTTTGGCGCTCTCCAGGGCTTGATTTACCCGATTGGAATCAATGGCGAAAGAATTAACCACCGTTTTTACTTCCACCGTCTGTTCTCCCGGAAAACGCAAGGCCGCCGCAATGTCTTTTTGTAAGGCTTCCGCATCTACCAACAGCCCGTCAACCCCCGTCTCCACTTTTACTTCTCCTGCCTCGTCAATATAGATTTCCGCCGCCTTCCCTTCCTGGTTAATTTCTCCGGCCGCTCTGGTAATTATTCCCTCGACCGCATCGACGTCATAATCAATCGGTAAGTCGATCGAGATTGGTTCAAAAAACATCGCCATTCGCTCGCTGATCTTGGTTAGGGGATTGCCGCTTCTGCCCAGATTCCAGGCCTGCTCCATCGCCCAATCAAAGTCGTAGTCAACCCGCAACGTTGTTGTTTCTGCCAGCGTCTTTCCCCGGTAAACCACCTTCACTCTATTGGGGTGGGCGCTGAAAACCGCCGCCAATCGTAATCTGGCCGCTTCCTTATCCATGTTCGAAACTTCAACTCCGGAAATTATGACCCGCGGCAAAATCACTTTGTCGTAGGCCAACTGGTAGGCCACCATTACACAGATCACCAAAAGCAGAGCCACACTCACCAGCCAACCGATCGTATGAAACAATCTCTGCATGACTTCCATCTTAACCCATCTTGGTCTACTCTTGGTATACTAAATTGGCATGGTCAACGAATTTCCTTTGCCTTCACCGCTCCCGGGTCCGGACACTGGTTTACCACCGGCTTCCGGCGCCCCCCTACCTCCACCCGAGGAAAATCCGGTTATTCCACCCGCCTATCAGCCGCCCCAACCGCTGGCCGCTCCTCCGGTTAAATCTTCACCTTTTAAGTTCCTTATTCCCATTCTGATCGGTCTGGTCGTCATCGGTCTTGTTGTCTTTGTCGGCAGCCGGATTTTTGCCTCTCTTCAGTCAAAAACCTCGGTTAGTACCAAAACCGAAGCGATCACCATCAACTATTGGGGTCTTTGGGAGACGGGCAATATCATGACCCCGGTCATCGCCGCCTTTGAAGCCGCCAATCCGAATATCAAGGTCAATTACCAGCTCCAGTCGCATCAGGATTATCAGGACCGCCTCCAGACCGCCCTCACCGGAAACACCCCGCCTGACGTCGCCCGCATTCACTCTACCTGGCTGCCCATTTTTATTAATAATCTCTTTCCGGCCTCGGCCAATACCGTTTCCGCTACCGAGATTCAAACCAACTTCTATCCGGTCGTGGCCAATTCTGTCATTGTCAATAACCAGGTCTACGGCGTCCCAATGAACTCTGACGGTTTGGTTCTCTATATCAACACCACTATGCTTCGTCAGGCCAATCTTTCCGCCCCCCAAACCTGGGAAGACTTACGCTCCATCGCCTCGGCCCTGACGCTTCGCGATACCGTCAGCGGCAAAATCACCCGTGCCGGGGTTGCCCTCGGCAACACCACTAATGTGCGTGCCTGGCCGGACATTGTCACCTTGATGCTCTTCCAAGGGGGAATTAACCCGCTTTCGCCTAATACCAAAACCGTTTCTGACGTCCTTAGCTACTACACTTCTTTCGCCGCCCCCGGTGCTTTTTGGGATGAAACTCTTCCGGATTCTGTCCTCGCCTTCGCTAACGAAAAGGTCGCCCTCATTTTTGCCCCTCTCTGGGCCGCGCCCGAAATTTCCGCGATTAACCCCGGTCTGATCTGGCAGACCGCCCCCGTGCCCCAATTACCGGACACCGATCCACTTAGTTGGGTTTCAATGTGGTTGGAGGTTGTCCCGAAAAATGCCGCCCACCCCAACGAAGCTTGGAAGTTCATTGGTTTTCTCGCCTCGGCTCAAGCCCAGCAAATCCTTTTTGGATCGGCCATCAAAGAACGGGGCATGGCCCAAGTCCCCAGCAACAAAGCCATTGCCCAACTTGCTTCCCAAAATCCCATTTCTTCGGCTTTGGTTCCCGGTCTTTCGACCGCCAAAACTTTCTATACTGCCAGTCAGACCCACGACGGCAGCACTGCCCTCAACTCCCGCCTCATTAAATATCTCGAAGACGCTGTCAACGCCATCGCCAAGAAACAAGACGCCACCAAGGTGGTTGACACTCTTAATCTGGGTTTCAACCAGGTCCTCTCTCAATATCGCTTAGTCAATCCACTGCCCACCCCCACGCCCAAATAGTATGGCCGCCTCTCTTCAGCTAGCGGTCAAGAAGACGCTTGCCTACAGTCGTCACTTTGGCCTGCCTATGGGCCCCGAAAAATTACATCTCTGGCTCATTTCTTCCCGCCCCGTTTCCCTAGCCCGCCTTCATCCTCACCTCCCCAAGCTAACCACCCCAAATCGAAAGCTCATCGAAGACCGCTTTTATCACTCCCAAAAAAAGCTTCAGGCCGCCCGGCGCGTCGCCCGCCTCCTCGGTTTTTTCCCTGCCATCAAACTAATTTGTGCCACCGGCTCGCTCGCGGTCGACAACGCCAAGCAATACGATGACCTGGATATCATGGTTGTCACCTCCGCCGACACCCTCTGGCTAACCCGCCCGCTCGTTATTTTATTTCTCAAAGCCCTCGGCCTCCGCCGCCCCACCTCCTTGCCCGAACACCAATCACCGCGGGTTTCTGACAAGGTCTGTGACAATCTCTGGCTCGACGAAACCGCCCTGGCCCTGCCGGGAAGTAAAAGAAACCTCTACACCGCCCACGAAGTTCTCCAGGCCAGACCCCTGTTCGATAGGGGAAACACCCACGCCAAGTTTATCCTCGCCAACCCCTGGACAAAAAAGTATCTCGCCAACGCCTACTTGTTTCGTAAAAAATTACTCCTCCCAGGTGGCCGTACCGGACTCCTGGGACGGTGGAATTTCTTGTCTCTCCTAAATGTTCTCGCTTTCAAACTCCAATTTCACTACATGAAGTCAAAAATCACCCGCGAAACCATCACCCTCCACTCCGCCTACTTCCACCCCCACAATCCTCCTAGCTTTTAGCCGCCACCGCAATACTTCTCAAGTATTGCAGGAAAAGCCCCGGAGTCATTACAACCACGCCAAAATCGGACCTGATTTTATCAACCCGAAAATGCCTGAGGTTGTAGGTAGCTAAATATCCGGCTCCGGCGGCCACGGCTCCGGCCACTACATGAGCATCGTTGGAATCGTCAACGTAACTTCCAAATTTTTCCTTAATCTTATCTAAGTCATTGTTTAACGCCACGACGCTTGGAAGTTTGAGAGTCAACCTCGATTTTTCGTCGGTAATATTTAGACGTTTAGCAACCATTTTAATTTCTTTTTGAGAAAGATTGGAAACCCATTTTTGGATGTTGGCGTCGCGAATCAACCAGCCAGACGCGCCGTGATCAGACAAAAGAGCGGAAATAACCACATCCGAATCAAGAAAAACTTTGTGGGGAAACGTCACTGTTTTTTACGGGCCCAGCCCAGCTCTCTTTCAACTTTGTCAAGATTTTGCCTATCAGCCAGTTCTGCCCGAAACAGATCATCATCCAGCCCGGTGAAGACAAAAGATAGGGAAGATCGGGGAATCCGATACACCTTGCCCAGCCGCTTGGCCACAATCTCGCCCCTGTTTATCAACCCGTAAACAGTGTTTTTGGATAATTGCAGAAGTTCGGCCGCCTGCTCCGGTGTGTACAGAACCAAATCATTCATAACTATACATTACTAAACTTATCTAAACTTGTCAATTAAGCAATGTGCGGTGTCCAGGACATGCTATACACTCCGCCTACTTCCACCTCCACGATCCCGCACCGAAGTAGTGGGGTATAATCACGGCCATGTTTCAGGAACGGCTAAATTTGTTTAGTGAAAACCGGCCTGCCCATCCAGCCGTCATCTCGATCGCGAATCACATCATCGAAGAAATGGCTGAACCGATAGTTTGGCGTAACCCTCCAAAATACACTCCTCTCGCTTTGTTTGTTTTTGGCAGTGTTCTCGACATAAATCGTTTTGACAGGAAAGGGGCGGGAACCAGCGACCTGGATTTTCTGGCTGTTGTTGCCGAAAACTTCTGCGCCGACAATGTCAGCCTAATCGGCATGCATTGTACCCCATCAGATGTTTATAACTTTGTGATGTTGCGCCACTTGTCTGACTCTGCCAATGATTGGAGTGGGGGACGCAACATTGACGTCTTGCTGGTTTCACCGGAGTGGATCTCCTGGGAACTGAATAAAATCGAACCATTAGACGACCGGGACGTTAGAGAAGATCTATTAAACGACGCCTGGCTCGCCGCTCTGGCTTCCGGCCACGCCCTGTTTAACCATCTCGATGACCGTTTCTTAAGCGGTCTCCTTCGCCTCCAGCGGTTCAATAGGCGTTATACTTAATCCCGTGGGAGCACTCTTCGTCGCCTATTTCCACCCCCACGATTATGCTTTAACAGACCTAAAGGGATAATTCCTCATCCAGGAATTCTGCCGGAGTTAAAATCCTCACCCCTCCATAGCTTTTCAAATCCAACAAATCTTTATCTCCGGTCACGACATACTCGCATTTTCCCTCGATCGCTACCTCTAGAACCCTA
>CAYGRQ010000049.1:0-2046 GCA_964352325.1 uncultured Pseudomonadales bacterium
CAAAAACAAAACGCTATTTTTGATATCCAGAGATTAAACCACTTCAACAAAGCCTGGATCAAACGCCTTTCAGATGAGGAACTCATGTCCCGCCTAAAACCGTTTTTATCGCGCGCTATCGCTGACGACTTACTATTGAAAATCATACCTTTGATCAAAGAGCGCATTTCCCAATTAAACCAATTTAACCAATTAACCCAATTTTTCTGGATGCGACCGCCGACGCAAGACCAAACCGAGCAAACGAGAGAATATCTTGCCGATACCTTTTCAATCTTGGGAAAAGTTGATTGGACCAAAGAAGCCATCGAGACCAATCTCGTTAATTCAGCCAATGCCAAGGGTTGGAACCGGGGTGACTATTTTATGGCCCTCCGTTTGGCCGTTTCCGGAAGTAAAGTTACCCCGCCCCTGACCGAGTCCATGCTCATCATCGGCAAAGAGGAAATTCTAGCCCGCCTCAAACAAAACCTATGAACGCCCTTACTGTCTTACAAAAGCGAAGCGAGGGCCTCAATAAGAAACTTCGCCGCCACAAGGCCGCCAAAAATTTTTTTGGCAAGGCTTCCCTTATTGCCCATGACCTGCGCCAAAAATCCTCCCGCCTCCTGGCTGGCGCCGGTCTGACCGGGGCCCTGTTACTCTCGCCGATGGCCTTGCCTTCCTTGACCGGACAAACTGCCCAGGTCGTCAAAACCGAGTCCACCGCCGACGCTCTCAAACGCACCCTCGCCCCGATTTCCCCCCACACTCCAGCCAAACTGGAAGCCGACCAAGCGGGAAAAATTGAAGCCGCCATTTTAGCCGCGACCGGACTTTCTGCCAAGGCGGTTCTTGACGGTCAAACACTCAACCACCAAGTCGGCTACATCGGTTACGAACAGCATTTACGCCGTTTTCCCGGCGACACCCTTCTCGAACACGATGACGAACAAATTGCCGGTGTCGCGCCGGGACTTGGCGCCTGGGGTTACTTTGCCCGAAGCAAGAGCGAATTTACCACCCAGGATTATCTCCGGGAGAAATGGTACTCTGTCGCCCAAACTCTCTATCTGCCCAACTGGAATACCGACTTTGTTCACCTGCGCGATTGGTACAAATATCGAAAGATTCTGGTCGTCAACCCGGCCAACGGCACCGCCGTCGTCACCGTCCTGGGGGATGCCGGCCCGGCCAAATGGACCGGCAAACAATTCGGCGGTTCCCCCGAAACGATGAAAGCCCTCAATCTTCACAAAGGCCCGCGCAAGGGCCTGGTGCTATTCTTATTCTTAGACGACCCGGAGAATCACATCCCCTTGGGACCGGTTACTCAAAAACTATGAGCATCCTCTTTTACGACCATCTAGTCGACAAAACCGAAGCCCTTCTCTTTATTGATCGTCTTCCTGAACCGGAAAACCACAAGGGGAAGTTGAAACAGTTGGTCGATGACATTATTCACCAGGGCTTGATCGAATACATCCTCCAGAAGCTTCACCCCCATCACCACCACACCTTCCTTTCCCGCCTCGAAGCCGCCCCTTACGACCCCGAACTCCTTTCCTACTTGAAGGACCATATTTCCCCCGAGTTTGAAGGCGAGCTTCAAAGAGAAGCCGTGAAACTAGTTGCTATAGTCAAGAAAGATCTAGCAATTTAGCCTGTCTGCCCGGGTTTCTCCTGGGATGGTGGCCCGTACTCGGGACTCCTCCCAGGTGAAACAGGCCATACCTGATAAAATACACCCATATTGCCGGATCGTCTAAAGGCAGGACAACAGGCTCTGAACTTGTTTATCTAGGTTCGATTCCTAGTCCGGCAACCCGAACGAGCTGGTCGAGTGAGGTGTCGATCCTCAAATCGACCCGAGGCCCGCTAGTCGGGCCGAAGATCCTGAGCGAGCTGGTCGAGCGAAGTGTCGATCTCAAATCGACCCGCAGTCGCAATGCGGGACAATACAAATATGTTCACTGTCTACATTCTCCGCACCTCCTCAAATACACTCTACATCGGCCAAACCAATAACTTAGAAAAACGTCTTAAGGAACACCAAACCAAGGGCAC
>CAYGRQ010000049.1:2146-3410 GCA_964352325.1 uncultured Pseudomonadales bacterium
TCGGCCAAACCAATAACTTAGAAAAACGTCTTAAGGAACACCAAACCAAGGGCACTAAGTCAGCAAAATATACTCGTTATTTTTCTAATTTAGAACTCGTGTATTCCGAGACTTATTCCACTAGAAAAGAAGCTATGCAAAGGGAGGCACAACTCAAAAGGTGGACTAAGGCAAAAAAGGAGGTTTTGATCTGCGGTGATAAGATAAAACCATCAGTAGGCGGCAATGGCAACCCCGAAAGTATTCTGGGCGTAAACGCAACCCCAGACATACTCGCCGCCGGCCATCAGGGCCCGGTGCCCCAGGGTGTGCTCCCAGGCATAAACTGCCTCCAGTGGTGTCGGATAGCCCACTATCAAAAATTCGGAGAGGTTGTACTTCTCCCGAATCCATTTTAGATCCTCGCGATTAAGGAGTGGATCCAGTCCGGCGTGGCCGTCAAGCTTGGTGAGTTCCAATAGTTGGTTTAATCTGATCGAGGCGATGGTGCACAATTCGTCCCGGCGCGACAGGGGATTTACCCCCATCTCCACCCGCCGTTTATTCACCGCTTCCCACAGTTCGGGTCCGCCCCAATTTACCTGCGGGTAGCCGCCGGCGCCGGTTTTTTCCGTTGGCGCGCTCGCTTGCCGGCCCAAAATTACCATCACGTTCCACCCCGGGCCCACCTGTTCGATGGCAATCCCCACATCTCGAAATCGTCCGTCACCCAACACCTTCTCAGTAAATTTTGTCTCTCCAGTCACGTTTTCCGCGTACATGTCACCGATCAGGCTATAGCTGTAACCGTTGTTTTTCGCCGCGTTGGCCAGAGTTACCCCGGTCTTGTCACCGTTAAAGTCATTATCGGTCCTAATTATCCGCAGTCGCGCCAGGGCCGCCCTATCCAGTTTTTCATTCTTCTTAAGAGCCAGCATTTTGTTCTCGGTCCGATAGGTGTTGATTTGGCCCAGGACGTCTTCGGCGCTAAGGCTTTTGGGTGCCACGGAAGACAGACTCGGCAATTCCGGTGCCAACCTGGTAATCAGGTTGGGCCATTTAACCAAAATCAGGGCCATAACTAAAAGAAAAAGTATGCCCAATCGTCCCAAGTTTATCGACTTCACAATCCCAGTCTTTGACGCATCTTCTCAATCTGTTCTCGGCGGACCTTGAGTGCCACGTCGCTTTTGGCGATTTCCTCCGCCTGGGCCAGATATTTCTTTGCTTCTTCGATCTTGCCGTTTTTGTGCATCCCCAACGCCAATCTCATATAGCCGCCGCT
>CAYGRQ010000049.1:3510-4876 GCA_964352325.1 uncultured Pseudomonadales bacterium
CCGCCGCTTCTTCAAACTTCTCGGCCCGATTCATTGCTCGTCCGACTGCGCCATGGGCTAGGGCTACCTGTTCTTCCGCCCCTGCCATTTCGGAAAGCTCTAAGCTTGCCAATGCCTCGTGTGCTCCCAAGACATAAAATCGCTTGTCGTTATGGCGATCCCCAAGGTGATTCAGGGTCAATAAACGCATCGCAAAAATCTCGGCAAAGCCCGCCTCGTCTTTCTCCTGTGCATAGACCAGCATCGCCTCATCCTCCAGCTGGAGCGCTTTCAGAAAATCTCCCCCCTCTTGAGCGTCCAAAGCTTGTTGATGAAGCCGTCTTCCTTTTTCTGATTGCACTGTAGTAAAGTATAGCAGCATGGAGCAAGTTCCCCTCGCCACCCGCCTCCGCCCAGGATCGCTCGCCGATTTCATTGGTCAGTCACATCTGGTCGGCCCCAACAAACCGCTCGCCATTGCCATCAAACAAAAACATTTGTTCTCCATGGTTTTCTGGGGTCCGCCGGGGGTGGGCAAGACCACTTTGGCCAGGATCTACGCCAATGCCCTCGACGCTAATTTCAACGAACTGTCGGCCGTTTCTGCCGGTAAAGCCGATATAAAAAAGATAATTGAATTAGCCCAGGGAGATTCCCGGCCAACCGTTCTTTTCCTGGATGAGATCCATCGTTTTAACAAAGCCCAGCAGGATTTTCTTCTCCCTTTCGTCGAGCGGGGCATTCTGACCCTCATCGGCGCCACGACCGAGAATCCTAGTTTCGAAGTCATCGCCCCCCTGCTATCCCGTTGCCGCGTCTTTGTCTTAAGCGAGCTCTCAAATGATGAGATCAGCCTCATTATCGACCGGGCCCTGGCCGCCCTTTCCAAACCAAAAATAAAAATCGACCAAGAAGCCCGCGACTGGCTGATCGCCGTTGCCAATGGTGACGCCCGCCAGATCATCAACCTTCTCGACAACTGTTTTCGTCTCTACCAGAAAATTACCCTCGTTACCCTGAAGAATACCCTCCAGTCCCGTTTCCTCCGTTTTGACAAGCAGGGCGAAGAACACTACAACACCATTTCCGCTTTTATCAAAAGCCTGCGGGCCAGCAATCCCGATGCCGCCCTCTATTATCTCGCCCGCTTGGTCGAGTCCGGCGAGGACCCCCTTTTCATCGCCCGCCGCCTGGTCATCTTCGCCAGTGAAGATATTGGTCTGGCCCAGCCGACCGCTCTCGTTGTCGCCAATGCTGTTTTTCAAGCCGTAAACACCATCGGTTATCCCGAATGCGCCATCAATCTCGCCCACGGCGCGACTTATCTGGCACTGGCCAAAAAAGATCGTTCTGCCTATGACGGCCTGCGCGCCGCCCAAGCCGACGT
>CAYGRQ010000050.1:0-4761 GCA_964352325.1 uncultured Pseudomonadales bacterium
CGGCCACCCCCCCCCTCGGCACTATCGAAATTACCCCCTTGCCCAAACAAGCCAGTTCTGCCGCCGTTTTGAAGCCCTACGCCGAAATCCTTTCTACGCCCACCGGTTTTCTGCGAGTCCGGGATTCGGCGAGCACATCGGGGACTGAGGTCGCCAAAGTTAATCCCGGTGACAAGTTCCCCTACCTTGCCACCGAAGGCGCGTGGTACCAGATCGAGTATCTAACCGGCAAAAAGGGCTACGTCAGCGCCACCTACGCAAAATTGATCCAATAATTAATTGGCGCCGACATAATAAATCAAGCCAATTACCAAAGCCCCCCAAATCATCGCCGTAATTAAGATCGGCTTGTCGGATAAAATTATTCTCTCCGGACTCTCCCCCTCATTTCGCTCATAAATTAATAGCAGATAGCGCATGACGCCGTAAATGACAAAGGGCGTGGTGATCATCATCAGCTTGGCCGAGATTAAAGTTAGGGGCAGGTCAGCCATCAAGGTCAAGACTCGGCCCCTCGGAACGATCGGCGGGTGGTTGAAAGAAAACAGGGCGTAAGTCAGCCAGGTTGCGGTTGAAAACATCGCTGTATAAACATCCAAAAGTGGCTCGGTGTAATGCTTTAGCGTTGCCCTCACCTGTCCGGTGGCCGAAGCCTTGAGTAGCGTCAGCTCGCTCCTTCTCTTTCCTACTGCTAGGAACAAAGAGGCGGACACCACCGTCAATAAAAACCAGACATCCATGTGGGCGCCGATTGCCAAGCCTCCGGCATAGACCCGTAGAATATAGCCGCTCGCGATTGTAATCACGTCAATAATGGGAATGCGCTTCAGCCACAGAGTGTAAGCGGCCTGAATTATCAAATAGGTCAGACAGGCCCAAAAAAAGAAAACATTGATCTTTGTCGCCCAATACAGACCAATCACCAATCCGGTAATCATCGCCAAGATGGCAATGGACACCGGCAGTTCTCCCGCGGCGATCGGCCTCCTTTTCTTAAATGGATGCAGGCGATCGGCCTTGTAATCTAGTAGATCGTTGAAAATATAGACACTGCTTGTCAGGATCGTAAAAACCACCACCGCTTGGGCAACAATCAGAAAAAAGCCGTCATTAAACAGCAAACCCGAGAAAGTAATCGGTGCGAACAGGGCGATGTTTTTTAACCATTGCCTTGGCCGGATTGTTTTGCAGATCGCCCAAAGTACATCCATAGTAGTAGCCCGGCCAATGCCACGGCTAACCCTACTATAGCAAATATCTTCATTTGGGCGTTAAGATTAAGCGCTAGGAAGCCAAAAAGAGCGGTCACTACCCAGTAGAAGATGGCGATTCTCCTCCGCCCCCACCCCAACTCCAGCAATTTATGGTGTAAATGGCCCCTGTCTCCGGAAAGCGGCGACTTGCCGGAAAGAATTCTTCTGCCGACCACATAACCGGCATCCACCAGGGGAATCGCCAAAACCATCATCGCCGTCCCCACCTTTGTCGTTGACAATATTGACAATACTGCCAACAATAAACCGGCCAAGGTGGTGGCCGAGTAGCCGGGCATAATTTTTTGCGGATAAAAATGAAAAATGGTCAAGCCGACAAAGGCGCCGGATAAGCCAAAGGCAAGTATCGCCGCCGGCCACTGGGCAATGTCGGCCGAATAGGAAAATGACAGTAAGCCGATGACAAAGGCCGCAATAGCGATCATTCCGCTCGCCTGGCCGTCCACCCCGCTCGACCAGTTGATCGCATTCATTAAGATCGGGATCCAAAACAAAGCGAAAAGGTCGGGCCAGAGCCAAATTTCATGCAACCGGCCGAAAAGATAAAAAGAAAGTCTGGGGTGGGAAAGATCAATCACCCCCGGCCCAAAAGGATTCGTGACGTAGGCGATCCCGATTCCGGCGGCGACCACAATCCCGGCCGCGGCAAAGTTAAAGAAGAGCCGCGCCCTTGGACTCATCCCCCTGACGTCATCAATTAATCCGATAACCAGGGTCAACCCCATCGCCACAAGTATCCCCGTCAGGTGTTTATCTGCTTTCAGAAAAATCAGGGCTGTTATCAACACCGCCAAAAATATCGGGATCCCTCCCCCCTTGGGGACCGGTCTTTTGTGAATATATGCCGGATGAGGCATTTTGGCAGGATCAATCACAAAACCCAGTTTCCGGAAAACGAAAATGGTCAGCGGCGTCACAATTACGGAAATAATAAATGCCAAAGCGAAAGGCAAGACAACTAAATTTAATTTTTCCATGCTAGGTTATGATCGACACCACTCGAAAAAAGGCCGCTAAATACATCACCGTCAGGAGGAGTACCGCCCCATCAATCACGACTGCTACCACCATGTCATGTCGGTAGATCCGTCTGGACATGACCAGATTAACCAGGCCCAGCACCATCACGATCGGTAGAGACAGAGCAAACCAGATCTTGCTGATCAATTGGGATCCCCCCCAGGGCAAGCTATATAGCCACGGCACTTCGGGTGGCAAACGCTTCCAGAATAGAAGCAAAAACATCCCCGCGAAAACAAGAAGCACCTCCGCTAACCCCACTAGCCAATGATTCGTTATTTTCCCTTCATTTTCCATATTCGTCATACTTCTCGGCCATTTTATCAGGTCTGATTCAATCTCAGGTAAATCAAGAGTCCATCAATCTCCTTCACCAGAACATAATTTGAGGTCAATATTCCGGACAATTGCGGAAATTCAACTTCATTTGTAACCACCCCGATTATTTTTGGTTGCTCCCTGATCACTTGGTCCGCAATTTCTTTCCTAGCCGAAAAATCCAGCACATGATAAGCAACGGTATATTTCCCCACCGGCAACCGTTTCGATAATACATAAATGGCTGGCCGTGTCCCCCAGATAAAAATCTTGTCACCACTCTTGGTAACCTTACGGATATAACGAGCTGCTTCGTAATTGGCCGAGACCTCACTTCCCCAGAAACGGTTATATTGCTCCTGCGTTTTCCGACCTAGTCTGTATTCCAGGAAGTTTTGGTAATAAGGCAGGCTCCGGTAATACCAAAAGTTATATCTCACCACTGCCCCCACCAACAAGAGCGTCAACCCCAATGTAAAAACACTGGTATAAACCGAAACTTGTGTCAGGAACAGAGCCACCAGAAATGATGCCGGCCCCACTATCTCCAATAGGTAATGCGGATAAGGTCGTCCCGACAGCAGAGCTCCGAATAATGCCGTCGCTGTCCAGACCAAAGCCAATCCGAAACCAAGATTAAATTTTTTTCGGTTTAACCAAACCAATAATAATAATAGTCCCAGGGTCAAGGCCCGGGTCATTAGCCCTCCCGACAAGACCGACGTCTTACCCCCTCCCCACGAAGACAGGTAGGCAATATTTTGCAAAAGGGCTGACCGGACATAAATCTCTCCCACCCCCACGGCGCTGAAATAAACCAGGCTAATAACTATCGGTAAGGCAAAACCGGCTAAAAGCAGCCACGGCCTGCCATCCACTATCTTCTGGAAAAAAACCAAAAAGAAGATTATTCCAAAAAACTCAACCGCCGCCGGCACCTTAAACAAAAAGGCTATCGCAAAAAGTACCCCCGACCAAAAAAATGCCGCCCGTGTCTTTGTTATCTGCCCGTTTCTGGTCAAAAGTAAGAGCACGCCCGCTATCGCCGGCATAATCATAAAGATCTCCCCGTTGGCGATTTCGCCCTCCAGTAGCGGGATCGTCGAGAATACTGAAAATAACGCTGTCGCCAAGACCACGCCCCATTTCTTGGTTACTAATTTTTCGGCCAATTTCCAAAATAGGCTGACATTTACTAAGTTCCAAATCATTAGGATAAGCCGGAACCACATGACGTTCCCGGCCACCATCGCCACCAAATATATCAGCGGCGTTTTATTATCAAAAATATCGCGGTAAAGCACCCCTCCGCGCGCCAATCCCTGCCCGATGGTTAGATAAATATCCTCATCGGCGTAGCGGCTTGGTTCAAATAAGCCGGGTAATCGTAGCAGTGCTACCGCGCAAAGAATTATCAACAAGATCTCATGCCTTTCGATGAAACCTAGTATTTTTTTCATCACCTTGTCTTATCCCACCACATAAATCGCAATTCCCCAAATTGCTTTACAAAAGTCAATTTATATCCGGGCAAATTTATATCCCTTGGATTCTCACTGGCAATCAATCCGATTCTACTTTTATCGGGCAGTTTGTCGATTGTGTCCTCGGGCGTCATTTGTGCTGTCCCCACATAAAGCGGTAATGGTCCGTTTGAGGTATAGATTGGTGCCGGAATTCCGTAATATTTAGTCTCCCAGATATGGTGTGCCTTTCCATTCCAATTCAACAAGAAATCGTCTGGTTGTATTTGCGTTTTTACAAAGGCGGCAAATTCCCTAAAGGGCCTTTTTTGGGGATTAGTAAATACATTCCACGACAGAAAACCGTAAACCAGCAACACGCCAACCCCGAGTCCTAGAAATTGTTTTCTTGTTCCCAAAACCAGGAGGACGCTAACGCCGGCCACTGCTGATAGTAAATACCGGTCATAAAAAATCGGGGTAATTACCTGAGACAAGGCAAAAGATAGAAAAATCGGCGCTGAAAAAATAACCACCAACCCCAACCAGTCCTTCCAAACCCGTTTCCAGTCTTTCGTTATCACTAAAACCGCCCCCAAAGCCCCCACCATCACCTGCCAATTTTTTGCTACTCCACCCGTGGTAAATCGCCAAAGTAAGTCGGAAAGATCACTAATCTTTGGCAC
>CAYGRQ010000051.1:0-4743 GCA_964352325.1 uncultured Pseudomonadales bacterium
AGGGATTGCGGAATACATGGTGGAGAGAAAAGTCTAATTCGATAGGGAGTGAGAGTTGGAAAAGGGTTTAATAATCCCTTATGGCATCACCATTTTCATCAGCGGAGGTATTACGGCACAGGGATGGAGTGCGCGCGCCAAGGATTCTCGTTGAGAACGGAGTGTTGACGATGATGGGGAGAAAAATTCCGGTGGTTTCGGCGGAACAGTTGGAGGGGAGTTTAAGGCAGATAGGGTGTAGAGAGAACGTAATCGAAGAAATAGTGGGGAATCTATTTGGCTTTAGGGTCGCCCCCGAAACGGCGATCGCGATGCGTAAAATCATCGAGAGCCTTGTCTAATTCGGCGGGGGTGAAGTCGGGGAAAAGAACGGGAGTGAAGTAGAGTTCGGCGTAAACGGATTGCCAGGGGAGATAACCGGAGAGGCGTTTTTCACCGCCAGTTCGAATGATCAAGTCGGGATCGGGAATGCCGGTCGTGTCGAGGCAGGAAGCAAATTTTTCTTCGGTAATATCCTCTGATTTAATCCCGGCGGTGACAATTTTTTTGACGGCGCGAAGAATTTCGTCGCGGCCGCCGTAGTTTAGGGCAAAAGTGGTAGTGATGGCAGTATTCTTTTTTGATTTATTGATGAGGCCGAGAGTTTTTTCGGCGATGTCTTTGGGAAATTTGTTGATGTCGCCGAGGAGCCGGAATTTGGCGCCTTTTTGGATCAGCTTGATGGCGAGGGTGGAGAGCCCCAGGCGGAAGATATCAAAAATGGCTTTGATTTCGGCTTCGTCGCGCTTCCAGTTTTCGGTCGAAAAAGCCCAGAAGGTGACGTAGGGAACCTTTTTATTGGCCAGATGCTCGATGATCGGCTCGATGGCCTGTTTGACGGCGGCTTCGTGGCCTTTGACCGGATCGAGACCTTTTTGTCTGGCCCAGCGGCGGTTGCCGTCCATGATGATAGCGACATGATTGAGAGGCGAAGACATAGCTTCACGAATTATACCAAAGGGCGAACGTTCAGGAGGTATCGCGGAGATAATGCGCTAATTGTGCGGGAATTATTAGATCAGGCCGGGGAGGCCGAGAATGGCGAGGACGATGCGGATGATGACGAAGCTGGCGAGAACGATGACGATACCGAAAAAGGCGTTGAGAATGCGCTGGGTGGCCTCAGTGATTTTTTTCGGATCGCCGGTGGCCGTCACATAGGTCCAGGCGGCATTGAGGAGACTAAAAAGAAAAACGGCGCCGGCAAGGAAGAAGATGAAGGTAATAATGTTAGTCGCACTCAAAAGTTCACCAATGCTGGCGTCAACAGGGATATTAAGAGCAATTTGCCCCTGAACGTCTTTTAACTTGTCGAGGACACCCCCTTGGGCAATAGTATTCATAGTCCTGGTAGTGCCAAAATTTTAACACCAATAAGGTTCATGAGGAAGATGGCCAGGATAATGAAGACGAGACCGGCAACGGCCGAGGAGATAATCTCCTTGCCCTGGTTGAGTTTGTCGGGGATGCCGGCGGAAGTGGTGACGATGAAGACGCCGTAGAGGATGAGGAGAAGAGCGACCCCGCCACCGAGACCGATGATGACGCCCAGGAGGCTTCGGACGAAGCCGCCACTTTCAGCGTCAAAAGAGATACAACCGAGGGCAGTATTGACACCCTTTTCACCACTTCCCGTAGAACAATAATTGAAGGAGTCTGGATTGGTGTTTGGGGCAGTCCAGCCTGGAGGAATATATGCAGAACCCGCCGGGGTTGGAACAGTACCATTAATGAGAGCAGAACAATCTTCTTGAGTACTGCAGGTGGCTTTGAAAGTATCAGTAAAGCATTTGACCGGTAATTGAGCGCCGCCCCCGCCACGAAAAGGGAGACAATCTGCGAGTACCTTGGTTGGACTAATCAGAAAAAAAGAGGTGGCGAGAAGTAGAGATAAAAATAATTTCACGAGGTAATTTTAACACGAGGGTAATGAGATAAACTAATTAGTGATGAGAAAGTGGTTGCTAATATCAATTTTGGTTGTTTTTGGCGTGGCGGCTGGGCGGATCAGGATTGCCCGGGCGATTGATTGTTCCTCGACGAACCTACCACTTGATCAGATTGGAATGTGTATTGATGAGCTGAATAAGCAACTGGGGCTGTCTCGGGCGGCGACCGCCCCATTGGAGTCGGAAATAAAAAGACTGGATGCCAGCATTAAGTCACTCCAAAATCAGATTAATGCGGCGGTGGCCAAACAGAAACAGCTGGAGAGAGAGGTGACGGACCGGGAAGAGAAATTAGCAGAACACTATGTCTTGTTTGGAAAGAAGGTTAGAGAGTTGTATAAGAGCATGCGGGGTTCATCATTATTGGTTCAGATTCTGTCATCGGTGGGTTCGGGAAAGTTGAATCGGGAAATAGCCTACCAGGGGACAGCCAGCAATGTCGATAAACAACTGATTTTGGGATTATCGGACGAGATCTTGTCTTTAGAAACAGATAAGAAGAAATTGGAAGAGCAGAAGGCGAGGTTGGCGTCTTTGCAGGAGAACCTGGATAAACAGGCTATCTTTTTCAAAAAAGAAGTAGCGACAGCCAAGAATTATCAAGCGGACCTGTCGGGGAAGATCGCGGCGTTGTCTGCTCGGCAACAGGAAATTTTGGGGGAGAAGCAGGGAACGTTCCAGACGACGGTGGGAGACGTGCCCCTCGCCGATGATCCGAATTCCCGGCCGGATTACAATCCTGGCTTTTCACCGGCCTTTGCCGCCTTTTCCTTTGGGGCGCCGCATTTCAAGGGAATGAGCCAATATGGCGCGTTTGGACGGGCAAAAGCGGGACAAAACGTAGAGCAAATTTTGAAAGCCTATTATGGGGAAGGGATAACGATCCGAAAAGACTATCCAACTGATACAAAGATTAAAGTGTCGGGTTACGGGACGTTTGATATCGAGTCGTATGCGAGGAGGATCTATGAGATGCCGGGCAGTTGGGGAGATGAAGGCGGATTTGAAGCGCTCAAGGCGCAGGCAATCGCGGCGAGATCTTACGCCTTGGCTTGGACGGATGAGGGGCGAGGAGGGGCGATTTGCACGACAGAAGCCTGTCAGGTATTTAAGAATTCTGAAAAGGGAGGTAAGTGGAATGAGGCGGTGGAGGCAACTCGCGGTTGGGTACTAACCGCTAATGGGAGACCATTCAAGGCCTGGTATGCTTCGACTTCGGGCGGATATCAGTTCTCTTACACAGATAGTTATTCCGGATTCACGACACCTAGTCTTTGGGATACGGCGGCGGGAAGAGGAGGCTGGACCAATCAGGCTTTTGAAAAGACGGCTGGATCGCCTTGGTTTTATAAGGGGTGGTACAAGAGCCGGTCGAAAGTGAGTTGTGGCAGGAGCCACCCTTGGTTAAATGGCGAGGAAATGGCGGATATCTTGAACGCTTGGACGGTCTTGGTGAAGAACGGACAATCTGACGACCGAATTGTGCCGTTGGGGGGGTGCGCTGGCGGCGACCCGTATTCGATGGCTGATCTACGCAGCAAAGCGGCGGGGATGGGAGGGGGATACAGTAATGTAACCGGAGTTTCGGTGAGCTATTCTGATGGAGGTTATACTGCCAACGTTCATTTCGATACCGATAAAGGCGGGGCGGATATGAGCGGGGATGACTTCAAGAAGGCGTTTAACCTACGGGCGCCGGGCTGGATTTCTCTGAAGAGTCGGCTATTTAATATCGAGAAGAAATAGTTTATTCCTGCATATAATCGACGACAATCTTGATTATCTTTCGGACGTTATCATTGCAATTTTTGAACAGGACCTTGTCTAAAACATCGACGCCAAGTTTTCTGATCAAGTCACTAATTAGGGCATGGATAAAAGACTGAGTGGTGCCATCAATACCTTGAAAGTTTAAGGCGACTGTTTCATCATTTTCTAACAAGGGAATTAGTTCACCAATCCTAATATCTCTGGCAACATCCTTGTTTTCGGCAAAAGAGCCAACCTTCCCGAGTAATTTAATTTCTGTCATATGAACCTTGCTTCTTTGTATCTAACTTCTTTTCTTTCCTTGACGCCTTCCGAATAGGCCTTTCTGATTAAATCCAGCAAATTGGAAAACTCACTTTTTCGGTTGAGATTAATATCCACGCCGACGACGGTTCCCTGCCAATAAGGAAGATCTTCATTTTTCGAGTGTTTGTCCTTGGTGGGATTAGGATAAAGACGAATTTGTTTACGGGGGTCTGTCTTTAGCAGTTTATACATAGCATTACCGCTATAAATCATGAAAAAGTCTCGACTTACTTTGGCGATGGACTTGATAAAAAACAGGCCCGCGCCAGCATTTTGTTCCGTGCCACCCTCTTTTCTGGTTGTGCCGGTGATTCCGGGGATAAGGGCCAGATGAATGGCTTCGATGTCTGTTTTGGCGGGCCAGGATTCGTTTATAGTTTTCTTTATACCCACGCCCGTATCGGCGATTCCAATTCGGATGGAGTTGCTTTTGGCGTAATACTGGGCGCATAAAATGGCACCGTATTTCGACTGGGAGTGCTCAAAAACATTCCTAACCAGTTCACTGACGATGTACTTGATGGGATCGGCTTGGATAGGTTCCAGATGGAGTAGGGGGATCATCTCCGTAATGAACCAGGTTAGTTCAGAGGAATTGTTTATCTGGGTTAGGGGAATAAACCGACCGGCTGATTCGTGCTCAACAACCTTTATCCCCGAATTGACTCGAAGAAGTTTG
>CAYGRQ010000052.1:0-4700 GCA_964352325.1 uncultured Pseudomonadales bacterium
CGGTTCTGCGCGAAAGAATGCGCACTATTCAGAAAGAGCTGGGAGAATTGGAAGAAGATACCGATATCAAGGAACTGCGCGAGAAGATCAAAGTAGCCAATCTCCCCGAAATGGTCTTGGAGAAGACAAACAAGGAAGTCGAGCGCCTGGCTAAGCTCTCCATCCATAACCCCGAAACCGGCTACGTTAGAAGTTGGATTGAAACCATCGTCGAGCTTCCCTGGAATAAGTCTGACGAGAGTAATTTGGACCTCACCCACGCCGAGAAGATTCTTAACCAGGACCACTATGGTCTGGAAAAGGTCAAGGAACGCATTCTCGAATACATTGCCGTTTTGAAATTAAAGTCAGCCCAAAAGAAGTCTGACGGCAAGTCCATCCCTATCATCCTTTGTTTTGTCGGTCCTCCGGGTGTTGGCAAGACCTCCGTCGGTAAATCAATTGCCCACGCCCTGGGGCGAAAATTCGTCAAGATGTCCCTTGGCGGTATGCGTGATGAGGCCGAAATCCGCGGCCATCGCCGGACTTATGTCGGCGCCATGCCCGGCCGGGTAATTCAATTAATCAAAGATGCGGATACCAATAATCCCGTCTTTATGTTAGACGAAATCGACAAAGTCGGTAACGATTTTCGCGGCGACCCCAGTTCGGCCCTCTTGGAGGTCCTCGATCCGGAGCAAAATGCCACTTTTCAGGATCATTATCTTGACCTTCCCTTTGATTTATCTCACGTCGTTTTCATCACCACCGCCAACGTTCTCGATACTATCCCGCCGGCTCTCCGCGACCGTCTTGAAGTCATCGAGTTCACCGGCTACACCGAAGTTGAAAAACTGAACATTGGCCAAAAGTATCTACTTGAAAAAGAACTCGTCAACAATGCCCTTACCAAAGAGGACATCATCATCAACACCGCGACCCTGAAGAGCATCATCAAATACTATACCCGTGAAGCCGGCGTCAGAAATTTCGACCGTCTCATCGCTACCGTGATGAGAAAAGCGGCTATGAAAAAAGCCAAGAGCAAGAACTTCAAAAAGTTTGCGCTCACCCCCAAAGAATTAAGCCGCGCCCTCGGACCGAAGCGTTTTACCCATACCCTGGCCGAAAAATCCGACCAGGTCGGTATCGCTACCGGTCTAGCCTACACTCAAGCCGGCGGCGACATCCTTTTCATCGAAGTCGTCACCATGCCGGGCAAGGGCAATATCACCCTCACCGGCCAACTCGGCAATGTCATGAAAGAATCGGCCAAAGCCGCCCTCTCCTACGTCAAGTCTCATGCCAAAGAATTAGGTTTGGATAGTCGAGTCATCAATCGCTCCGATATTCACATTCACGTCCCCGAGGGGGCAGTCCCCAAGGATGGTCCTTCGGCTGGTTTAGCGATCACCACCGCCATCATCTCCGCCTTCGGCAAACGGCCTACCCGCCGCGACCTGGCCATGACCGGTGAGGTCACTCTCCGGGGCCGGGCTCTGGAAATCGGGGGCATGAAAGAAAAGATTATTGCCGCCCACCGCGCCGGCATCAAACACGTAATTTTGCCCAAAGACAACGAGAAAAATCTGGTTGATATCCCCAAGAAAGTCCAGAAAGACCTCAAGTTCCACTTCGTCGCCGGTATGGATGACGTCATTAAGATCGCTTTCGCAAAATAAGGTAGGCTCCTATCCCTAAAGCCGCCGCCGAAAATATTTGTGCCGCCGGCAGCCCACCAATTTTCCAGACAATACTATCCGGTCGCAGCGGCTCCAGGAGAAATCTGATCAGTCCATAGCCAATCAAATATATTCCTGCAATGATTCCTCTTTTTGTCATTCCGACCGTAGTGGAGGAATCCCTTTTTGCAAGCGAGACCAATATCCCAAACAAGACCAGATTCAAGACGCTCTCATACAAAAAGAGCGGCTCCCCATT
This sequence comes from uncultured Pseudomonadales bacterium, assembly GCA_964352325.1. Taxonomy (GTDB): domain Bacteria; phylum Patescibacteriota; class Microgenomatia; order UBA1400; family MFAQ01; genus 2-01-FULL-50-23. The sequence continues at coordinate 1,921 of CAYGRQ010000052.1, forward strand.
TTTACCGACAATTTCGTTATTAAAAAAATTCCCCCAGCGGCCGATCGCCTGGCCCAACGGCAACCCAAAGAAAACTATATCCAACAATTCATTCCGACCGCCCCCTTTGTCATTCCGACCGTAGTGGAGGAATCTCTTTCCCAACCAGAGACCGATTATTCCGCCAATAATCGCCCCCCAGATTCCCAGGCCCCCATTCCAGATATAAAAAGCGCTTTGCGGATTTAAACTGTAAATCTCCTGCCATTTGTCGACGACATGATACAATCGCGCTCCAACTATTCCCCCGATCACCACCCACCAGAATAAACCTTCGACAACTTTTATATCAACTTTTCTCTCTTTAGCCAACCAAAGTGAGGCCTGAAAACTTGCCAAAATAGCTAGCCCCAAAATCAATCCATACAGGTTAAAAGTCATAGCCTCTTAACGATTTCGTCGAGCGGGATAATTTCACTTTTCTCTTCATCTCTTCGCTTCAGCTCGACCCCACCGCTACTTAAACTTTTTTCCGAAACAATTAACCGATATGGGTTACCGATCAGGTCGGCGTCCGCAAACTTCACTCCGGCGGAAAGATCACGGTCGTCCCAGAGCACCTCGACACCCGCCGCCGCGAGCGACTCGTAGATGTCTTTGGCTTTTTCCCCAGTCGTCTCAAAACTGATCAGACTCACTTTGAAAGGGGCGACCGCCTCCGGCCAGATAATGCCCCGCTCGTCATTAAATTTCTCGACGATCACCCCCAGCAAACGACTGGTGCCGATGCCATAACATCCCATCCAAACCGGCCGTAGCGTTCCATCCGCGTCAGTGTACTTGTAATCAAAATCATCGGCAAACTTAGTCCCCAAGGTAAAAATATTTCCCACCTCCGAGGCTTTGAACTCTTCATATTTGTCTTTCTCGCCAGCATCCGCAGGCGCCACCTCTTTGTTGTAGGCAATGCCGGTTTCCTTATTCAGATAAATTGTGTCCTCACCGCTTCCGCACTTAGTTTGAAACTCATGGGAGTAATCTTTGGTGAAATCACCGCCGGAGGCCAGGGTAATATAGGTGTCGCTTCCCAAACCCATTCGGCGACAGATCGTCGTATATGCGTCTTTGACTACTTCGTAAAACCGTTTCAGGTCAGCCTCGTCGGTATGGAAACTATACATGTCCTTCATCCGAAACTCTCTGGTGCGCATTATCCCTCCCTTCGCCCTCGGCTCATTGCGGAACTTAGTTTGGATTTGATAAACCGCTTTGGGAAGATTCTTATAACTTACGTTAAACTTCTTTATCAAAGGGGTCACGATTTCTTCATGGGTCGGGCCGATGACATATTCCGCGTCGTGTTTGTTTTTGGCCGCTTCGTTAGCCGGCACCGCTTTCATCAAGACGTCGACCTTTTCAAACCTACCCGTCTGTTTCCAATTTTCCACCGGTTCCAGGGTCGGCATCAGGACCTCGTTACCGATTTTATCCATCTCCTCGCGGACAATGTTTTCGATTTTAACCAGGACGCGTAGTCCGAAAGGCAAAAAAGTATATACCCCGGCCATGACCTGGTCCACAAAAGCCCCCTGGACCAACAAACGATGGTTAATCGATTCTGCCTCTTTGGGTGGAGTTTTTACTGGTGTGAATGCCAGCTGACTCATCCTCATAATCTTTAGTATAACCTGCCCCCCACAGGCACTTCCATATCAGGAGTTATTTAAGGATGATCTGTGCCTTAGGAAATATTTCCTGAAGGCGTTCTATAAAGTTTCCCCTAGTCCTTAGATTTGGCGTGTACTCCAGTTTTATTGAACCGTAGTGGTGATCAAGTTCGATTCGCGTTTGACCGTATTCGGCGCGGAGGCTCGCAAGATATACAACGGAATCAAAAAGTTTACCCTGATCTTTGTAATTTATTTCCAAAATTTTTGTTTCAGCTAACATCTCCTCTTCGGACTCTTGCCACGAGAGTCTAAATCTACCCGCGTCATCTATAAGCGGATTAAACCGTCTTGACGGTGATAGCTTGTGTTGTAATTCTGGATGATCCGGTACTGATGGCTGAATACGCGCAAAAATAATTCCACGCTCTACTCCATCAAATACATACTTGTACGACCCGTCTGGCATACCTTCGGGACTTGGCAGGTTTTCAGTATCAGTAGTATAAACAAAATTTTCAGGAGTAGTCATGGTTGAATAATATACTACTACGTTTTTATCCTTCAGGACAATAATCTTTGAAACTCGAGATATAGTTCAACTGTTCGAATAGTTGAAGTGATGGTAAGGCCTAGCCTTGCAGGCTAAGATATTTTTTGCCATCCTGAGCTTCTAATTTCAGTCCGTGACAAAATGTCACGACCTCGCTTCCCTCCTCTTTGAGTCTTTGTTTAAGCTTCCTCCAATACGCACCACTGTCAGCGCTTTCCGCAAGGACTCCACATACATCCACTACCGAAAACCACCACTCATTGTTGTGGATTGTTTTTCTAACCCCCTTACCTTTAAAGATAGCGATCTTGGTTGTTTCTTCCACGCAACTTATTTGTACCAATTTTTGAAATGCTGCACAAGAGAGTGCTCTATTCCTTGAAAGGCGGCAGTCATTTGTAGGCATAAAAGTGCTAGACTTAAATTCTGGAAAAAGCCCTTTCGAAAAATACATAACAAGATATGGTCTCCGCGCGATATTTACTATGGCCGTGCTCCCATTTCCCGGATTCCTATATACCATCGCAGGCTATGTAGGAAGACACTACGGAATTCCTTACCGATACTATTTTCTTGCCGGT
>CAYGRQ010000053.1:0-4670 GCA_964352325.1 uncultured Pseudomonadales bacterium
ATATTGATTTACCAATCTTTTTTTAACCGAAACGTGACCGTTTTGGAACGGTATCAACACACATCAGTCCTCACCTGCAAGGCCTGGCCTTGAAGGCTATTCCAATCTGAAAGTCACGGTTACCGTTTTAGCTACCGTCGAAGAACCCGGCTCTACGGCTGCCCCACCACCTCCACCCCGGCCTCCCAGAGCATAGACGGGGTAAATCGGGGCGTTATAGCCTTCAACAACGTTAATTACCTCCCCCAAGCTAGCTCCGCTCGAAACCGCCATCGCCGCCGCTTTCTTTCTGGCATCCTCAATCGCCGCCGCCGCTAGTTTTTCCTCAAAACCCGTCGTCTGGTCCAGCGAGAACGTCGGCCCGTAAACATTATTCGCGCCACTCTTCGCTAGCAAATCAGACAACGCGGAAGCCTTATCCACATCTCGCAAAATTATTTCGATATTGTTGCTTACCGACCACTGGCCCGGCCGGCTCTTCTGTCGTCCGTCCTCGTAATACGTTTCCTGCGTTTGATAGATACTAGCGTTTTGGGTCTTAATATCGGGAGTGGCGATGCCGAAATTCTTCAAAGCCGTCACTATCTCCTCCATCTTGGTATTCACCTCACTGACCGCGTCCTCCTTTTTATCTTTGACCGAAGTCACGCCCGCCGAAAACATCGCGATTTGGTTTTTTGTCTGTTGCTCGCTCGTTCCCGTCACCGTGATCGTTCTTTCGTTAGCCAGAGTCAGCGAGCCCCAGTCAATAAAGCGCCAGGGGAAAACAAAGATGCCCAAGAACAAAATCAAGACCCACCAGACACTTATTGCCAACTTACTGAAAAACGAACTTTTATCTTCCATACTCACTAAACTCTAGCATTGTCCAAGTCACCAAGTCAATTTTCCCCCAAGCCCAATTCCTTTTTTCTCTGCTGTATCACTTCCGCGTTTTTCGCGGCCATTTTATCTTCCCAAGTCGAACCAAAGCCCGCACTCGGTCCAGCTCCCATTCCTGTCATAGAACCGCCGTAAAACCTCACTCCTGGATCTTTCGCAATCATCACCCCAGTTTTCACCGCTCTCTCAAATAAAACCGGGTCCGGATTTGCCCAGCCAGAACCGCCACCACGCTCTATTTTCAATTTTAGACCTTCCTCCGTAGGCACACATCTTCCTATCATCACGTTCTCAACCGGCGCCGGCCAACCCATCCGACTCCATATCCACCCAACTGCACGATTAACTAGCCCTAAATCACTTTCGGCTACTACCAAGTAACTTTTGGCCGGATCACCCACCAATGGCAAGACAAAAAGAAGCCCATAAGCCTCCAAATCCCGCACTTGCCAGCCCTCCCGGTGAGCATATCGCTCCAGCAGCTTCCCCGAAGCCTCCCTCTCCCCAAACGGGCCCTCAAAACATGCCTGCTCCAGCCACCTCTCTTCCATTTCACGACTATCGTTCATACTTAATAGCATAGATTTTATATATTTATTAACAAGGGGGTAAAATAAACCAATGCTTTCCATCAAAACTCTCCCCGTTGGCGATCTTACCGCCAATTGTTATCTCGTTTCCAACGGCAACAAATGCATTATCATCGACCCCGGCGATGACGCCGATTTCATCACCGAAACTATTGCCAACGAAAAATTGACACCCATCGCCATTGTTCTCACCCACGGCCACTTCGACCACGTCCTCGGCTGTCTCGAACTGAAACTAAACTTTGATGTCCCGATTCTCCTTCACAAAAACGATTTGAAGTTATATTCTTCAGCCAATCAAAGTGCCAAACATTGGCTGAAAAAAAATACTTTGAGGGTTCCTCCGATAGATCAATTTATTAAAGAGGGCGACAAAATCAAAGTTGGCGGCGAGGTCCTCACCGTCATCGAAACCCCCGGCCATACCCCCGGCAGCATCTGCCTCTATGATGGTACAAAAAATCTTTTCTCGGGAGATACCATATTTAAAGATGGTGTTGGCCGAACTGATTTTTCCTATTCCTCTCCACTTCAATTGACTAAATCACTCGATAAGTTATCCAAACTTCCAAAAGAAACCATCGTCTACCCCGGTCACGGCGAATCTTTTATTTCTTCCTACGGTTAAGTTTATCTTTCTCCTCTTGAGAGAGTCCCTTATCAATCATTAATGCATTGAATATATCTGTCGCTTCAGAAAAATTAGATGCCGGGATAACCAGTTTCTTGTCCGAAAAAAGAATTACCGCTTGTCCGCCCGCGGCCACTCTTCTATCGTTACCTTTTCCTCCGGAATCCCAATTAGAAAAACCTCCATTAGCCAAATAAACTCTTGGCTTTGGCGGATAGATACTAAAACCCGCAAGAGGCATATGGCCTCCGGCCGTCACATCTGCTGTAACGTGTTCTTTCTTTCTAGATTGGACTAGCCCTTGTACAAGATTAAATTCAGAACCTGAACGTCCCAAGCGATCCAAAAGGAAAAACGAGTAATCAACCTTGCCAAGATTCAAGTGCAAAAGTGACTCATTTACATAAAGCGGTGTTCCTTTGACCGCACTCCCATAATAGAGTTCGTCTCCGGGACGGAAGCTTTTGTCTACATTTTTGACCGACTTCCACTTTCCGGACGACCGATCATAATACTGGCTAGATTCTACAACGTCTTTCCCCCAACCATCGTCCAACAAAGTCGCCGACATCATTATTCCAAGAAGTCTTTTTTGTCCGTTAATCGGACCCAAGTCATTGGCCATCGCATTGAGAATATCTCTTCTATCAAACCTGTGGGCAACGCCCTTATCGATAAAGTGTCGCATCACCAGAGCATACTCAAACGGATTTTCAGCTGTCTGCTTTAGAATATCGGCATAGGTATTTTTATATGGAGGCCCCTCGTGGCTTGAACTCCCATACCTTGCGTTTGCCAAAAGAAACACCAAAACCGGATAATTTTTCAGATTACTAATTTCCCATTTAAGATCGTCAAATAGGGGGGCTCTCCCCGGTTTCTCCTTTGGAGAACGTCCGGAGTTTCGGAGAATAAATTCTGTGACAGGTTTTTTAACACGATTGATTATTTTTCCAATAAGCTCGGATGTAAGCTTTTGTCTTTCTGCGACATTGAGTTGATCTTCTACCCTATGTAGGATACTCGCAATATCGTACATATCTGCCGCGTTCTCATATCCATAAGTTATCAATTCTTTTGTTACTTCGGCAGATCCGTTGGTGCCACCCCTGGCCTGACGCAAGATTATGTTTGGTCCGGGACCTATCGATGGGCCTTTTCCTTGAGCCACCAGGAACGGGTCCTGATTGTCTTTTTCTATTCCCTTTGCCGTCCCAATCTGAACAAAAACAACGCTCCTTTCCTTTCTGGACATTCTGTCGTAGTGAACCTCTTTGGAAACAACAGCCCGGTGGTGTCGATGGCCGGCAATATACATATCTGGGTGTTCTCCTTCTTCAAGAAAGAGATCGTCATCTTCATTAAGAAACTGCGTTTTAAGTCCACCCTGCCGATTAATGTTATCGGAACCCCCACTGTTTGGATCATGGAAAATTTTGATCGTATATGTTCGTCCGTTGTTTAGACGCAATTTTAAAAGCCCTCCTTGTGTCAGAACGGGCAAATACTTCCACCTGTCCGAATCCATAGGATCTTTTAAATCAACCATGGGCATAAGGCGGGACATCATTTCAACGGCGCTAATACCGGAATTTCTCTTTGCCCATCCTTCATGGCCAAAGTATCCATCAACTGCACACAAAAGTTTGCTCGAATAAAAATAGGGTCTTAGAATCTCAGCGGCCGCTACAATTTGTTTTCCAAATTCAAGTTCCACCGACCCCGGATGGTCAGAAATGCTCGGACATACCCCTTCGATAAAGTCGCCGGTAATAAAACCAAAAGTATTCTCTTCATCCAGCAAGTGTAGGGTCTGCCTTACTGCCTCAAGATCTGTGTATCTGGAAAACAAGTGAGTGTCACCAAGAGGTACCAATCTAATAGGCCCACGCGTGTTTATTGCCACCTCTACTTCAGGCTGCATAAGAGTAAGCTGTTCGTTAACAGAAATTAGCTGCTGGTGTTGCGTATCTAAACCTTCAAGAAGTTCTCGGGAAGAAAAGCCCCGTTCATTTAAAAAAGTTATTCCGGGTTTTTCGTTTTCGGCCTTACGCATTTCAAACTATCCTAACGGTAAGACAAACAAAAAACAACCACCAAATTACTCACCCTCTCCACTTAGTCTCGGGCCAAAGATCACTTCGGTCTTTTAAAGAGTAATTACTTACCACCCTCGCCGCCAAATCTTCAAAATGCCGGTCCCAGAGACTGAAATGCCTGGTCAAACCCCGCCTGGCCAACGATCGACCCTCCTCTCTCATCACTTCAAAAGGACTTCTTCCTCCTCGTTCTTTATATGAAGCATAGTTTTGAAACGCTGCCAAAGCGCTTTCGTGGATGACCTCCTCGTCGTCATCTATCTCCCATTGCCCCACCCCGCGGCCAACGTGAGCCCTGGCCGAAAGCGGCACGATATTTTTGGGTCGGTGAGGATCAACGCCGTCATTATAAATACTTATGGCGACTCCTCTTATATGATGCCAATGAACTTTTATCGCCGGTACATAAAAAAACCCGCGCGCCTCGGTATAACGCGGTATCGCCTCGGGCACAAAACCAAATTCACT
>CAYGRQ010000054.1:0-4615 GCA_964352325.1 uncultured Pseudomonadales bacterium
TTCCCCATAGACACCCGACGGGTGTCTTAGCTTGACACCTATTCCCGTTGTCCATAGAATAAATTTATGGCGGGTAATAGACAGATCGTTTTAGCTACGGGTGAGGTCTACCATGTTTTCAACCGTGGTGTTGAACGACGCCCTATTTTTACCAGCAAATACGAGTACCAACACGCCTTAGATATTATCAACTTTTACCGCTTTACGGCTCTCCCGATGCGTTTTTCCAAGTTTAAGCTCTTACCCAAAACTGATCGTTATCAATTATTTTCCAAAATTGCATCCACCCATATGCCCCAAGTTGAGATTATTGCTTTTTGTTTAATGTCAAACCACTTCCATTTTCTTATAAAACAAACCTGTGACAATGGAATCAGTAATTTTGTGTCCCGTTTTTGCAATAGCCACTCAAAGTATTTCAACACTAGACATAATCGGGTTGGTCATCTTTTTCAAGGACCATTTAAGGCGGTTCGCGTGGAAACCGAGGAGCAGTTAGTCCATCTCTCACGGTATATTCACCTTAATCCAGTATCTTCGTTTCTTACTCCAAGGTCGGGATTAGATAAATATTTATGGTCTTCTTACTTGGAGTATCTCGGCTTAAAAAATAATGGAATCGTGAATTCCCAGTCAGTAATCTCATTATTTAAATCCATCGAGGAATATCGATCATTCGTCAACGATCATATCGATTATGCTCAAAAATTAGAACGAATGAAACATTTGATTTTTGACTAGGAAGGACAGGTGTCAAGCTAAGACACCCGTCGGGTGAATATTCGGGTGAATATTTCCCATAAAAAAGTCGCGGATGGCGTGTTTTTGGGCGGGGGTGCCGATAAGGAGTTTTTTAAGCGCTTCGCGAAGAAGGGCGAACTTGGTCCGGGGACGGGCGTATTTCATGCCAAAGTAGAGGCGGTTGCGGGTGATAAAGTAGTCGTTTAACGATGAGCCGATCCCGGAACTTTGGGCGACTTTGTGCCACATTTTTATCTTTGGATCAAAAAGCAAGCTATAGCCGGCCAGTTTCAGCCGATGACACAGGTCAACATCTTCCAGATACATGAAATATTTTTCATCAAACAAACCGACCTTGGAAAGAACGTCGGCCCGGGTAATGAGGAGAGCCCCGGTGACAAAAGCGGTGTCGCTGACCTTTTTGAACTGACCGTGGTCCACTTCGTCAACGTGAGCGTTGCTGCCGAGGATGTTATTCCAATCAAAATCACCACCAGCGTACCAAATTACCTTGCCGAGGTCTTTTTTAGGGTAATCCTTTTTGAATTCAAAACCGGGAGCGAAATAAATCAGGCCGCCAACAGCCCCAACGCCCGCCTCCTTGATCGGTGACTCAATAATTTGTTTGATAAAATCTTTTTCAACATAAGTATCGTTGTTGATGCAAACCAGGATGTCATTGCCATCCGTAATGGCTTTTTTGAGGCCATAGTTATTGCCGGCGGCAAAGCCCAGGTTGCGCCCTGGGGAAAGAAGAAAGACGTTGGGGAAGTCTTTTTTTATCACTTCGGCCAGCGCCGGCGAACCATCGTTGTCGACGACATAGACAGACACGTCGGTCGATTTAGGAACAAGGCAAGCCCGCAAAGAAGCGAGCAATCCGGAAGTATCATTTAGGTTCTTGTAATGGAGGGTAATGAAAGCAAGACGCATGGAAATAGCTAGAGATTAAATTTGCGTTTAATTTTAAGGGCGAAGCGCTCGCTTTTCTTGACCGATAGATGAATTTTGACGGTGTAAAGCCAATACTTTAATTCCCTAAACTTGGAACCAATTAAGTTTCGAAAAACCGGTGTGTTGAGAACGTCTTTTTGGGGAACAAAACCTTCCTCCTGCCAGACTTTTAAATAAACGACGAAGGTGGAGAAGGCCTGCAGGATGGCGAGGGCCAGTCCGTGAAGACCGTCCTTGTAGCCTTCGCCGGCGAAAAAACGGGACAGAAACTCCCCGATCGGCTTACTGACGAGGTCCGCAAGAGAAAACTGGTAGCCTTCCGCCAGTAATTCCTTGACCTGTTGGTTGGTGTAACGGATCATGCGTTCGAGATATTCGTCGAGGCTGCGGTAGTGGTGGTGAACCAGGGCATATTTTGGATCGGCGTCGAGGTTCATTCCCTGACCGTTGGTAATTGGCGGGCGGTGAATGGCACTTTGCCACTCGACGTAACCCCGCTTGAAAAAGCGGATATTGTAATCGGGCCACCAGCGGGAGTATTTGAGCCACTGGTCAAAGATCAGGTTTTTCCGGGGGATGCGGACGAAATCGGCTTCGTCGTTGGCGGCAATATCGACCAGTTTATCGGCGAGGCTGCGGGGGATTCTTTCGTCGGCGTCAACAATCAGGATCCAGTCGCCGGAAGCCTTGGCGAGAGCGAAGTTTCGGGCTGGTTCGACGTAGCCAACATAGGGATGGTCATAAACCTTGTCGGTATAGTGTTTGGCGATTTGCTTGGTGTTATCGGTACTGGCCATATCGACGACGATAATTTCATCGACAAAATCGAGACCGTCGAGACACTCGGCCAGGTTTTTGGCTTCGTTCCAGGTATTGATGACGGCGGAAATCTTCGTTTTAGTCACATGCAAGAATACTTATATAGATTTATCTCCCCCGAGTCAAAAATTTTCGTCAGGCAGGCGTCTTGCGGACGGATCATTAGCCTGGCAAGAGGTGTTTCATAGATGTAGCTGATCCGGTTTGCTTGCAAAAATTTGCTAACCCAGACGGGGTCGCGGGTCAAGTAGAGGCGGAGAATGTTTTTCGCTCGCTCTTGATAATCAAAACCGGTGATGTCAAGGTTAATGGTGTCGCTTAGATATTCCGGCTGGCCGGTCAATGCGGAAATATAAGCAGTGGAAGCGTAAGCGTAAAGCGGTTTCGGATCAGGAGTGACGGGAAGATATCTCTTGGATGTCAACGGGGAAACCACGACCCCTTTTTCCGAGCGGCGGAGGACGTCAAGCGCGTGAAGCTCGGTGGGACTAATCCGGCTAGCTGACTGGCTGGTGAGATAATCGGAGAGGGTTCCGATGGTGGTGGGAAAAGACAGCAGAGTGAAAAAGAGAAAAATGACGGTTAAAACAACTTTGTTTTTGACTTGGGAACACCAGACCCCAATTTGTTTGGCGGTGAAGATGCCTAAGAAGAAGAGAGAGTAATACATGAACTGAATCGTATTCCAGGGGTTGACGGCCTGGGTAAAGAGGAGCGGAATGACTAGTCCGAGTAAGATTATGAACCTGGTGATGTTCTGGCCTAGAGAAAACTCGCGGCCGAAGATGATCCTGCCCAGTCCGATTAGGCGAAGATAGAGATTCCCGGCATAGAAAACTACCAACGCCAGAAGATTGACCAGAATAAGTTTCGTGAAGACCCCGTTATTCTCGTAAACCTGCCAGGCGCGGGCGAGAGCCAGCCAGTAAACCCGATCGAAGGATTCGAACATGCTCCGACTAAACCAAAGAGGATTAAAAACAAAAGGAATGTTTTTTGGCCCGGGGCCGGCCAGGCTCGGAAGAAGAAATAAGAAACCGACTAAGGAAACAGTCAGAAAAAGTTTGAATTTTCGACGAATAAAAAGGGCCCCGATCAGGAGAAGAAAGGCATAGATTTTTATTTGGACGAGAACACCGCCTAAAATGGATAGGAACAGAAGTTCCCTAACCGACAGACGGTGGGAATGCTCCTCGAGAAAGACGAGGAAAATAACCAGACCCAAAATGGAGAGGGCAAAGGGTGGATTTAAGAGAAGGGAGACCGACTGATTGGCCCAAAAGATAGACTCGCCGCCAAAAAGGCCACGCGCCAGAATTAAATGGGCGATAAAACCAGCCGAACCGGAGAGAAAAACGAGCGCCAGGGACAGAGCGGTTTCAAACTTGGAGAAACGCCAGATGTTTAGAAGTTTGACTAGAAAATAGACCAAGAAAATGACAATGAGCAGGGGAACAAAACGGAAATACAAATCCAGAAGCGAGAAGCCGGTAAGTTTACCGGCCAGAGCGGTGAGCCAGTCGAAACCAAAATGATAATTCTTCAGCAATTCGCCGTTTATCTGGGGATTGTTCAGAGATAAGAGCACCCGGCTAAAATGCTCCGCCAAGGACAGATGGAAAATGGCATCGTGGCCGTTTGGTCCCCAGAGTCCAAGTCCATAGATATAAACTAAACCGCTTCTGGCGACAGTAACCAAGGTAATGGCGCCCAGAAGAAATCCAAGGGTCAGGACAAATTTATTTTTCTTGGAGCGGATAATAATTAATGAGGCAGTGGCAAGAATTACCAGAATCCCGAAGGCGAGAACATAGACAGAACCGGAGAAGGAGAGATGTGGAGTTATGGTCCAGGTGGTAAGCGGGAGGTCCGGTGGGGCGGGGAAGTTTTCGAAGATAATTTGTTTTGGCTCGAGACGAAATTCTTTATCCCCTTCTTTGAAAGTGATTTTCCAGCCGCTATAACTTATTTCGGCTTTGCTTAAGTCGATGTCCAGGCTAATGGTCCGGCCGGGGAATTTGACCGAGTCGACCAGCGCATAGACTTCCGAATAAAGAGTTCGGCTGATATTTTTGGTTAGATAATACTCCTCGCCTTCCCG
>CAYGRQ010000055.1:0-4539 GCA_964352325.1 uncultured Pseudomonadales bacterium
GTCAAGAAAGTATTGAAAAAATTATTGATACCATTGCCAAATTTGCTAATGAAATTGGCCAGCCAAAAAAAACCGTTCTTCCTGAAGAATTCCCCTCTGAAATGGTCAGCCTGGTCAATGACAAAGTTAACCCAGAAAAACTTCCCGAAAACTTCAAACTGGCCCCCGTTGCCGATGAGTTGATGGTAGTAAATCCAGAAATGGATCGAAATAAATTACTTCGTCTAATCGATAACAAGGTCAAAGAATACATCAGAAATCTTATCTTGACCAAAAAAATTCGCTTCGATGGTCGAAAGACTGATCAAATACGTGAAATAAAATCTCAAGTCGGAGTTCTTCCTCGAGTTCACGGTACTGGATTCTTCCAGCGCGGCACGACCCATGTTTTGTCCGTTGTTACTTTGGGTTCACCCGCCGATGAACAACTCATCGATGGTATGAAGGGCGAAGAGAAAAAGCGCTATTTCCATCACTACAACATGCCTGGTTTCGCCAGTGGTGAAACCGGCCGTTTCGGTAATCCCGGTCGTCGAGAGATCGGCCACGGAGCTCTTGCTGAACGTGCTCTCATTCCTGTTCTTCCTTCAAAAGAAGCTTTTCCCTACACCATTCGTGTCGTTTCTGAAGTTATGAGTAGTAACGGTAGTACCTCGCAGGCTTCAGTCTGTGGTTCCACTCTCGCTCTTATGGATGCCGGTGTTCCTATTAGCAAACCAGTCGCTGGAATTGCCATGGGACTAATTACCGCCAAAGGCCAAGAACCCGTTACTTTAAGTGACATCGCTGGTCTTGAAGATCACATTGGTGATATGGATTTCAAAGTCGCCGGAACCCGCGATGGCGTCACCGCCATGCAAATGGACGTTAAGATCCCCGGTGTTACTGCCGAAATTCTAGGAGAAGCCATTGCTCAGGCACGTGTTGGTCGTCTCTTTATTCTCGACAAAATGGTAGCTGTCATCGACACACCTCGTGCTTCCGTCAGCATCTATGCGCCGAAGGTCGCCAGTACCAAGATCCCTGCCGACAAGATTGGTGAGTTGATTGGGCCAGGCGGCAAGATGATCCGCCAAATCCAGTCTGACCACAACGTCGAAATCAACGTCGAGGAGGACGGTAGCGTCACCATTACCGGTATGGATGAAGCCAAAGTGGCCCAGGCCAAAGCCTTCATTGATGGTCTCATGGCGAGTGCCGAAATCGGCAAGATTTACGAAGGCACCGTCACCCGGGTCGAGCCCTATGGCGCCTTTGTTCAGATTCTTCCCGGCAAAGACGGACTGGTTCACGTCTCCAGGATGAGCACCGAGTACGTCGCTGATGCCAATTCGATCGTCAAAGTTGGTGACACGGTTACGGTCAAATGTTATGAAGTCGATTCTCAAGGAAGAATAAATCTCACCATGCTTCTGTCCGGCGATCCGACTGGTCGTTCCGCTCAGCGAGACGATTCTTCCTTCAAACGTTTTCGTGACCACCGCTGATATACTTAAAACAGATATGGATACTGCCCAGGATTTAGTCAAGAGGGACCTTGACGTTCTTTACCAGAAGTTAGCCGGAGTTAGTTTACCCCCGGAATTGGCCGACAAAGCCAAGTCTATGGTTGACCGCTTGGCGCGGATGGTCAATCAAGGCTTCTATTCCGAGGAATTTGAGAAAACCAGCCATTATATTGACTGGGTCACTTCTATACCTTGGGACAAACGGGTTGACAAACCGATTGATCTGGCGCAGGTCAAGGCGACTCTCGACAAGAATCATTACGGTATGGAATCGGTCAAAGAAAGAATCCTTGAATACATGTCGGTTTTGAAACTGCGTCTGGAAAAAGGGTTGGGAATCGCCCGGGCACCGATCATTTTTCTCGTCGGTTTGGTGGGGACTGGCAAGACCTCCTTCGCTTACGCCCTGTCCGAGGCGCTTGGCCGGCCCATTGCCCGTATCCCCTTTGGTGGTATGGGCAGCGCCCGCGATCTTCGCGGCCAGAGTCGTTTGCACCTTGAATCCGAACCCGGTCAGATTATCAAAGCCATCCGTCAGGTCCAGGTCAAAAACCCGATTATTCTTCTCGATGAAATCGATCGCGTCACCGAAGAAGCCCGGGCGGACATCATGGGTGTTTTGGTGGAACTGCTTGACCCCAATCAAAATAACCGCTTTGTCGACCATTACCTCGACTATCCGGTTGACCTATCGGAGGTTTTATTCATCGCCACCGGCAACAATACCAGCAACGTCGCCACCGCCGTGATGGACCGCCTCGAGCCGATTATGATGCCCAGTTACACCGACACTGAGAAAATCAAGATTGCGGAGGATTATCTCTTACCAAAAGCCGAAGCCGAAGCCGGTTTGGAAGCGGGGACGCTTACTATCGACCCCTCCCTTTGGCCCCAGATCGTCCGCCCTTTTGGTTACGACGCCGGTATCCGTACCCTCAACCGGACCATTGCCGGTATTACTAACAAAGTTGCCAGGCAAATCATCGAAGGCCAGGTTAAAAGCATTCACATTACGCCTGACAACATCAAACAATTCTTACCCAAGTGGTAAAACAATTATGAATACACTTAAACTTATTCCCCTCGGGGGACTCGGAGACGTTACCAAAAATATGTACGTCTACGAATATGGCAACGATCAAATCGTCGTCGACTGCGGTATTGGTTTTCCCAATAACTCCGCTCTCGGTGTCGACGTCGTCATTCCCGATATTAGTTACCTAGAGAAATCGGGCAAAAAATTGCACGGTATCGTTCTCACTCACGGTCATCAGGACCACATCGGCGGTCTGCCTTACATTCTGCCCCGCTTGCCAGGTGTCCCGGTCTACGGCTCGACCTTATCGATTGCCCTGGCCGAGGAAAAGGTCCGCGAATTTGGTCTGACCAACAAAATGCAGGCCGTCGAAAACCATCTCAAACTTGGTCCTTTTGACATCGAGTTGATCCATGTCACTCACAGTATCCCCAACTGTAAGCATCTCTATATCAAGACCCCGGGCGGGACCGTCTATCACGGTGCCGATTACAAATTTGACCTAACCCCCATCGATAATCGACCGGCTGACTTCACCAGTATCGCCCGTGTCGGCGCCCAGGGTGTTGACCTGATGCTGACCGATTCTCTTCGCGTCGAGACACCCGGTTTTACGCCTTCAGAGCGAACTCTCCTGAACGCCATCGACACGGCGGTTCGGACCTCGACCGGCAAATTAATCTTTACCACCATCTCCTCCTCGATCTCCCGTATCGACATGGCCATTCAGGCGGCTGTCCGTTACAACCGCAAGGTCGCTTTGGCTGGCCGCTCCGTCGCCCAAAACATCGAAGCCGCCGCCAAATGCGGTTACATCAAAATTCCCAAGGATACTTTGATCGACGTCAAACAGATCAATCGCTACAAGCCCCACCAAGTGGCGATCATCATCGCCGGTTCAATGGGGCAGGAGGGAAGCGCCATGCAGCGCCTCGCCGCCGGCGAACATCAGTTTATTAAACTAAGACCGAAGGACCATGTTGTTATCAGCGCCGACGCTATTCCCGGAACGGAAAGCGATGTCTATGGACTTATTGACACTCTCTATAAGCAGGATATTCGCGTTTCCTATTCGGGCAGTACTCCGGGGCTTCACGTTTCCGGCCACGGCCACCGCGGTGACCTCGCCCTTTTGGCCCGCCTCCTCAAACCGAAAAATATTATCCCCATCGGTGGCACTATTCGCCACATGTACCTTTATCGGGAACTGGCGCTGGAAATGGGCTACACCCCAGAGCAAGTATTTTTGCCTGAAAACGGTCAAATTATCGAGATTGAAAATCACAAAGTCAAAGCCGCCGGCCGGGTCGAGGTTAAGAATGTCTATGTCGATGGCCTTGGTATTGGCGACGTCGGCCACGTTGTCCTGCGTGACCGCCGGGTTCTCGCCGCCGACGGTATCTTGATGGCTGTCGTCCCCATCAAAAAAGAAACCTCCGAGGTTTCAGAGCAAGTCGAGATCGTTTCCCGCGGTTTCGTCTATCAAAAAGAAGCCGGAGACTTGATCAATCAGACCCAAAAACAAGTAGTCAACTGCCTTTCCGACATGAAAGGCCGCCCGGTCACCGATTGGAACTTTTTGAGGCGGAAAATCGAGGATACCCTCGAACGCTTTCTCTACCAGCAAACTCAGCGCCGGCCGATGATCATCGCCGTCGTCATCGAGGTCTAACCCCTTAATCTTTTCTGTCCCTGCGGAAGGTAATTTGACCCGCTGACTACCTTCTTTCCAGTTTTTTGTTCCAATTCTAGCCTAGCGTTTTTGGCGATTCGCCCGCCTTTTTTTGCCGGAATTTTGTTTTCTCCCAAACCTTTGGATGTCATCGTTTCCGCAATTTGCCGGGTGGAAAGCTCCGCGAGAGCCGTAAAAACCAATTCCGCGTCTGTCATATGATCGCGCAAATTTTGTGTTTTTAATTTTTTTAAATTTTTGTGTTCTTTAACTGACAAGTCACTCCACTCTTGATGGATGATGTTAGTGAGTATCGCGTATTC
>CAYGRQ010000056.1:0-4521 GCA_964352325.1 uncultured Pseudomonadales bacterium
TGGACGCTCTACCAAAACCGTCGCGCCGTTCCAATCGAATTTGATAATAACAACGACTATGGCCTGATTACCGTCAAACTGGCCAAAGGCCACCATTTAATCCAAGGTTTTTTCGAAAACACCCTCTTGCGAACCACGTCAAATCTGATTACCTTCGGCTCCGGCCTAATCCTTGCTTCTTGGTTGATATTAAAGAGTAAAAAGAATGAAAACTAAAGTTATTTATCTAATTCTCCTAATCGCCTTAATTTTTCCCACCTTTTCCTTTTTCCTGGGAAACAAGATGTTCACTTTTAATGATGAAACTCAAATCGCCAATTTTCACCAATATTTCAAAGCACTTGATCTGGGGCAATTTCCTCCTCGCTGGGCGCCGGACATGCAGTTTGAATATGGTTCCCCTTTCCCAAGCTTCAATTACCAACTGCCTTACTATCTTGGCTACTTGGGTCACTTGGCCGGGATAGATATTACGATCACCTTTAAACTCCTTTTGGCTCTCACTCTTGTTGTGGGGGCATTCGGATTTTATGCCCTGGGCATTTCCCTAACCGGTTCAAACCTCTTCGCCCTTGGCGCGGCTGTTCTTTATACTTATACTCCCTATCAGTCAATCGACCATTATGTCCGGGGGGCAATCGGGGAGAGTTTCGCCTTGGCCTTGTTTCCCTGGTTATTTTATGGACTGGTAAAACTTTTCAAAAAGGACATTCCGGCAAACAGAATTTGGGTCGGTGTCACGGTTGCTTTAATTTTATTGTCGCACCAACCAGCCGCCCTTTTTTCAATCCCTCTCTTTTTCATCATCTTTGGCTTAACCGGAATATTTTCGAAGAAACTCTCGCTCTTAATCTCTTTAATTAAGTCCCTGCTTCTTGGGCTGGCCCTATCCGCCTACTACTGGATCCCGGTTATTTTTGAAAAAAGATTTATCCAGACCCAATCCGCCTTCAATTACAAAGACCAGTTCCCCTTTGTCTGGCAGTTAATCTTTTCCAGATGGACATATACCGGCGCCAACCCTTTTTCCCCGGATACTTTTTCCTTCCAAATCGGTATTCCGAATCTAATTGTTTTGTTATTAGCCAGCATCTTGGTTGTCGCCTCTTTTTCAAAAAATATCAAGGACAAGGTTGAAACCTGGCAATTTAGATTAGTTACCCTTTCGACCTTCTTAGTAATATTTTTGATGAACATTAGATCTATTAATATCTGGAACTACCTGCCACTAATAAAAGAGATTCAATTTCCCTGGCGCCTTTTGATGTTCACCACTTTCTTCACCCCGGTCCTCTTTTTGTATGTCGTCAGGAAAATTTCACCCGCCAAGGCAAATCTGTTGACGGCAATCACAATATTTCTCTCCCTTATTTTTAACCTGTCTTACTTCAAACCGGGTCTTGTCGTCGACTATAATGACAGTTACTATTTCCACCGCTTCCTTCCCCGGGCCGCCTTAAAACCAGGCGAGACAATTTCCGGAAGTTATCTTCAACACACCGAGGATTATGTCCCCTTGCCTAAAGGGGCCATTCGTCCCCGGTCCCTGCCGACTTCCAAGCTCTCCTCGACGTTTTTTGATACAAAAATAAACACCACCTCCTCTAACCCGCTTTTATTCAGGGCCGAAGTTGAAAATCGTGTCGCCGAGACCTTGTCCTTCCATTCTTTTAACTACCCGGGCTGGGAAGTCACGGTTGATGGATTCAAAAGCAAAATAAAAAATAACGATATTGGGGCCATCACCTTTGACCTGACTCCTGGGAAACACAACCTCGTCATCGCCTTTGTTGATACCCCGGTTCGCTTATTTTCCAATATAATTTCTCTAGGTACGATCGTTTTTACCACCGCCTATCTTATTTATCAATTAGTCACTCGCTTATGTTGCCACCGCAGCCGGAAGCCCAAGGTCCTCTTGAAGTGGCCCTTGATGTTGCCGAAATAAAACGCCGTTCCGTCAAGGGTGTCGCCGCTCTCATTTCCCGGACCTTTGTCGTTCAGCTGATTTCCTTTTTAGCCACCTTTGCCCTAACCGTTTTTCTCGACCCAGGTACCTATGGCGTCTTTTTCCTCGTCTCCGCCGTCGTTAACTTTCTGGCCTATTTCTCTGATATCGGCCTGGCCGCCGCCCTGGTCCAAAAAAAAGAAAAACTATCAGACGACGATCTGGCCACCACCTTTACTATCCAACAGGGTCTGGTCCTTTCCCTTTTGTTGCTTCTTTTTCTTGTCACCCCCTTGATCCGTAGCAGTTACCATCTCTCGGGAGCCGCCGTCTACCTCCTTTGGTCAATGGGGATTTCGCTCTTTTTAAGTTCTCTGAAAACCATTCCCTCCATCCTTCTCGAACGGGAACTTCACTTCAACAAACTGATCATTCCCCAGATTGCCGAAACGCTGGTTTTCAATCTTGTCGCCGTTTATTTTGCCTGGCAGGGCTTCGGCATCACTGCCTTTACCTTGGCTGTTTTGGCTCGGGGACTTACCGGCCTGGTCTTGGTCTATCTTATTTTCCCCTGGCGTCCGCTCATCGGTTTTTCGAAAAAGTCGGTCCGGTCGCTCCTCAAGTTCGGTCTGCCTTTTCAGGCCAATACCTTTCTGGCGGTCCTCAAGGACGATGGTATGACGGTGGTTCTCGCCAAAGTCGTCGGCGCCGACGGTCTTGGCTATCTCGGTTGGGCCAGTCGTTGGGCCGGCTTTCCCTTACGTATTTTTATGGACAACGTTACCAAAGTTGCCTTTCCCGCCTTCTCTCGTCTCCAACACGACGAAGTCCGTCTGGCCCGGGCCATCGAGATTTCCTTGAAGTATCTCACCCTTTCGACCCTTCCGCTGCTCATCGGTATGGGCTTTTTGGGTAGTCCCCTGGTCCACCTCATCCCTCGTTACCTCAAGTGGCTCCCGGCCTTATTACCGCTTTATGCTTATCTTTACAACTCGGCCTGGGCTTGTGTTTCCACCAATCTGACCAACACCTTGAATGCCCTGGGAAAAATAAAAACCACCTTCAAACTAATGGTCATGTGGACGGCGCTCACCTGGGTTTTGATGCCGGTTTTGGGTATTTATAAAGGTTACCTCGGCGTCAGTCTAGCCGTCGCCCTGATTGCTACCTCCTCCGTTGTCACCGTCATTGCCGTCAGGCGCCAAATCAAATTTAGCCTCCCGGCCGCCTTCAGGACGTCGCTGATTTCTGCTTTTGTTCTCTCTCTTTCGCTTTTCTTCCTGACCCGGTTCGCCACCAATCTGACCAATATTGTTTTCATCTCTCTTGCCGGCGGCCTCATTTATTTCGCCTCCGTCATTCTCCTGGAGGGTCGCTCGTTCCTGACCCAGACCATCAGTTATTTCAAGGGCCATGCTTAAGAAAAGCCTCTTTTTACTCCTACCGCTTTTGCTTTTCCTCTTTTCTTTGGGCAAAACCCTCGCTTTCGACCGGCCCCACTTTGTCTCCTTTACCAACCCCGTTCGTGGTGTCGAGGACGGGGAGTCAAAAGAGCAGACGCCTCTCGATCTACCCCGGTATCAGTATCAACTGGCCAAAGAAAACAAATTTCCGGTTGACTGGCTTCTCCGTTTCGACGCCGTCAACAACGCCACCATTTCCGGCTATTTCCGTTCCATCAGTGCCACCGATAGCAGCCAAATCCTCGGTGCTTTTCTCGAAGTGACCCCCAAGCTGACTCTCGCGGCCGGTGTTGATTATCCCGAGGGAGAATATATGTCACAGGCTAATCGTATTTTCCTCTCCGGTTATAGCCAGCCCGATCGGCTTAAGCTCATCGACGCCTACATGAAATTGTTTTACGACACCTTTGGCTACTACCCAAGCGTCGTCGGGGCCTGGCACCTCGATGCCTATTCGCTCGAGTATTTAAGCAGCCATTACTCTGTCGTTGCCGCCGTCATTTGTGATGAGCAGTACAGTACTGATCGTTACCGTTTGTGGGGCGGTTACCTAGGCAGCCCCTATTTCCCAAGCCGAGCCAACTCGGCCGTTCCGGCCAGCGGTAGAAATGACCGTCTTAACATCGTCCTCACTAAATGGGCCCAACGCGACCCCTTCAATTTTTATGGTACCGGTTCTGAAAGTAATTACTCAACCCAAGTTAACGATTACACCTCGCAGGGTTTGTCAACAAATTATTTCGCCAACCTGCTGGGGATTTATTCCAATGGAGATTTTAATGAGTTTACCCAGACCAATATTGGGCTTGAAAATGACTATAGTCTTGCCCAATATCGGTCAGAATTAAAAAACTCATACCAAGCCTTAAGGGCTAACCAAGGGAAATACGACCTTCGTTTCGTTTCCTCCGCCGATTTTTCCCAGTGGCTGCAGACCCGCTATGCCTTCACCAATCCCGCCTTCTTTTTTAAGACTGCCGATATCACCGGTAGAAAACCAGGCACAGTCTATTGGTATCAAAATCCATTCTACCGAATTGGAATTAAAAGTGACGGCGGCCGGACAGAGATCATCGATTTTCGGATCTACAATAGCCGGGAAGGCGAGGA
>CAYGRQ010000057.1:0-4301 GCA_964352325.1 uncultured Pseudomonadales bacterium
CGAATCGAAGACGACGAAAAAATATTCTCTGTTAATAGGACCGCATACATTCCCAAAACGTACAAAACGATGAAAACGAAACGGACGACACTCCCCAAAAAGAGCGATGTTTCAATCTGGAAGTTCAATCCGAACATCGATGGAATCGCCCCCGGCAAGAGATTTCCAAACAGGCCGCTCCCCAAAGTAAATAAAACGGGCAAAATTAAAAGCGTGATCCATTCCCAACCCTTCAGGTCCTCAAACAAAACCCACGCCGAAAGGACATAGGCCATGCCGGAAATCGAGAGCACTATCGCCAAGCGTTTTTCGACACCAAAAAATCCCGAAAGCCACAGTAAAAATCCTAAAAAAAGAGAAACGACAAAAAATCTTGTCCGCTTACTCATGGTTCTAAATTAGTCCAAACATCAACTACGTCCTCATGTTCACCAAGTTCCTCAATCAACCGCTGACATTTCTCCTTGTCCCCGCCCGTTAAGGTAATCATTGGCACCGGCTGGACATGCTTCAAGTACGCCACCGACCCCGGCGCACCCAAACTGCCCCCGCCGCGGTCGACAATTTGTTTAATTTCTCCACCGCTGCGGTTTCTATTGTCGGTCGCCGCAGTGATCAGCAAGCCCACCCCGCCTGGGCCATAAGCTTCATAGCTGATTTCCTCAACCTGGCTACCCTCGGCGCCCCCTAAAGCCTTCTCAATCGCCCGGCGGACATTGTCCCCCGGCATATTGACAGACCTGGCTTCTTCTAGCGCTTGGCGCAGAAAAGGGTTTATCACCGGATCGTCGGAATTGCCCCTTCTGGTCGCAATTTGAATCTTTTTGGCGATTTTGGTAAACACCGACCCCTTTTTGGCGTCTTCAATCGCCTTCTTGTGTTTTATCGTCGACCATTTTGAATGTCCTGACATGAATTACATTCTATCACCTGCCCCGCTAAGCGGGGCTTGACACCATCCCTCATTATTTCTATGATTTACAACTAATGGCAGAGCCAACATCCAGTAAGACACCCGAACGCCTCGCCATCCAAGCCGCCATCAAAGCAGATTGGCCAGAGGCCATTAAGGCCAATCAAGAGATCCTCGCCACCGAGTCAAAAAACACTGCCGCCATGAACCGTCTCGGGATCGCTTACCTCAAATCCCACCAACCAAAAGAAGCCAAGAAGTTTTTCCTCAAAATCCTAAAGCTCGATCCCTTTAATACGATTGCCAAAACCAACCTCAAAAAAGCCTCTCCGAAATACAGCCTGGAATACGATAACACCAGACAGTTAAGCAATCACACCTTTAGTTTTATCAAGGAACCGGGAAAATCAATCGTCATCCCCCTGGGAAACATCGGCGAGCCCAACATCATCGCCACTCTCTACACCGGCCTGCCGGTTGATCTAAAAATTTCCGGCCGAAAAATAAAGGTTGTTGCTGCCGGCGGCAAATATATCGGCTGCCTCCCCGATGATATCTCCATCCACCTCATCCGCTTGATGAAGGCCGGCTACAAATATCAGACTCTGATTAAAAGCAGTGATACCGCCAATATCCAGGTCTATATCAAAGAAATTAAATCGAGCAAACGTCTGAAAGGCGCCCCGTCATTTTCCTCTGACCACAGCCTGGACGATCTGGAAGTCTCTTCAGGCACCATCTCCCAGCCTCCCTTGGAAATTTATGACCCCTTGATGGGCTCGGAATCTTAGGCTCTAATTTTTCTCTCCCAAAACTACCACCAGATCGCTCTCGACATCGCGATCAATGTAATCAAAAAGTTCATCGTCCCCGCCTGTCCGGCAATTAAAGGACAATCTCAAAAAAGAAAATGTTTTCGGATGTAATTTCTCATCACCCCAGATCAAACAGTCTTTGGTATTTTTCCTGGCCGTCATCAAACTGATCACCCGCACTCCGGCCGTCTCCATTTGTCGAGCCGCCCATCTGGCTTTGCCCTCGCGTCCCGAACCATTCACGACCGTCACCTCGGCAGTTTCCGAGAGCACCTCATCCGCCACCCACTGATTCTGACTCCAAACAAAAATACTACTGTTTAATTTCAAAACCTCGGTTCCATCGGCCTCCTCGACACTATCGACCGCCACCGCCGGAAAAGAAATCTCAAAGTTCGTCCTCTTCGTCAGCAAATTCCT
Organism: uncultured Pseudomonadales bacterium; assembly: GCA_964352325.1. GTDB lineage: Bacteria > Patescibacteriota > Microgenomatia > UBA1400 > MFAQ01 > 2-01-FULL-50-23. The sequence continues at coordinate 2,149 of CAYGRQ010000057.1, forward strand.
GATGCTCTTCGCCAAATTATATCGATCAAAAATCGAAAAATTAGTCTGGCTTGAAAGAGAAATTAAGGACCCGGAAAGACCGGCTAACCCAAATTCTGAATTGGACTTGACAACGCCAGCCAAGACCACCCCCAAAGCCTGCCCCACCGAAACCCGGCTGACAAAAAGCTCATCCGCCACTGGCAGACCAATCTTGTAAAATGCCTCCACTCGATACTCTGCCCCCGTCGGATCAATCGGAATCACCAGGTTGTCGGGTAACCGGGTCACACTTACCAAACCACTCCCCTCCCTCACCGCCACGATTCCCATCCCATCCTTAGCCAGCATTAAAATATTAATGCCCAAACTGGGGTCGTAAATATTTCGTCGCAGTAAATTGACTAGCAACATCACTAGCACCAAAGCTAGAAAAACCAAACCAACGACATTGAAGACTTTGGCTAGCTTAGGCATAGATGCCGGACATCACTTCTTGTTGGTATTTCCGATAGCTTTCGAAGTCGTCTTTTTGGGAAACCCCCTTCTTGACCAAATCTCCCAGGTGCAAACCGCCGACAAAATGAGGGAATATTACATACGTTGCCCCGGCCGCATACAGTTCTTTACCCTCCTCGGGTGTCTCGGCGTCCACTACCACGCTCACTCTTAACCGCCGCCTCTTAATCTCGCCGAGCATTAACAGGTTGTCTTTTATATCCTCAATCGTCGAAACTATCATTTTCGCCTTCGACAGATTTAGTTGATCGTAGGCATCGGTATCAGCGGCGTCGGCATAAACCACCCGGTAACCCTCCTCCTGTAACTGCCTGACCACCTCCGGATCAAAATCGACAATTAACACTTTCTCCTTGTTCTTGGCCAGCTGCAAAAGCATGCTCCGCCCCATCCGATGACAACCAAATAGGACCACGTGACCCTCTGGCGCTTCCGCCTCCACCTCGGATTCCGCATACCGGTCTTTCCAGGCAAGATTCAAAATTGGTCGGACCAATCGAAAAACAACCTCGTTGTCGATAATCAAATATGACGAGATCATCATCGTAATTAGGCCAACCAATGAGATCAGCGAGACGAAACGACTGTCCAAGAAACCGGCTCCATAGCCTACTCCAACCAAAATGAAACCAAATTCCGAGACCTGGCCCAAGAGCAAACCGGTATGGAAGGCGGCCCTCTGTCTATAACCGAAAAGGCGCATCAAAAACCAAACGATTAATGGTTTAACCACTATCACCGCCAAGGATAGCCAGATCGCCATTACGGCAATTTCGCCATCAAAGCGCAGCTTCAACCCCAGGCCGACAAAAAAAATGGTTAGGAAAAAGTCCCGTAAGGGTTTGATCTTAGTCGCGATATGGGCGTGTTCGAAACTGCCGGAGAGGGCCAGACCTGCCAAAAAGCCGCCAATCGGTAGCGACAATCCCAAGATGGGCGAGGCCACCACCGCCGCCAAAACAAAACACCAGGCCAAACTAAACAAAATCAATTCATCAGTCGACTTCGCCAGTCGGTGCAAAATTCTCGGCATGACACTCTTCGAGATAACCGCCGTAAACACGACCAAAATAGTCACCTTGGTCAGCAACGTTACTACCCCGTCCCCCACCCGGCCGCCAAAAGCAATCAGCGCTACAATCGCCGCCAGGTCCTGAATCAAAAGCAGAGCCACTGCCACCTTGCCGGATAAGCTCCCCAAGTCATGCTTCTCCGACAAAAGCTTGACTACGATAATCGTACTCGAAAACGAAACTACCATCGCCAAAAAAAGGCCCGTGGACAACGCCAGACCAAACCAGGAAAAAATGCCGACAAAAAAAGCTATCGTCATAAAAATCTGCCCGGCAGCGACAATTAGGGCTACCTTTCCCATTTTCTTCACCTCGGCAATGTTCATCTCCAAACCCACCAAAAAAAGTAACAGCATTATCCCCGCTGAACTCAAGATATCGAACACTTGCCGCATCTCACCCCCGGCAGTTAGCCCCCAAAAACCTAAAGCGATGCCCACGACCACGTGGCCCAAAAAGGCCGGTTGGCGCAAAAGACGCGCCGCCATCCCGGCGCAAACAGCTAAACCAAAAACTAAACTAAAAACCAAAAAGGGGTTAGTCACTCTCCATCAATAATAACAGCTTGGCCATATCACCTGG
>CAYGRQ010000058.1:0-4288 GCA_964352325.1 uncultured Pseudomonadales bacterium
GAGATTGAACTTCGTAAACAAAAACTCCAGCTCGAAGAAGAGAAAAAGTCTTTTGAAGTTGAAAAACAACGCCAGCTCGACGAGGAACGAGGCAAAATTCGCCTTAAGGTCGAGATGGAAATGCAGCAAGCCAGTCGATTAAAAGACAAAGAAAAGGACAAGGTCATCGACGACCTGAAAAGGGCCCTCGACGACGCTCAGCGAAAAGCCAGTCAGGGTAGCCAGCAGCTTCAGGGCGAGGTCCAAGAGCTCGATCTGGAGGAGACGCTCAAACAGCACTTTTTGTTCGACACGATTGAACCGGTTGGGAAAGGAGTGCGCGGTGCCGATATCCGCCAAGTGGTCAAGACCCAACTGGGCAATACTTGCGGCATCATTCTTTGGGAAAGTAAACGGACCAAAGCCTGGGCAAACGATTGGGTCACTAAGCTGAAAGACGACCTGCGGAGCGAGAAAGCCAACATTCCCGTCATCGTTTCTTCTGTCCTGCCCGAAGCAGCCGGTTCGGGTATTGGTCTGGTCGAGGGCGTCTGGGTAACTAACTACTCCCTCTATCTCGTTCTGGCCGAGCTACTGCGGGGCAAGTTGGTTGAGGTGGCCCGCGAAAAATACGTTTCCCAAAACAAAACCGGCAAAGCCGATATCCTCTATAACTACATCACCAGTCATGAATTTAGCCAACAAGTCGAGGCGATTGTCGAGGTTTATCAAGACATGCAAAGCCAGATCGCCAAAGAACGGGCCGCTTTTGAGAAACTCTGGAAAACCCGCGAGGCCCAGGTTCACCGTCTCGTCGGCAGTACCGCCAATATTATGGGCAGTCTCCGCGGCAGCGTCGGCTCGACTCTTCACTCGATCAAAGGACTGGAATTATTACCGGAATTAGAAGACGGGCAATAGTCTACAATTGAAAAAATGGGCAAGTACTACCAAAGCACCCGCAATCTATTTAACCCCCAGTCAAGAGAACCCCACACCCTCAGTCGCTCCAAATTTGAGCTTTTCGGCGAATGTCCCCGCTGTTTCTATATGAATGTCCGCTATGGCTTGGGCCGCCCCAGTATGCCTGCCTTTACCTTAAACTCCGCCGTCGACGCTCTCCTCAAAAACGAATTTGATCTGCTTCGCCAAGCGGGGGAGTCGCACCAGTTGATGAAACAGTACCATATTGCCGCCGTGCCGCTAAACCATCCGGACCTCAGCAAATGGCGCGGTGAGACCCCCGAAACACGATACAAGGGCGCTTCCGCCCTCCACCAGCCAACCAACTTTCTGCTGACCGGTATGGTCGATGACGTCTGGCAGTCAGACAGCGGCGAGTTAATTATTGTCGACTACAAATCAACCAGCACCGTCAAAGAAATTAGCTTGGAAGACGAGTATAAGCAGGCCTACAAGCGCCAGATGGAGTTCTATCAGTATCTTTTTCGCCTCTTGGGCTTCCCTGTCAGCAACACCGGCTACTTTGTTTTCGCCAACGCCACCAAAAACCGACCCAAATTCGACGGCCGGCTCGAATTTGACATGTCGATCATCGCCCACCAGGGCGACGACTCCTGGATTGACGCTCAGCTCTTGGCCACTAAGGAGTGCCTGCTCTCCGCCAAAATCCCCAGTCCGGGCGGAAACTGCGAACACTGCGACTATCGGAAAAAGATGGTCGAGGAAGTAACCCGCCTGATGAAGTAATATCACCTGTGCTATTATTATGGGGATGTGTGGTATCTTCGCCACTACCAATGACAAAAACTCTGCCCAAACCATCCTCTCCGGATTAAAGAAACTTGAATATCGCGGTTACGATTCCTGGGGTATTGCGGTCAAAAGCCGGAGTAAGCTTCGGTTGCAAAAGCAGATCGGCAAGATCTCGGTCAGTCAGACTAGCCTTCCCCAAAGTAGTATGGGTATCGGTCATACCCGCTGGGCGACTCACGGCGGAGTAACGGTCGCCAATGCCCACCCCCATCTTGACTGCACCGGAAAATTGGCCCTGATTCATAACGGTATCGTCGATAACTATGAAAACTTAGGTAAAAAAATAAAAGGTCACCAGCTCCTTGGCCAAACCGACTCCGAAATTATTGTTCATTTGATCGAGAGAGAACTAACCAAAACCCAAGATCTCCTCTCGGCGGTCAAGAAAGTGGCCAGAATGGCCGCCGGTTTTAATGCTTTTGTCGTCCTGCATCAGGATTATCCCTATCTGGTCGCGGCCAAAACCGGCTCACCGCTGGTGATTGGGCTTGCCAAGAGGGGAAATCTTTTAAGTTCCGATGTCGCCTCACTGCTTTCCCATACCAGGCGGGTTATTTTTCTGGAAGATCGCCAAATCGCCAAAATTGCGCCAAGTGAAGTCAGGATCGAAAATTACACTTCTTCCAAAGAAGTCAAACCGCCGATCCAGACCATTGATTGGACCGCCAAAAGTGCCGCCAAAACCGGCTTTCCGTTCTTTATGCTCAAGGAGATTTACGATCAGCCGGCGGTCCTTACCAAAATTGCCGAGTCAAAGGTAAAAGAAGCGCGGCAATTGGCAAATTCCATCGCCAAAGCCAAAAATGTTTTCGCCGTCGCCTGCGGCACGGCCAGTTATGCTGCTCTTGCCGGTCAATATCTCTTTGCTCGTATTGCCGGGCAACCGGTCATTCCGGCCATTGGTTCGGAGTTCTATTATTACGGCGGCGCTATCGGTACCAGAAGCCTTTGTCTTGCCCTTTCCCAGAGCGGCGAAACTATCGACACGCTCCAATCGGTCGGCTTTGCTAAGAGCCGTGGCGCCAGGACCGTTAGTCTCGTCAACGTCCGGGGCAGCAGCCTGGACCGGCTTTCCGACCAGACCATCCTCCTTGAAGCCGGTCCGGAAAAGGCGGTGGCCAGTACCAAGGCTTTTCTCGCCAAGGTGGCCATTTTGCTTTTGACAGCCTCGGCCTTGACAAGAAAAACCCCTCGGGCGGTCATCGAAATAAAACTGGCAGTCAGAGCGATCAGAAAAATTCTCAGCCCTGGCTATCAAAAGTATCTAAAAAAACTCGCCGAAAAATTCAAACACGCCGGCTCGATGTTTATCTTGGGTCGGGGAGTCAGTTACCCGGCCGCTCTCGAGGCCGCCCTGAAAATCAAGGAAGTCAGCTACATTCACGCCGAAGGCTTTGCGGCCGGAGAATTAAAACACGGCGTCATCGCCCTGATCAATCAACAGACGCCTTGTCTGGTTTTTGCCCCCAACGACGAAACTTATAGCGATGTTATTTCCGGCGCTATGGAGGTCAAAGCCCGCGGCGGCATCATTATTGGTATTTCCCATAAACCCAACCCGCTGTTTGACTATTACCTGCCCGTTGCCGATTCCGGAAATGCTTCAATCCTGGGAAACGTCGTCGTCGCCCAGTGCCTCGCCTATTATCTGGCGCTCGCCCGCGGTCTTGATCCCGATATGCCACGCAACTTAGCCAAATCCGTCACGGTGAAGTAGTCTTCCTGATAAAATATAGGCGTACGCCAGGGTAGCTCAGCTGGTAGAGCGGCGGTATCGTAAACCGCAGGCAGTGGGTTCGAGTCCCACCCCTGGCTCAGTTAACGAGGTAAGGCCAGCTCGACTCCGGTAAAGAGCCAACTCGGGTTGTTGCCGATTTTCGCCTTGTTGGCGGTGTAGATCTTGGTCCAGGCGTAGCCATCGCCATAAGCGCGCACGGCAATCGACCAGAGATAATCGCCCTTAATGGTGGTATATTTCGCCCCCTCGATGGATATCTTAGCCGTCTGGGTCTTGGGCTCGATTGTCTTTTTGGTTTCCGCCCTGACCACCGTGACTTTTTTCGCTTCCACCTTTGGGATGACTAATTCCTGGTCAGTCTCAATCAGGCTGGCGTTGACTAATTTGTTCGCTTTGGCGATATCGACGTAGTTATAGCCCGAGTTATAGAACCGCTCACTGATGTGCCAAAGGTCATCACCCTTGATCACCTTATAGGTGGTCGGAAGTTCCTTGGACAAAACTTCTTCCTCGCTCAAATTAACCGCCGACTCGTCTGTAATCTGTCCGTTCTTGTTGAATGTTTTGAAGTAGTTAAAAATCATCGCCGCCATGACCACGACGACCACCCCGCCCATAATCGTGCTGATCAAATTCTCGTTGATCTTCAGGCTTTTTAACAGGCTTTTTAACTGTTTCTCCATATTTTTAATTACGGGTTAATAGTACCCACATCTTATAGACAAAAAATATACACGTCAAGTCCCATCGTTTTGCGATTCTATTTTCACAAAAGACAAATTTAAATGTTCGGTT
>CAYGRQ010000059.1:0-4102 GCA_964352325.1 uncultured Pseudomonadales bacterium
GCGAGAGTCAAACGGGGTGGGGAATGGGAGGAGATTGACGCGACCTTGCTCGTTCCCGGCGATGTCGTAAAGCTAACGATTGGTTGGAAGGTGCCGGCTGATGGTGAGCTGATTGTTGAGGACGGTATGTATTTTAACGAAGCAATTTTGACCGGAGAATCGATGCCAGTAGCAAAAAAGGTTGGTTCAGAGGCATATATGGGGACGGTGGTGGAGAAAGGAGTGGGGGAGATGCTGGTGGTACGAACCGGATCGAGAACGAAGATGGGGGGGATCGCCAAGGTAGTGCGGGAAAGGGGGATTGGCCGGACGCCGCTGCAGAAACGGCTTGATCGGTTGACGGGGCAATTGACGCTGATTGTTTCGGCGGTGGCGGGGATGGTTTTTATCTATGGCGTCATGACAGGAAATTCTTTCTTAACTTTTTTAAATACCTCGGTGGCCTTGGCGGTGGCGGCGATACCCGAGGGGTTAGTGGTTGGGCTGACGGTGATTTTGGCAGTGGGAATGAAGCGGATTTTGAAAAGAAAAGCAATTGTCAGGGGACTGATGGCGGCGGAAACGCTCGGGAGTGTGTCGGTAATTTGTTTGGATAAAACGGGAACGATCACCGAGGGGAAAATGACGACAGTGGGGGCGGTGACCGATATCGGCGAGGGCGTTGATGAACAAAAAATGAAGTGGTTAATTAGGGGAGCGGTTTTGTGTAATGATCAACGCGATCCTTTGGAGATTTCGATGTTAGCCTGGGGCCGTAATCAGCCGCTCGCCCCGAAAGAGTCGGAGTTTCGGCGGGTGGATGAGATTCCGTTTGACCATGAACATAAGTACATCGTGACGAGACATGAAATAAGCGGTAAGGGAGAGGTGGTGGACTTTGTCAGCGGGGCGCCGGAAGTGATATTGCAGAAGTCGGAATTCAGAAATCAGGGCGACAGAAAGAAGTGGGAGGAAAGATTTCGGGAGTTAGGAATAAGCGGACACCGGATGGTGGCGGTAGCGATGAAAAGGATCAAAAAGACCGAGGAGAAGATAAGGAGGGAGGATCTTAATGAGTTTGACTGGCTGGGACTAGTGCTCTTTAGCGATCCGATCCGGGGAGGGGTAGCGGAATCGCTACAGCGGGCGATGGAGGCGGGAATTAAGTTAAAGGTAATCACGGGTGATTATAAAGAGACCGGCTGGGCGGCAATCCGACAGGCGGGGTTGGTGGGGGGCCGTGAGGTGAAACCTGATCTGGTAATGCTGGGGGGAGATTTTGACAAACTTTCGGGAGAAGAAAAGAAACAAAAAATTTTAAACTCGATCTTGTTTGCGAGAACGTCGCCGGAGCAGAAATACGAAATCGTAGAAACTCTGCAGGCCAATGGGGAAACGGTGGCGATGATGGGTGACGGGGTGAATGATGTCCCGGCCCTAAAAAAAGCCGATATCGGCATCGTCGTCGCGAACGCCAGCGATCTGGCCCGTGAGGTGGCCGACCTGATCCTGCTGGACAACAACTTCGACACAATCTTGGCGGCAGTCGAAGAGGGTCGAGGGATGTTTGATAACTTACGAAAAGTGATTCTTTTTCTATTATCTGATTCTTTTGCGGCGATAGTAATCGTAGTCGCCTCGATTTATTTGGGATGGCCCTTGCCGCTACTGGCTTCACAGATCCTGTGGATTAATTTGATTAGCGATGGATTTCCGTATATGGCTTTGACGGTGGAGCCGAAGGAAAAGGATCTTCTCTCGCGGAAACCAATACCCCGAAACGCGCCGGTGATGGAGTGGAAGAGGGTCGCTTTGGTGGGAGTGATTTCGGTAACGGCGGGAGGACTGGCCCTGGTGGTATTTGGGCTCGCATTTTTCTATTTTGACAAAGACATCGTGTTTTCTCGGACGATGGCCTTTGCGATGCAGGGGATTTCCTCACTCATCTATGTTTTTTCCAGCCGTTCCTTATCCCGCCCAATTTGGAAAGATAGTCTTTTTAAGAACCCATTTTTGACCTTAGGAGTCTTAGGTGGGTTATTGCTGCAGGCGGCGGCGATCTATTTACCTCCTTTGCAGGGGATATTCAGTACGGTGGCGATTTCGATTGGCGATTGGTTGTGGTTATTTGGCGGCGGTTTGTTGTTGATAATCGTGGTCGAAACGATCAAGGCGGCGTATTTTCGAAACGGGGATTAAATTATGTATAGTTAAGGTATGCCCTTGAAATTTTTGGCCCTGATTCTCCTTTTTGTTTTGTTGGCAACGGGGATGAGACTGGTCATTCGTGCTTTCGATAAATTGGTTTTGGGTTTTTCGAATCGGGGGAAACTGGCGGTGGCGGCAATATTGGTGGCGTTATCGACTTCCTTGCCGGAATTGTTTATCGCGGTGGCGGCTGGATTTTCCGGCCAGCCGGAGATTTCTCTGGCGAACTTACTGGGGGCAAATGTCGTCAACATGAGCCTGGTGGTGGGTGGGGCGACATTAGTCGCCGGATCCTTACCGATCGTGGGTGATTACTGGCGTTGGGAATTGGCGGCAATGTTTTTTGCCGGTCTGGCGCCAGTCCTTTTGCTAATGGATGGGGGATTGTCGCGTTTGGATGGCTTCATTTTGGTAGTGATCTATTTGCTCTACCTGGAGGGAGTGGTAATTGATGGCAAGAAAAAGAGTGTGGCGGAGGCGAGTGTGGCGCACCGGCGGGGACTTTTGACCCGCGTCAAAGAGTGGCATCGGAAAAAGAAAGATGGGTCGATAGGGGTGTTATTTTTGGGAATTGCCCTGATGATGTTTTCGGCGGGGCTGATCGTTAAATTGGCGGCCCAAATGGCGCCGGCTTTCGGGATGTCAACCGTGGTCTTTGGGCTGGTGATGGTGTCTCTGGGGACGACCTTACCTGAACTGACTTTGGCAGTGGGGGCGGCGGCCAAGAAAGAGGTGGCTTTGATCATGGGCAATCTTTTTGGCAGTATCGTCGCCAACGCGACCCTGATCGTCGGCTTGTTGGCTCTGATTTCCCCTTTTGAAACCGACAATATGGCCAACTACTCTTTGGTGAACATGGCTTTTGTCGTTGTTTTTGGTTTGTTTTGGCTCTTCACTTCGACAAAACGGAGACTCGATCGTTTCGAGGGTTTAATTTTAGTTGGAGTTTTCTTTGTCTTTGTCGGACTGGAGCTAATGCTTCGGGTCTGATTCTTCTTCGGCAAAGAGGAAGGAACGGGCCAGGGCGGAGAGGCGATCCTTTTGTTTTTGAAACTTAACCTTGGAAAGAATGTTTTCGAAGAAACTTTGACGCAGGGCCTCGGTTTCGTAGAAGTTACCGCCTTTCATGGGATAAAGAGAAGCGGCTTTCTTTTTTGGTAATTTCAGGTCCAGGAGCCGGTAGATTTCGGTGATGGCATAGCGACTAATGGCATTAAATGTCCCTAATTTTCTGACCCGGCGAAGAGAGTAGCTATAGGTGGGGTCTTTGAAAACAGCGAAGGTCATTTTTTTGGTAACAGCCTTTTTGAGCAGACGGGCGCCCTCGCAGGGGGAGCGGTCGAAACCTTTCAGTTTTAGAAACTGGGTGCGGTTGGCGCCAAAAGCGGCTTCGACACCGAAAGGAGAAGGGGTGTTTTTTTGGCTTTCCATATAAAGATTGATTAAGGTGTCGGCAGCTTGGGTGGCAAGACTATTTTCTTCGGCTTTGACCCAAGTAGTGAAAAAGTCGGCTTTTGATTGTTCCTGGCGGTACTTGAGTCCCAAGAGGAAATGGGGTTCGAGTCGATTGTCAGCGTCGAGGAAAAGTAGGGTTTCGGCCTGGGCGTTTTCGGCGCCTAGGTTTCTTTGTTGGCAAACGTTTCGGGTGGGACTGTCAAGTAGCGTAAATTGGGGAAGACGGTGGGCGAAAAGGTTTGCCTTGGCTACGGAACGGTCATCGGAATGGCCGTCGACAATGACAACCTCGAAATCACGATAGGTTTGGCGGGAGAGGTCGGTCAGAAGGGTGGGGAGATACCTTTCCTCGTTGAGGGTGGGGATGATGATGGAAAGGGAAGGGGTGGTCATAACTGAATTTGAATTATAGAATAGAGATGATGAAACTGATAGTTGGTCTGGGGAACCCCGGAGACGA
>CAYGRQ010000060.1:0-4043 GCA_964352325.1 uncultured Pseudomonadales bacterium
CCGCCAATTAAGAGGTTGATTTTTCCATTACTCACTAAAGAAGCATGTAGAGGGATGACTGATGAAGGAAGCTTTTTAGTAATTTCAAGGCGGAGCGTCTTTTTTAATTGGGGGGTTAGTACTCGAGGTTGTTTCGGGAAGCAATATTTATATTTTGTACCGGGGATAGTGAAAATCTTGGTTGACATCTTTTGTTTGCAATGATACAGTATCTTTACTTAAAAAGTTAATAAAAGGTGTCGAAAGAGAAAAAGTAGGTTGTCTAACGCGACAATAGAGAGTCGGTGGCAGGTGCAAACCGATCGGAAGTTAAATAACCGAATTACCCTCTGGAGCCGATCCGACAAAATCGGATACGGGTAAGCCCGTGATAGCAGAAAGAATGTGTCGCGTTAGCGGAGCATTTGAATAATAAGCCAAAAGGCAATGCCTTTTGGGAATACAAGGTGGCACCGTCTTCTTCTTGAAGGCCCTTGTTTGATCCTCTTTTATTTGGGGGTCAGGCAAGGGCTTTTTTTATTACAAATTTATAAACAAAAATGAGAGCAGAATTAGAACCAGTTATCAGTCGAAAAAAGGAAGAGTTACCTCTTGGAATTACGATTGTTACTCCCGAAGATGGTTTGGTGGATGAGGTCCAAGCCGATTGGCTGACGTTTCTACTTTGCCAGATGTATGTCGAACATGGGATTACGAAGAATAGAGATCGCTTACTAGCTGATATTGCGGTTGGAAACTGCAAAATTTGGTTTGCGCTGAAAGAGGGTAGACCGATTGGATCGGCGGCTCTGATTAAACAATCGGATGGTAGTGTGGAGGTGGGTAGAGCAGTGTCGCTTCATAAGAGCGTGGGTGGTTTGCTGATGTTGATGGCGGTGGCCGATCATTTGGCCACCTCAACGACACCGGTAGTGGCTGAGGTGAGGGTTTCGGATAATTTCGCTGGCGTTTCCTCTGGAGAGGCAACTCAAATTGTCTGTTTTAAACATTTGGGTTTGAATCCTCAAGCCTTAGTCCCCGCTTTTAATCATGGTGAACCAATTCGACAGGAGATGTTTGTTTTTTCCTCTTCAAAAAAGATTGAGGCGAAAGCTCCGGTAATTTTGCCGGCTGACAAAGCGAGTTTGGATTTGATAGCGGGAACGGCTTTGGCGATGGCGAGTGATGCATTTGCCGATGGACTGTCGGTAAAAGTTTCGTCTGAGTTTCCATTTACGCCAAAGTGGAACTTAGTTCGACAGGAGCCATTTTCGTTAGTTGTCGCCGGTGACGGAGGATCGGATCTCTCGACTGTTTTGGCAGCGGCGGAGGGTAGATCGCCTTTTACCTTGATTCCCTTGAGTGCGAAATGGGGAAATACGACGGCGATTGTAGAGTGCCTAAACGAGGGTTTTGTTCCTTGTGGTTTTGATCGAAACGTCAATAACGATGGTCACCCGGTGTTGCTTCTAGGAAAACTTCGGGAGGGGACACTGTTGGCGCCGATAAAAATCGTTAACGGACTACTATCGTCTAATGTGGAGGCGGCCATTAGGAGAATTAATCAAAGCTTCAAAAGCTCGGTGAGGGTGGGGATGGGAGTGAGAAGTAGGGTTATGGTATCCTAGGCATATGAACAGAAAAATGGGTTTCTTTGCAGAACTTGAAAGACGCGGCTTGATCTACTCAATGACTCCAGGTTTGGAGAAGGCGGAGGAGAAGGGACTTACTTTGTATTGGGGAATTGATCCAACCGGAGATAGCATGCACATCGGCCATTTTTTGGGCGTAATGATAGCAAGGAGATTTTTGGCTGCTGGGCATAAAGTGATTATTTTGGTCGGTGGTGGGACATCAATGATTGGAGACCCTTCGGGGAAAAATGAGGAAAGACCAGTTCTGCCCAAGGAAACCATAGAGGAGAACAAGAAAAAATTAAAGAAGCTGATCGAAAAATTGTTGGGTGTCAAAGAAGGCACGGTGACAATGGTGGACAATGCAGATTGGCTGGAGAAAATAAGTTTAATTGATTTTCTTCGAGAAGTAGGAAAGCACATGCCAGTATCAGCCATGATGGGTAAAGAGATGGTAAAGACAAGAATTGATTCTGAGGCTGGTATCTCTTATGCCGAGTTCTCATACCAGTTACTCCAGGCTTACGACTTTTTAGTTTTATTTGAGAAAAGTGGTTGCAACCTGCAAATTGGTGGATCAGATCAATGGGGAAACATTGTCACCGGAGTAGATCTAATTAGAAAAAAAACAGGGAAACAGGCGTTTGGGATGTCATTTCCTCTGATCGTGGACCCAAAAACGGGAAGGAAATTTGGTAAGAGCGAAAAAGGGGCATCGATTTGGTTAGAGTCACATAAGACCCACCCATTCTTGCTGTATCAATTTTTCATTAATACGAGTGACGATTTGGTGCCCTTGTTGGTGAATTATTATTCTTTTAAATCTCTTTCGGAAATTGAGAAATTGAAGAATGAGTGGAAGAAAAACAAGGAGGACCGTTTGCTCCAACGGGAGTTGGCTTGTGAGTTGGTTGGGATTGTCCACGGGGAGGAAGTGGCACTGGAGTGCGCAAAAATCGCCGCGATTTTGTTCGGGGAAGGAGTAAGTAAAATGACTCTTTCCGATTTGGAATTCATTAAAGGGGCTTTGCCAGGCGCGACGATTAGGAAGAATGAGGATTTTGTGGCCGAAAAACATTTGGTGGAGATGGGTTTGGTTTCTTCGAAAGGCGAGGCAATTCGTTTGGTTAAGCAGAACGGGATCCACACCGAAAGGTTGTTCAATAAGTTTATTCTGATCAGAAAGGGAAAGAAAGAACACGGTTTGTTGGAAATGAAATAGTCTATTTTTTCAAAGACTTGACTTGATGTTGTATTCTTAATGAGAATGAGCCAGAGAAGAACATTTGAACAAATGCGGGAATATTTTGCAGATCCCCGAAAAGTCGAGTCGGTAGCTGATTTGAAGAAACTAAGCGGAGAGGCGATTGAAGTGATGGCCTGGATATTTGCGTCTGGGGGGGATATGTCTCGTATGGCTCCCGAGGTAGTTTCTTGGCTAACTGAAAGTCGAGAGGCGGAGGGACTTAGGAATGTTCTCGGTCAGATACTTGAAAGAGAAGTTGGGACAAGGAGATTTGATAATAAGTCGATGGCCCAAATCCATCCCCAAGGTAGCAAGATTGGGGTACTGTCGATGTTGGTGGCTGCCTACATGAACACAAACACGATTGTAAAGGAGGTCTCTCGGGGTGAGCACCGTATGGAGGCGGAAGCGACGGCTTGGTTGTGTGAGATGTTTGGCTATGATCCAGAGACTGCAAGCGGAAATATTACGACTGGTGGGACTTTGGCAAATCAACTGGCGTTGTGGGTTGCTCGTGACGCCAAGATGATGGAATTAGGAGGTGATAATGAAGACCACCCAATTGGTAAGCTTACCGTGCTGACCAACTCATACAGTCACTATTCAATTGATAAAGTTTGCCATCAGCTTGGGATGAAGTTAGAAAAACTTCCTGCCGATGGTTACAAAACAAACATTGTGGCATTAAGACAGAGGTTGGAATGGATGGATTCAGAAATGAGGAAAAGAATTGCCGCGGTAGTGGCGGTTGCTGGTGAGACAGAGACCGGTCAGGTCGATGATCTCAATGCAATAGCGGAGATCTGTGAAGAATATGGCGTACATTTCCATGTGGATGCTGCTTACGGTGGTCCGTTCGTATTATCACGAAAAGGATACCTGTTCAAGGGTATCAATAGAGCCGATTCAATAACAGTGGATCCTCATAAGATGATGTGGACTCCCTATGCCGCTGGAGCGGTGTTATTTAAGGACAGGGCAAAACATGCTTTAGTTCAAAATGGGGCGAGATATCTACAGGCATCGACTAATAGTGGGTTAACTGGACGTCCGTCCGAGAGGAATTTTGGCTTATCAGCTCGGGGGGAAGGATCGATGGGTCCAGGTGGGGTTATTGCGACGTGGGCAACGATAAAACTATTTGGCAAGGAAGGATTAGCTTCTCTTTTGGATCATACCTTGGA
>CAYGRQ010000061.1:0-4039 GCA_964352325.1 uncultured Pseudomonadales bacterium
TGGATTTTGTTCTCGTCAAAGATTTTTACCATGTCGTCAAGAGAAAGAAGGGCGGAGTTATCCTGATAAGAAAAGCCTAAGTAAAAAAGAAAGTTATTGATGGCTTCGGGCAAATAACCTTCATCACGATATTCAAGGACCGACTTGGCGCCGTGGCGTTTTGATAATTTTGTCCGGTCCGGTCCAAGAAGCAACGGCACATGAGCAATTTCGGGAAACTGCCAGCCAAGGGCGGCGTAAATTTTTAAATGAACAGGGGTGGAAACGATATATTCAACCCCGCGGATAATGTGGGAGATTTCCATCAGGTGATCGTCAATCATGGCGGCCAGGTGGTAGGTGGGAACGCCGTCGCTTTTCAGAAGAACTTTGTCGTCGACCTCCTGGTTGGGAATAGAAATTTTCCCAGCAACCAGATCGTGCCAGGTGGTGTAACCCTCTTTGGGCATCCGGATCCGAACCGCCCCCTCGTCTTCATAGGCGACACCTTTGGCAAGAAGTTCGGTGACGTATTTTTGATAGATTTCCAGTCTTTGGGTCTGGACATAAGGCCCAAAAGGACCGCCTTTTTGGGGATCCTCGTCGGGGGTAGTCCCAAGAAATTCCTGGATGGCATAAATTTTTTCTAACGAGCCGGGAACGGTCCGTTTTTGATCGGTGTCTTCAATGCGGAGAACGAACCGGCCATTATATTTGCGGGCCAGCAAAAAAGCATAGAGAGCGGTCCGGGTATTGCCGATGTGGGGAGTGCCGGTGGGCGAAGGGGCGTAACGGGTGCGAACAGTAGTCTCATCCATGCTAGAGATAGTATACTTGAACTTAAGAATGGCGACATTAACCGAGACCGCGGTGGTGACCCGAAAAGCGATTAAGTATGGGGCGATTGCCTTTGTGGCAATTACGCTTTTGTGGTTTATCGGAGGCGCGGCGATTAGATATTACCAAGCTTTATATCCTCCGACCCCGCCACCACCAACGATGGATTTCGGACTGCTGCCGCCAATTCAATTTCCCAAAGAAACCGGGCGACCAAATCTAACCTTGGAACTACCGACGGGGGCGATTCCGGAGTTTCCCGACCGGATGAAAGTCTTTTATGCCCCAACCAAAAGGAGCGGCTTTCTCGATGCCGACCGGGCGGTCGAAACAGCCCGGGCGCTCGGGTTTCTCTTTAAACCCGACCAACCAACGGAAACCAAGTACACCTGGACCAACCAAGACCAGCTTTCCTCCCGACTGAATATGGATATCGTTTCCGGTCACTTTAAGTTGACCAGGGTCTGGCAGGCTAATCCGGCCCTGTTGGCGTTATCCAGTTTCGGCTCGGACCAACAGGTTATTACGGATATTAATAATTACCTGCGCAAGGGCGGCCTGCTGCCTGATGATATCGATCAAGAACAAAAGGTAACCTACCAGAAAGCGGTGGGCGGACAACTGACACCGACAATTTCCCTCTCTGAAGCGGACTTTGTCCAGGTAGATTTCTTCCGCAATAATTTTGAGAGTTACCCTTTCTATCGGCCCGAACCGGATTACGGCCTGGTGCGGGCGACTGTCTCCGGATCGAGAGACCAAGCCGATAAAATCATCGGTCTGGACTACAACTACACCAGCGTGGACTATTTGAAGATGGGAACTTACCCGATTAAAACCGGTGGGGTGGCCTGGCAGGAGTTTAGTAACGGCGGCGGCCTGGTAACGGACAAGAGCCCGAAGACGGGAAGTATCACCATCCGAAGAATACTGCTAGGCTATTACGATTCGCCCTCCCAAAGCTACGCCATGCCGATCTATATTTTCCTGGGGGATCGCGGTTTCGTCGGCTATGTCAGCGCGGTATCCGACAGTGTCATTAGGAAGTAACGGTGTCACGGTGTCACGGTGTCAGAGCTAGATTGTTTGCCAGTCAAAGTTATCATAGACCCAGTCGATCAGTTTTTCCGACTCACCGAAACGATCAACCGAGTTGAGGATGGTGAGAATGATGCTTTTACCATCCCGGGTAACCAGAGTAACCAGACACTCCCCCGAGGCCGGCGTCCAACCGGTTTTTAAGCCCCTGACCCCGGGGAGGCCAAGCAGCTTATTGGTTGACTCGAGAGCAAACCTTTTTTTACCGGTAATATCGTAAAAAACAATCTCTTTGGTCGAAACAATTTTTCTAATGACGGCAGAGGCTATCGCCTCGCGAGCAATGAGGGTCAGGTCCCTGGCGGTGGTGTAGTGATCGGGATTTTCAAAACCGGCGACATTGGCGAAATGGGTACCGGTAAGGTCCAGCTTTTTTGCCTCGTCATTCATCTTGGCGATAAATTGACTGTAGCCGCCGGGGTAGTTTTCTGCCAAAGCAACACCGGCGTCATTACCCGAGCCGACCAGCAGGCCATAGAGTAGGTTTTCGACCGTCAACTGATCTCCCCTGGCGAGGTCGATCGTTTGCCCGGTGGCATCGCTCGCCGTCTTGACGGTGAGGACTTGATCAAGTTCGTAGGTTTTTAAGGCGACCAGAGCGGTCATCAGTTTGGTGGTACTGGCCGGGTAGGCAGACACGGTGCCATTTTTTTCGTAGATGGTGGTCCCGGAATCGGGGTCAAAAATGTAAACGGCTTGGGCAGAGACCGATGGAGCGGCAACCGAGCCCGCTTTTGGCTGGGGCAAAAGGAGATTGGCGGTGGTGGCAGATTTAACGGAGGGTTTTTCTTTTCCGGGGACGGCGGGGAGAAAAACAAAAACGGCAACCAATGATAAAAAGGCGAGAAAATTAAAAAACTTAAGAGGAGAGACGCTCATTTCACTCCAAGGTTGATAGGCGGACGTCGATGCGTTCCATATCGCGAGGGAACATCGAGGCCTCACGGACATTTTTTAGTCCGAGAATATGCATGGTCATTCTCTCAGCGCCGAGAGCAAATCCTCCAAGAGGGGGGACGCCGTAACGAAAAGACTGTAAATATAATTCCACGTCTTCTTCTTTAACTCCCCACTCTTTGACATTTTTTAATATCTGTTGGTAATCATTCAGGCGTTGTCCGCCACTGGACCACTCTACTCCCCGGCCAATCAAATCGACACTAAGAGCGTAAGTGGGATTTTCAGGATCAGGACAGATATAAAATGGCTTTTCTTTGGTAATAAAATGGGAAACGAACACTAAGTCAGAGTTATGTTTTTCGGCTGACCAGCGACAAATTTCCCGTTCGTCCTCTGGGGCCAGGTCTTTTTCCTCCCTCACATCGCGGCTGGTGCGCTCGAAAATTATCTGCTGGGCGTCGCGGAGTTTGATCAAGGGAATTTTGTCGGACAATTTGGGCAGAGTGGCGCCAAACATGGCCAACTCTTGGCTACATTTCTTTTCGACCTCGGAGAAGATGAATCTGACGACATACTCCTGCATTTCCAGGACGTCGAGCCAGGAGTCGATAAAACCAAATTCAGCATCAAGACTGACGACTTCGGTCAGATGGCGGGTAGTAACGCTGGGTTCAGCGCGGAAAATTTTGTTTACACTAAATACCCGCTCAAAACCTCCCACCAATAGTGATTTGTATAATTGTGGGCTTTGAGATAGATATGCTTCGTGTTTAAAATATTTGACTCGAAATACTTCCGCTCCGCCTTCGGCAACTGCCGGAGTAATACAGGGGGCCTGAAATTCTCTAAAATCTTTGGCTTTCAGCGCCTGGCGAAAGGCATCAATTACCACCTCCTGGACTTTGAAGATGGCCTGAACCCGGGGGTGTCTCAGGGTTAGAGCGCGGTAGTCCAACAGGGTGGGAAGTTCAACGGCCAGAACTTCTTTGCCCATGTCGAAGGGAAGCTCTTCAGACGGACTGATTATGTCTATTTCCTGCGCTTCGATCTCGATTGATCCGGTCGGTAAATTTTTGTTGACCAATTTCTCCGGCCTGGCTTTGACTATTCCGGTGATGGAGACGACGTACTCCGAACGTAAATTCTTGGCCGTTTCCTTACAGACGACTTGAACTATGCCGGTACGATCACGGAGATCAATGAAAACAATTTTGCCGTGGTCGCG
>CAYGRQ010000062.1:0-3998 GCA_964352325.1 uncultured Pseudomonadales bacterium
GCGATCTTCATCCTCTATAGTTTAGCCGAAAACATGCTCCAAGTCCTCTTCCCACTTATCTTTTGGTAGTTTATTGATCAAACTCTTGAAACGTAGCTCCTCAAAAATGGCCAGTACTTTCTTCCGATCATAGTTGGAGAGCTCGCACTCCTCCCAAGACAGTTTAATTGGTACTATTCGGTCTATCGTCGCGATTCTCTTACTCAAAAACGCCGACTCCTTGCCTTCTTTAAGCAGGTTTTTGATTCGCTCCGTCACCGACAGCTTATCTACATCCTCATAAATTTTTTCAACACTGCCGGTCTCCTGAAGTAATTTTGTCGCCGTCACCTGTCCTACCCCGGGCACCCCTTTGATATTATCCGAAGGGTCCCCCATCAATCCCTTAAGGTCAGTCACCTGTCTCGGTGATAGACCATATTTTGCCTTAACCGCCTCTTCGTCAAAAAGAGACACCCCCCGGTCTTTAATATATTTACTCGCTCCTCCGCCGGCGGGCATATAGACAACAATTTTGTCATCATCAACCAACTGCAAGGCGTCGCGGTCACCGGTGACGATAATTACCTGGACCTTGCCGTTTGTTTCCACGGCTTGACGGGACAGGGTCCCAATCACATCATCCGCTTCGTAATTATCTACCCCAAACTGGGGAATATTTAGGGCCGTCACCATCTCCTTGGTCCTCTCAACTTGGTCGATCAATTCCTGCTCCGTCTCGGGTCGCCCCGCCTTATACTCAGCGTACTCAACCGTCCGAAAGGTTACCTTACCTACATCCCAGGCAATCGCCGCATATTGAGGCGCCAATTTTTCCAAAGCGGTTAAAAGCATCGTCGTAAAGCCATAAACCGCCCCCACCAGTTCGCCCTTGGGCGTCGTCAATCTGGGATAGGCGTGATAAGCCCGGTGTAGCAAAGAGTTGCCGTCAATCAAAACTAAAATCTTAGACATTTTTTGAGCTGACCAATTCATCGCGATTGGCAAAAACCGCCTTTTTGACTCCCATAATCTTCTCGAACTCTTCCTGTTCTACCGTCTCCACTTCCAAAAGTTTTCTCACCAAGGCATCCATTTTCGCTCGATTATCGCCAATTATCTTCACCGCCTTTTTAAATCCTTCCTCAACCAAACGCTTGACCTCGTTATCAATCTTTCC
Organism: uncultured Pseudomonadales bacterium; assembly: GCA_964352325.1. Taxonomy (GTDB): domain Bacteria; phylum Patescibacteriota; class Microgenomatia; order UBA1400; family MFAQ01; genus 2-01-FULL-50-23. Next base: position 1,160 of record CAYGRQ010000062.1, read on the forward strand.
CTGCATCACATCGGACACTTTATAGGGCTCGGCATAGGCCCGGCCCCAATCGCTGGTTTCATACATTGGGCCCATCGAAATCGGACCTAAGTCACTCATCCCAAAATCAGTCACCATTGCCCGCGCGATTCGCGTCGCTCTCTCGATGTCGTTCGCCGCTCCACCCGTTCTTTCGTCATAAATCACCTCTTCCGCCGCCCGGCCACCCTGCATCACCGCAATTAGATCTTTCAATTCCGATTCTGTCTGTTGATACTTATCCGTCTCCGGCCGGCTCATGGTATAGCCCAGTGCCATTCCCCGCGAGACGATCGAAACCCGATGAACCGGATCGGCCCCGGACAGAAGATGTCCTACCACGGCGTGACCGGCCTCATGATAAGCCGTCATTTCCCTTTCTCTTGGGCTTTGCAGTCGTTTCTTCTCCGGCCCCAACTTCACCCTGGTCGCCGCCTCTTCCAGATCGGCTTCGGTAATCGCCTTCCGATTTTCCCGCGCCGCTCCGATAGCCGCCTCATTGAGCATGTTCTCCAAATCGGCACCGGAGAAACCGACAGTTCGTTTGGCCACTTTATCCCAAGTTACCTTAGCAAAAGGTTTGCCTTGGGCGTGGATCTTCATGATCGCCGCCCGTCCCGCCAGGTCGGGAAAATCCAAAACTACTCGCCGGTCAAAGCGGCCGGGACGAAGCAGTGCCGGATCGAGGACATCCGGCCGGTTTGTCGCCGCCAAGACAATTACATTATCATTGCCGGTAAAACCGTCCAATTCGACCAAAATTTGATTGAGGGTCTGGTCACGCTCGTCATGTCCCCCCATCATTCCCGCACCTCGGATCCGACCAATCGCGTCCAGTTCATCAATGAAAATAATCGACGGGGCGGCCTTCTTCGCCGTCTCAAAAAGATCTCGAACTCGGGAGGCGCCAACCCCAACCAACATTTCCATAAACTCACTTGCTGCCATCGAAAAGAAAGGCACTCCCGCTTCACCAGCCACCGCTTTGGCCAAAAGCGTTTTCCCCACCCCCGCCGGACCTACCAACAACACCCCCCTTGGCGTCCTCGCCCCCAACTCGCGATACTTCTTGGGGTGTTTTAGAAAGTCAACCACCTCCTCCAGATCCTTTTTTGCTTCATCAACCCCCGCCACATCCTCAAATGTCACTGCTTGCTTGCCTTTGACAAATAGTTTGGCCCTACTCTTGCCGATACCAAACATCATGTCGCCCCCTCCGCCCCGTCGTCGCATCAGAAAGATCATCAGTAAACCAAAGGCAACTATCGGCAAAACCAGGGAAACCACACCTCCCAAAATCCGCGAAAATGTTTGCGAAGCCACCTCCACCTTTACTTTGCCCGGGTCGACATCCGCCCTTTGCAACGTCTCGATAAAACTACTGCCTTCTTCCTTTCTCGTCAATTTAATTTTGGGAACATCACCTTCTTTGGGATAAATCAAGGCGATTTCGTCTCCCCGAATCTCAACCTTCTCAACCTTGCCTGCCCTAATTTCACTAATTGCTGAAGTTAGCGGGACCTCTTCGACAATACCGGCGTTCTTGGTCAGGAGAAAGATCAATTCCGGTAAAAACAAGAACAAGATCAGACCCCAAATTAATAGCCGTCGTAGGTTGAAATTAAATTTCAATTCATACTTCTTTACCTGCGGTTTCTCTTCCTTTTTTTCTGCCATAAAAATTCAAGCTCAATTTTACCACGTATAGTTTATTTTCATCGCCGTCTTCACCCGCCGTAAAGTCTCTTCCGCCACTTTTCTGCCCTTCTCGGTGCCCTCAGAGAGAATCTGATTCACTTCGTCAGGATTACTTTCCAGTTTATTTCTTCTCGTCCTCATCGGCGCCAGGAAATTATTTATCGCCGCCGCCAACTTTTGTTTTACTTCCACATCCCCAACGGTGCCTTCTTTATATCTCTTTATGAGATCGGCCACTTCTTCTTTGTTAGCGTTAAAGGCGTCGTGGTAGATAAAAACAGGATTCCCCTCTACCTTGCCGGGATCAGTCGCCCTCACTCGGTTCGGATCGGTGTACATGCCCATCACCCTTCTTCTTACCTCCTCTTCCGAATCCGATAAGTAGATACAGTTATCCAGACTTTTACTCATCTTGGCGTTGCCATCGGTGCCGATCAAACGCGGGAATTCTCCCACCAACGCTTCCGGTTCTACTAATGTCTCACCATAAAGCTGGTTAAATTTCCTGGCAATCTCTCTCGTTTGCTCAATCATCGGCAACTGGTCGGCTCCCACCGGCACTAAATTTGCCGCAAAAGCGGTGATGTCCGCCGCCTGCGAAACCGGATACATCGCAAATCCCGCCGGCACCTTATCGCCAAAACCCTTTTGCTTAATCTCATCCTTGACCGTTGGGTTACGCAGCACCCGATTCAGGGTCACCAGGTTCATATAAAAAACTGTCAATTCGGCAATAGCGGGCACCTGGGACTGGACCACGATTGTACTTTTTGCCGGATCGATCCCCGCTGCTACATAGTCGAGTACCAGCTCGCGCACGCTGTTGGCCACCTTCTCCGGGTTCTCAAAGTTATCCGTCAGGGCCTGAACATCGGCAATCAAAATATACTGGTCATACTCATCCTGCAATTTGACCCGATTGGCCAGCGAGCCAACGAAATGACCCAAATGTAACTTCCCCGAAGGCCGATCACCCGTCAAGATTCTTTTCTTCATATCCTTCATTCTAAACCAAAACTAAAAAAGTAGCGGGGGCGAGGCTCGAACTCGCGGTCTCTTCTTTATGAGTGAAGTGCTTTGACCAACTAAGCTACCCCGCCATACCTGGTATTTTACCACGCAC
>CAYGRQ010000063.1:0-3888 GCA_964352325.1 uncultured Pseudomonadales bacterium
TTTTTTTCTGGTTGCGCTAAAATTAAGGCCAATTTGGTCGTAGGTATCAGCAATTTTTTGTGAGTCAAACATGAGTAAACATATCATAAAGCCAGTGATAAAGCCGGGGAGGTCGATGTCCGGGGTGACACCCTTGGCGGTGATGATGAAGGCGTTTAATTGTCCGGGCGAGTGCGTTTACTGTCCTTTGGAGTTAAACATGCCCAAAAGCTATCTGTCGGACGAGCCGGCGGCACAGCGGGCCAAGAATCTCGGCTTTGACCCGGCGGCCCAGGTGAAACAGCGTTTGGAACAGCTAAAACAGAACGGTCATCCGACGGACAAACTGGAGATCATTGTCATCGGGGGGACTTTCTCGGCTTATCCTGACGACTACAAAGAGGAGTTTATCAAGAAGATTTTTGACGCCGCCAACGAGGAGGAAAGTGCTGGTTTGGAGGAGGCGCAAGTGAAGAATGAGACGGCCAGGCAGAGGATTGTGGCGCTATCGGTCGAAACCCGACCCGATTGGGTAACCGAGGCCGAAGTAAGGTTGATTCGGCGCCTCGGAGTGACGAAAATCCAATTGGGGGTCCAGGCAATTGATGAAGAGATTGCCCAGCTGACAAAGCGGGGCCATGGGGCAAAGGAGGTGGCGGAAGCGACGCGACTGCTGCGCAATACCGGACTAAAGATTTGCTATCACCTGATGCCGAATTTGCCGGGCAGTACGCCCGAAAAAGATATAGAAATGAGTAGATTGATATATTCCGATCGGCGTTTCAAGCCGGATTATGTCAAGATCTATCCCTGCATGGTTATTGCCGGAACAGAGTTGTTTGCCATGTGGCAAAGGGGCGAACACCGGACCTATACCGACGAGGAATTGAAGTATGTTTTGAAGGAGATTAGCGCCCTGACGCCGCCTTGGGTGCGAGTGGACCGGTTGGTGCGGGATATTAGCCGGAAGTGGGTGGCGGCGGGAACGCTCAAGACGAACTTTCGGCAGGTGGTGGAGGAGGAACTGAAAGAGGAGGGCAGACCGTGTCGGTGCATCCGCTGTCGGGAGGTGGGGGGAGGGGTGTCTGACCTGAATGGTTTGGAATTTAACGAGATTGAATATGCCACGGTTGGGGGAAAAGAAATTTTCCTTTCCTTCGAAAAAGAGGGCAAGTTGTATGCACTTTTACGTTTGCGGCTGCCGTATAAATGCGAGAAGGTGTTGTTTGGCGAACTTCGGGGAGCGGCGATCGTCAGGGAGGTGCACAGTTATGGTCAGGCAATCGGTTTCGCGGCCCAGGTTCCGAACCTAAAGACAACAGGTTCGGAACCTGTAAGGGAATATCAACACCGCGGTTTGGGTAAAAGACTGATGGAGAGAGCCGAAAAAAGAGCGAGAATAAAAGGCTATAAAAAGATAGCGGTCATTAGCGCAATCGGGACCCGGGAGTACTACCGGAAACTGGGGTATCGGCAGGCGGGTTTGTACATGATAAAAGATTTGAGGTAGAATGGGGTTATGAAGAAAGCATTTTTGGGGTTAGTATTAGCCGCCGCCTTGTTTTTAATGGCCAAGCCGATTTTGGCGAACGAGGGCATAATTCAATTGGTTGGCCCCTCTGAATCGGGTGGGAGCTGTTACGCCGCCTCGGTCTATATTGACGGCGGCTACAAGATTTTGATGACTTGCCGGGGACTGCGCATGGCGCTTGATCCGGTCAGAAACAAGTATATCGTTTGGGCAAACGCCGGGGAGAAAAAGCAGAGATTGGGAGAAATCGTCAATGGCAAGTTGTCGGCCAGTATTCCGGCCGAGTTTGAGACGCTGTTTGTCACCTTGGAACCCGACGCTTATTCCAGCAAGCCATCCGGGGTGGTGGCCCTGACCGGGAGTGTCGAAACGATTGTTTTCGGCAAAGGGGTTTTTGATTCCGGCCTGACACCGACACCCACCTTGGCCACCTCGGGGGAGTCGTCGGGCGCCACCCCCGAGGAGTCCTTATCGCCAACCCCGGGCGCCTCGGGACGATTGACCAATGTTGTCGTCGGGATCGGCAAGGCGATTCTGTTCGGCTTCATCCTGCTTTTGATTGTCGTTGGAGTAATGAGCTTTTTGGCGCGAAGAAAGAATCTTTAGAACACCTCGTCATTCCGACCGAAGTGGAGGAATCTTCAAGATCCCTCGAGAATACTCGGGATGACGGGGGAGACGCTTGGGACGACAAGGATTCTTATCCAATGAGGAGGTGGGAGAGGAAGCCGATAATCGGGGAGATAAGAGAAATGATGGGGGAGGTGCCAAAGAGGGGGAGAATCATAAAGATCAGGATAATGGTGCCGTAGCGGCTCATGACGGTCTGATATTCGTAAGCCAGGTCGCGGGGAAGGAGGGCGGCCAGGATCTTTTCGCCGTCGAGGGGGTAGACCGGAATGAGGTTGAAGACGGCCAGAGTGATATTCATGAGAATGGTGAGGTAGAAAAAAGGGGCAAATAGTTGGGGAAGGGGCAGAAAGCGCAAGACGAGGGCGAGAACGGTGGCCAGAAGCAGGTTGCTGACCGGGCCGGCGAGGGAGATGATACCGGCGTCGCGCCGGGGGTGGGCCAGATTGTAGGGGTCGAAGATAACCGGCTTGCCCCAGCCAAAACGGAAGAGCAGGAGCATGACGGTGCCGACGGGGTCGAGGTGGGCCAGGGGATTAAGGGTCAGGCGGCCCTGGGCGCGGGGGGTGGGATCACCGAGGCGGTCAGCGATCAGGGCGTGGGCAAATTCGTGGATGGTGATGGCGATGATGAGGCCAAAGAGAAAATAAAGTGTTTCCACCATGGTCAAAGTATACAGGATGTGGTAGAATGCCTGCCTAAGATGCTAGCTTGCGAGACTTATCCAAGAGTTCCGAAGAAATACCCAGACTTGGATGGGGGTCATCACAAGGTGGGATTTTCCTTTGGAGATATGGAGTTTGCGGGTAGTGATCTGCTTGGGTCTTACCATAGAGAGCGGGGAGTGGGTTTTGAGTCTTGTGTGGTTCGAAAAGGATTGGGGGAACTGATCGAGGTTTCTGTCGATGATCGGGAAGTGAGGGTGGACTATGACAATAGGATCAGCGCTATTTACGACCGAAAGTTGGGAGTCTTAAACTGCGCTAGTTTCAGTTTGGCTAGGGAGATGAAGAAATTATCACGCGCCGGAAGCGATATCATCGTGGTGGTGAACTTCGATGATGATGGCAGCGAGAGGGTGTTTTTGATTTTGTCTGATAGCCAAAAGGTTTGTCGGCCGCTGGCGGGGGCGAGAATGACCAACGTGGTGGGCGAAATTGGTTTTGTCGGGGATGGAGGGGATGAGGGGGTGGGCGAATTACTTCGGACCTGGCATTGTATTAGTCCGATCGGGGGAATCGACTTCTGCGTCGGTTTGAGGGTTTTTGTGTTGGATTTTGTGGTGGTCAATCCAAACACAGGAGAGGGGACGCCTTACCACGTAGCGCAGGAACTTAAACTTGGCGTCTTGGATCGAGAAAGAATTAGTCCTCGGTTGGCGCTTCGGTTGGCTCAGGCGGCCTTTCCCGGACTAGACGAGTAGGCGTCCCCCAAGAGGGACCTTTGGTTTATGGTAAAATGCCCTCTATGGTGAAGAAGAGATACGGCTGCGCATTTTGCGGCAAAGGCGTCCAGAACAGCAATCTGGTTAGTTTTTCAAAGAACCGGGTGAATATCATTCGCCGGCCCAATTTGCACACTCATCGGATGAAAGTTGGCGGTGAGACGGTCAAGTTGAGGCTCTGTACCAAATGCAAACGATCAGTCCGGGCCGAAGAAAAGCCGGCTGTAGCCGCGGCCGCGGCACTATGACGGGTGGCCGCTCGTGAACTGTTGCCAGGAGATTACCGATTTGCCAGGAAGCTGGA
>CAYGRQ010000064.1:0-3662 GCA_964352325.1 uncultured Pseudomonadales bacterium
TGCTTTTATCCTCTTCTTCGCCATTGGTGGTCTCAAATGGATTACCAGCAGCGGTGAAAAAGCCAAAGCTGAAGAAGCCAAAACCGAGCTTACCCAGGACGCCATCGGTCTCATAGTCTTCGCCGTCAGCTATTTCATCGCCGGTATTATCGGTGGCGTTGTCGGCATCGATATCTTGAATCCCAGCCAATTATTAGATCCCACCGGTTACTTCGGCATCAACAAATGATCAAGCCAGCCTTCGCCCAGGAAATTACTAATCCCGCCCTCGGCATCGGCGTTCCGAAGGAAGCCGGGGCCGGTCTCGCTTTCTATATCGCCCAGCTTTGGATGACCGTCGTCATCGTCGGTGGTTTGGCCGTCATGCTCTTTATGATCTGGGGCGGCCTTCAGTGGCTTATGGCCGGGGGTGACAAAGCCAAACTTGAAGAGGCCCACCACAAAATTACTAATTCCCTTATCGGCCTCGGAGTTCTCGTCGGCTCCTTTGCCGTTATTTATTTCATCGGCGGCGTTCTCAAAATTGATCTCCTCAAACCGGTTTTTCCGGTTAACTACTAAATATGCAAACCACAGAAACAGTCGACATTGGCGCCAAAGTAAGTGACTTCTTCGGTTTCAAGTGTATTACCGAACTGGTCTTTCGTGTGGTCGATGCCGCCATCATCGGCGCCGGTATTCTTCTTCTCGTTTATCTCGTCTACGGCGGCGTCGAATGGCTGACTTCCGGTGGCGACAAGGCCAAACTCGAATCCGCCCGCGCCAAACTTACCAATGCCCTCATCGGCGTTGCCATTATTGCCGCCGCCTATGCCGTCTGGATCATCGTCCTCACCTTCTTCGGCATCAACGCTCCTGATATTTGTTCCGCCAATCCTCTCGGCTAAACATTTGACAGCCGCTTGAAAAGACGTAATAATAGTTACCAGTTAACAAAATATATTCTTGAAATGAAAAAACTTGCCGCATTAACCAGCGCCGCTCTAGGTTTATTAAGTCTTGCTACTCCCGCCTTTGCTCAAAACATCGGTGTTGGACAACCAACTGAGGCGAAAATTACTGACCTCGGTCGTCTGGTTTCTACCGGTGTCTCCGTCGTCATTATCGTTTCCGGTATTCTCGTCTTTGTCTACCTCGTCTGGGGTGGCCTCGAATGGCTCACCTCCGGTGGCGACAAGGGTAAGACCGAAAGTGCCAGAAACCGTATTACCGCCGCTCTCGTCGGTCTGGCTATCATCGCCGCATCTTGGGCTTTGGTCCAGATCATCAGTTACTTCTTCGGCGTCCAATCCGGACTCGGTGGCACCCTCACTATCCCTCGCCCCTACTAAGGCGTCGCGTGCTAAAATCAGGCCATGCAATGGACTATTGGTGAATGTACCCAAGACGGCGTCGCCACTCTCGGAGGAATTGTTTGTCTCATTAGGAATTTACTAACTCCGCTTCCTGCTATTATCGCTCTCGCCGCCCTGGCCATGGTCATCATGGCCGGAATTCGACTGGTCAGCGCCGGTGCTGATCCAAAAGCCTACGCCTCCGCTATGCAAACCTTTCAGTGGGCCATCATCGGCCTTATTCTTCTTTCCGGCGCCTGGCTCATTCTCATCCTCATCGAACGTTTCACCGGCGCCACCGTCACCCAGTTCGGCATTCCCCAGTAAAAGGTTCCGAACTTTTAGGTAGTTCGGAACCTAAGGCTTCAGCTATAATTGCCTTGTGAAGAAATCTCTCTTATTTCTGCTTCTTACTTTCGGTCTTCTGCTTCTAACTCCAAAAGTGACTCTCGCCGCCGAACCAAAATGCTGGTGTGTCGGCGCCGATGCGAACTGCACTCTCCGTAGCCCTAGTTGTCCTTCTGGTGATGCGCAAGACTACGAAGGCTTTTCCGTCTGCTGCAACGAACCCAATCTCTATAATTCAGTCTTCGCCCTGAAATCCCCCATTTGCGGTTCCTCCCTCGAAAAATCGATCATCGGTTGCGAGAATGGCACTTTTGCCGACGGCAACACCATGCTTTTTTGTGTCGGCAACGAATTCCGCCGCGGCGAAACTAATTCCATTTTTGACGGTAAAGACAATGTCAATTTTGATCCCGGTGGTTCATTCACCTATAACGGTAATAACTACAGCTCGGGCAATGTCTATGTTTGTAATTCCGCCGCCAGTTGTTGTGCCCAGGGCGGTGCCGGTTTCAAATGCGAAGATATTTATAAACCTAATCCCTCCAACCCTCCTGCTATCGACGACAACAACGCTTTACCAAACGATAAACGTGCTAGCCTTTGCGGTCTCACCGGCGAACCCGACGACGACCTTGTCCGTTATGTCCACACCAACATCGATCAATACGAACTTACTTGTGCCGACACTCCCGTCGTCGACGTCGTCCGCTCAACTTGTAGCACCGATGCCGGGGGTGAAGGGGCTCCTTATGGCAAGGTCACCCAATATGACAATAACGGCAAGGTTGACCCATTTGATAATGGCGGTCAAGAATTTATCGACGTCCAGGCCATCGTCAGTCTAGCTAGCGCCAAACTCGGTGGCTATGGTCCCGACCCCACGGCTCAAAGAAATAACAGTCTGGATGCCCTCGCCAAGGTCTATCCCTACAACGCCTTTCTAAACCAAGCTCTCCAGACCAATGCCCCCCGCGAAGCCTCCGGTACTTTTTGGCGCCTCCTGAACCAACTCGACCAAATGAACGCCAAAGCCAAATTGATGATTCGTTTTCGCCAAAATACGCCACCCATGCGCGACCAAGACATCGTCTATGCCGGTGATGAAGCATCTCAGGAAGGCGACGCCGATGGCCGGGCCCTCGCCGATTACATGAACGCCATCATCGACGGCGTTGGCGGTAATTCCAAGATTAAACTCCTCTCACCCGCTTTTAATATCACTAGCCATTTCACCCCACCCCTCATCGCTAAGATGCTTTCCGCCGGTGCTAATTTTAGTGCCCTAGCGGGTTGCGCCGGCAATACCTATACCGTTGCCGGTCAAGGGGCTTATTCCTGGTACAAGTCTTTTCTCGCCCAGACCGGCCTCTCCGGTAAATGCAATTTTGTCTTTACCGAGTTCGGCGATTTCGATACCTTCGGCAAACCTCTCGATGGCCGCCCCGACGTCATCAATCGCATGAAAGACGAATTTAACAAGACCGTCGCTGACAGTAGCGTCATGGGCGCTCTCTACTTCAACGCCATGGGCGGCAATGACGATTTTGATGGACACGAACTTTCCCAAGCTGAATACTCGACCATCACCAGTTCCAACCCCGCCAAGGCGGGGGTCAACTCCGCCAAACCTTTTGATGGCGGCACTTTCCAGGACGCCGCCGCTAGTTACGCCGACTCCGGCTGGACTCTTGAAATCGCTTTTTCCTCCGGCGATGAAGGTACTGTCGTTAATTCTATCAACCGTGCCCTTTCTCGCGGCCTCACCCCAATTATTCGTATCTGCGTCGGCAACACCTGTGACTTTGCCGATCCCAAAGCTTACGTTGAATTCTTGCAAAAAGTCGCCTCTCAAACCACTGGCGCTTTTTACGCCATCGCCGGTCCAAACGAGCCGGAACGCGAACAATGGGTCGGCACTACTCCGAACGACATCCCCACTCCACCCCCCAAAACCACCAAACTATCTAGGCTGATGGGTAG
>CAYGRQ010000065.1:0-3634 GCA_964352325.1 uncultured Pseudomonadales bacterium
CACCCCATATGGTTCAAACTTTATTAAACCGCAGTAAAAAAATCCTTGAGACTGAACACAAAAGCATTCTTTCCGCCGCTTTTGTCATCGCCGCTTCTTATCTCGCCTCAGCCCTCCTCGGTTTAGTCAGAAACCACCTCTTGGCCGCCCGTTTCTTTGGCGGTATGGAGGCCGACCTCGACGTTTATTTTGCCGCTTTTGTTCTCCCCGATACTATTTTCCAGCTCTTGGTCGTCGGCGCCGTCTCCGCCGCTTTCATTCCGATTTTCCAGGACCACTTAGCCCGGTCAAAAGCAGAAGCCGCCCATCTGGCCAACGCCGCTCTGACCACCATTAGCCTGATCTTGTTTGCCTTGACCACCATTCTGATCATCTTCGCCCGGCCGATTGCCGGTGTCCTGGCCCACTACTCGCCCGAAAAACTCGACCTCATGGCTAACCTCATCCGCATTATGGCCCTCGCCCAAATTCTCTTTACCCTTTCCGCTTTCTTAACCGGTATCCTGCAGGCGCAACGCCGTTTTCTCATCCCCGCCATCGCCCCGCTTTTGTACAACCTCGGCACCATTATCGGTATCTACTTTTTTTCGAGTCGCTTTGGTATTTATGCCGCCGCTTTCGGTGTCGTCTTGGGTGCCTTTTTGCACGTCCTTGTTCAATTACCCCTTGTCGCCCACCTTGGCTTTACCCCCCGCCCGGTCATTCATCCCCGCTATCCCGGCGTCCTCACCATGCTTCGGCTGATGCCTCCCCGGGCGCTGGCCCTCGGCCTGGACCAAATCGAGCGCTGGGTCGCCGTCAATTTAACCTCGCTTCTCGCCGCCGGCTCGCTCTCTATTTTTAATTTCGCCCGCCAACTTTATGCCTTGCCCGTTTCTCTTTTTGGCGTCTCCCTCTCCCAAGCCTCCTTTCCGGCTCTCGCCGACGAAGCCGCTCATTCCGACCTAACCAAATTCAAACAAACCTTGGCCAAATCCCTCTCGCAAATCTTTTTCTTCGCCTTACCGGCTAGTATTCTCGTTTTGATTCTCCGCATCCCCCTGGTTCGTCTCGCCTTTGGCGCCCGCACTTTTCCCTGGGAAGCAACCTTGTTGACCGGTAAAAGTCTGGCCTTTCTGGCCCTTTCGATCGCCCCCTTGGCCGTGACCCAAGTTCTCGTTCGCGCTTTCCACGCCCTCAAAGACACCCGCCGTCCCCTCTATGTCGGTGCCTTTACTATGATTATTTTTACCCTTTCTGCCACCTATGCCAGCCGCGTCTTGGGTTATGGCGTTCTGGGAATTACGGCCGCTATGAGTTTGTCAAACTATCTGGATTTTATTTTTCTTTATCTCCTTCTCCGCCGTCGCATCGGCAGCCTGGCCATTACTTGGCGGTTAACCAAAATGATTATCGCCTCTGGCGCCACCGCCTTCGCCCTTTGGCTCCCGATGCGCCTTCTCGATCAGTTCGTTTTTGATACCACCCGCACCCTCCCCTTGATAGTCCTCACCCTCATCGTCAGCCTGGTGGGCTTTCTTGTTTATCTAATTTTCTGTAAAATACTCCGTATTGAAGAATTGGCTGACGTAGCCGCCCTAGTGAAAAAATTAGGTAACTGGCGGCGCATCTTGGGTGAATCAGATGAGGTCATTGAGCCGCCGGTCAGCGCTTCCTAATGATTGTCATTCCGAGCATAGTCGAGGAATCTCTTTTATGAATCAGATTCGCAATTTCTCTATCATTGCCCACATTGATGCCGGCAAAAGTACCCTGGCCGATCGGTTGTTGGAAATGACCAACACCGTCACCGCTCGGGAAATGCAGGAGCAGCTGCTCGACAGCAACCCGATCGAGCGGGAGCGGGGGATCACCATCAAAATGGCACCGGTCGCCATGTCTTATCAGTGTCACTGTGCCACTGTGTCACCGCAAATTGAGCGTTTTACGCTCAATTTAATCGACACCCCCGGGCATGTCGATTTTAACTACGAAGTCGAGCGGGCGCTGGCAGCTTGTGAAGGCGCCATCCTCCTTATTGACGCCACCAAAGGCGTTCAGGCCCAGACCGTCGCTAACTACCACCTCGCCAAAAACCTAGGCCTAACCATTATTCCGGTAGTCAACAAAATCGACACCCAACTGGCTGATATTCCTGCCGCTATCCGCCAAGTCAAACAACTCCTGCAGTCAAATGAAGAGCCCCTCTTAATCTCCGCCAAAACCGGTGCCGGGGTGAAGGAGCTTCTCGCCACCGTTATTGAAAAAATACCCGCCCCCAAAGAAACTACCGCTAACCACCTCCAGGCCCTGATTTTTAATTCCTTTTTCCATCCGCACTTGGGCGTCATCGCTTTTGTCCGTCTTTTTTCAGGCGCTATCAAGGCCAAAGACCAGTTGCGGTCCATTTCCACCAGGGAAACCTTTACGCCTACGGAAATCGGTATCTTGTCTCCGGGCCGAATTGCCAGGGAGGAGCTGACCACCGGCTCGGTTGGCTATCTGGTTACCGGTCAAAAAGATATTAGAAGAGTCTTGGTTGGTGACACCATTACCCTGGCCCGCGATCAGCAAGCGACCGCCCTGCCCGGCTTTCGCCACATCAAGCCCAATGTCTATTTCGACATTTTCCCAATCGATAACGCCGCCTATCAAGATTTACTTGACGCCCTCGCCAAACTAAAACTAAATGACTCCTCTTTAGAGACAAAGTCGATCAAGTCCATCGTCCTTGGCCAAGGGGTCCGCGTTGGTTTCCTGGGCCTGCTTCACGCCGAAGTCGTCGCTGAGCGACTCGAGCGCGAATTCAACCTGCCCGTCATTTCCACTTCTCCCAGTGTCGAATACCGGGCAGTTCTTCGCGGCGGCGAAGAAATTACCTTCAACACCCCCGATGAATTTCCCGATCCCGCTTTTACCCACACCACCAAAGAACCGATTGCCCGCGTCGAAATTGTCGTCTCCCCGAATTATCTTGGGGCCGTTCTCGATGTTTGTCAGGAACTGCGCGGTTCCCTTATCGATATGGTCTATCTCGATCAGTTGGTCGAGCTTTCCTACATCATCCCCATGATCGAAGTCATCACTTCTCTCCACGACCGCCTCAAAAGCGCCTCCTCCGGTTTCGCCTCGGTTAACTACGAGCCCGTTGGCTGGCAGGAGGCCGATCTGGTCAAATTGACGGTCCTCTTGAACCACGAAGAAGCCCCACCCCTGGCGACCATCTGTCTCCGGACTCAAGCCCGTCCCCGCGCCCTAGCTCTGGCCAAACGCCTTAAGGAAGCCATCCCCCGCCAGCAATTTGAGATTCCCATCCAAGTCGCCATCGGTGGCGAAATTATCGCCCGCGAAGATATCAAGTCGTTTCGCAAAGATGTTGAAGCCAAGCTTCATGGTGGCGATATGAGTAGAAATCGAAAACTGCTCGAGAAACAGAAAAAAGGCAAAGCCAGAATGAAAATGATGGGCCAGATCGCCCTCCCCCAAGAAGCCTTTCTCGCCGCCGTAAGAGCCGGCCAAGAATAACCCCATAACATTGACAATAATGATATTTCGTGGTATATAACAGTTGTTCTTTGACAAGCCATTGCAGGGAGAAAAATGTACCCCATGTCATTCCGAGCGTAGTCGAGGAATCTAGGGTTCATCTTCCTCC
>CAYGRQ010000066.1:0-3598 GCA_964352325.1 uncultured Pseudomonadales bacterium
CCTCATCAGATCCAATCTTTTCCCTCGTGCTAAACTTTAGTTCATGGGTAAGCTCGCCACCTTCGCCGACAAAACCATCGCCTACCTCTTCTACGCCCTCTTCTTTTTCGTCCCCCTTATCCTCTGGCCCAAGACCTCCGAGGTTTTTGAGTTCAACAAGATGCTCGCAGTCTATGTCATTACTATCCTCATTTCCGCCGCCTGGCTAGTTAAATGGCTAGGCGCCAAAAAAATCACCATTCGCCGCACCCCTCTTGATCTGCCCATCCTTATCTTCCTCGCCTCCCAGATTCTCTCGACCATCTTTTCGATCGACACCCATACCAGCCTCTGGGGCTATTACTCCCGCTTTCACGGCGGTCTGATCTCAACCGTCGCTTATCTCGTCCTCTACTACGCCCTCGTCACCAACCTTGCCCGCGACCGGGTTTCTTTTCTCATCTATGCCATCATGTCTTCGGCTGCCCTCGTCGCCCTCTATGGCGTCCTGGAACGCTTCGGTATCGACAAACACCTCTGGGTCCAGGATGTCCAAAGCCGCGTTTTTAGCACCATCGGCCAGCCCAACTGGCTCTCCGCCTACCTCGTCGCCCTGCTGCCCCTGCCTATCTTTCTCGGTGTCTCGGCCAAGGACAACAACTACCGTCTGCTCTGGGCCCTTTTGGCCTTACTTTTTTTCATTACCATCATCTTCACCAAGTCCCAATCGAGCCTGGCCGCCACTGGTCTCACCCTCGCCAGTGTCGCGATTTACTTCGCCGGCCGAAAACTCAGATCTGTTTACTTCGTCATCATCCCTCTCGTTTTGATCCTCGCCATCAGCCAATGGGACTTCGTCGTTAAAATTAATCCCTTCAGCGTCTCTAACCTACCCGCCTTAGTCGAAGCCGATCGAGCTACCCGAACCGCCGGCTCTGACTCAATGATTATCCGGCAAGTCGTCTGGCAAGGCGCCCGGGGACTGGGCTTTAAAAACCCGCTCTTTGGCACCGGCCTGGAAACCTTTGGCTACACCTACTTCACCGTCCGCCCCGCTCTCCACAACCTGCTCTCGGAGTGGGAATTTCTCTACAACAAGGCCCACAACGAGTATCTCAACTTCCTGGCCAACGCCGGCTTTGTTGGTCTGACCGCCTATCTCCTCCTCATTGGCTGGACCCTGATCTGGTGGGCCAAAATCGAGAACCCCATCGCCCGCGGCCTGCTCTTTGGCTATTTTTCTATTCTGATTACCAACTACTTCGGTTTCTCGGTCGTCCCGGTCGCCCTCTTTTTCTTCCTCTTTCCCGCCCTGGTCTTCATCCTATCAACTCCCCCCGCTACCACACCCGAGGTAGCCCGTACTCGGGATTCCTCGGGTGTGTCTACCCATAAAACCCTTGGCACCGGCCTAGTCATCTTTCTCGCTTTTTATCTGCTGCGAATACCGATCAATCAATTTCGGGCTGACGTTGCCTACAACACCGGCAAGCAATATCTGGCGCTCTCCGCCTACAAACAAAGCCTCGACCGCCTGACCAAAGCCGTTGCTATCTCGCCCAACGAACCGCTCTTTCTCGCCCAGTTGGCCGAAGGCCAAGCCATCACAGCCGCGGCCGTTGCCGCCCAGCTGGACGCCCTACCAGCTACTACCAGCGCCGATCTTATCGCCAATGGCCAAAAACTACTCGACGAACTAACAGCCGGGGCGCTGGCCAACTCTGAAAAAGCGGTCTCTCTCAACCCCCACCACACCAACCTCTACAAATCCAAGGCCAAGGTCGAACTCTACCTGGCGACAATCGAGCCACGGTACAACCAACAGGCCCTAAAAACTCTCGAGCAGCTCGCCAGCCTGTCGCCCACCGACGCCAAGGTCGTCTACAACCTGGGCGTAATTTATGACCAACTGGGAGATTCAGCCAAAGCCCAAACCGCCTTCCGAAAAGCGGTTGGCCTTAAACCCGACTACGAGGCCGCCCGCGCCCTGATAAAATAGGGATATGCAAATCCTAACCACTCCTCACCCTTTTCTGAAACACATTGCTAAAGCGGTAATTTCCTGGGACAAAAAAACCGCCAAGGAGGTCAAGGAAATGGGAGAAATCCTCAAGAAAACCACCGATCCCAAAGGTGTCGGTCTGGCGGCCACCCAAGTCGGTCTCGACAAACGTCTCTTTATCCTCCTTTCCGAAAAGAAAGTTCGGGTTTTCGTCAATCCGAAAGTCGTCTCGGCCAGCCAGAAAATGCTCTCTACCTTCTACAAAAAGAAAAAAGACCGCTGGCTTGAAGGCTGTCTCTCCATTCCCAGGCTCTGGGGTTTTGTCGACAGGGCTTACTCGATCACTCTCAAGTACCAGGAGGCGGGCAGTTTCAAAACCGTCAGCAAAGACTTCTCCGATGTCGAGGCCGCCTATATCCAACACGAAATCGACCATCTCAACGGCATTCTCTTCACCGACCGCATCAGGCAGCAAAACGGCCAGATTTTACGCGAAACCGAAGACGGCCTGGTTTCGTTTTCCTTATGAAAAAAATAAACCTCATCTACTTCGGTTCCCCCGACTTCTCCGCCGCCATTCTCGAAGCAGTCAGCAAAAGCCAGGTCGTCAGGGTTGTCGGCGTGGTTACCGCGCCCGACAAACCCCGGGGTAGAAAACAGATTCTGACCCCCTCGCCCGTCGCCCAAACCGCCGCCAAATACGACCTGCCCGTCTTCAAACCAACCACATTAGATGCCGCCAATCTGGCCCATCTGGCCCTGCTTAAGCCAGACATCTTTCTGGTCGTCTCCTACGGCAAAATCATCCCCCGCTCCTACCTTGATGCCCCCGCCGGCGGCAGTTTCAATATTCATTTTTCTCTTCTTCCCCAATACCGCGGTGCTCTTCCCATTAGCGAGGCCCTAAGAAACGGCGAGGTCGAAACCGGCGTCACCCTGATGCGCCTGGACGAAGCTCTTGATCACGGACCCATTATTTCTCAAGCAAAAATTGGTATTGATATAAACGACAATTGTCAAACTCTGA
This sequence comes from uncultured Pseudomonadales bacterium, assembly GCA_964352325.1. Taxonomy (GTDB): domain Bacteria; phylum Patescibacteriota; class Microgenomatia; order UBA1400; family MFAQ01; genus 2-01-FULL-50-23. The sequence continues at coordinate 3,009 of CAYGRQ010000066.1, forward strand.
CCAATAAACTTACCCAGGTCGCCATCCAACTCCTAGCCGAAAACCTCCCCCGTCTGGCAAAAAACAACTACGCCGCAGTCCCCCAAAACGAGTCAGCCGCTACAGTCACGCCGTCGACCAAAACCCGTACTCGCGAAAACGCTTTCGTCGACTGGGAAAAAATCAAGGCCGCCCTTGATGGGGCCGTCGCCCTCACCATCCACAACCTCATCCGTTCAGAAAATCCCGACCCCGGCGCCTGGACGAGAATAGGTGAGATTGAAGTAAAAATAATTAAGACAAGGCTAGATACTAAATACTTGATACTAGATACTATCCAGCTTCCTGGCAAATCGGTAATCTCCTGGCAACAGTTCACGAGCGGCCACCAGTCATAAAACTGTTTATTTTTGACAGCCCCAGTTCCCCCGCCAAACCACCATCCAACAATCCGGGGTCGACGATAAGCGGCACGGAAACGACTATTGCCTCCTGAGACTCCACACTTCGAACACCAAAACCCAAAACCCCGCCTTCGGAATAAATTTGGGCCATAAAATAGATTCCAACCACGTCCCTCCCGTCTTTCCCACCCGCCATGCAATTCGTCT
>CAYGRQ010000067.1:0-3570 GCA_964352325.1 uncultured Pseudomonadales bacterium
TCGAGAAAGTCGAGCGATTGTTCGAGGCTCATGATGGTGGCCGGGGTCAGCTGGATGACACCATCGGAAGCCTGAGAGCGCATATTGGTCAGCTTTTTGCCTTTGGTGACGTTGATCTCGATATCTTCCTCCTTGGCGTTGACGCCGACGATCATACCTTCATAGACAGAAGTACCGGGATTGACGAAGGTGATGCCCCGTCCTTGGGCGTTTTGCAGACCATAGGCGAGGGCCTCGCCGGTTTGGCTAGAGATAAGGACGCCACGACGAAGTTTCGGTAGTGGGCTGCCAACCGGTTGATAGCCGCTGACCTGGGAAGAAAAGACGGCCGTGCCTTTGGTGGCAGTCAAAAGCAGACTTCGGAGGCCAATGATGTTCCGGGTGGGCAGGTTGTAGATAAACTCAATTTCGGCGGCAGAGATGGGCTCCATCTTGATCAGGTGGCCGAGGCGTTTGCCGATTTCCTGGGTGATGATACCGAGGTATTCACTGGGAACGATGATGCTGACTTCTTCGACCGGCTCTTGTTTTTCGCCGGCGATTACTTTGACGATGACCTCGGGTTTGCCGACTTCCATTTCGTAACCCTCGCGGCGAATGGTTTCGAGTAAGATGGCCAAGTGGAGCTCGCCTTTGCCGGACATTTTAAACTTACCACTTTCGAGTTTTTCCAATTTCAGAGACAGGTTAGTTTCGAGTTCCTTGATCAGGCGGTCTTCGAGCTGACGGCTGGTGGTGAATTGACCTTCCCGGGCGGAAAAGGGCGAGGTGTTAGCGCCGATGGTCATGTGGAGAGTCGGTTCGGTCAGTTTGGGGGGGGCCAAGGGGGTAGTGTCGGCAACGTTACTGATCGTATCCCCGATTTTGGCGTCGGCAATACCAGTCAGGGCGACGATATCGCCGGCGAAAGCCGCGTCGGTGGCATAGCGGGAAAGACCACGGGAAAGCTGAACGGTTTCGATACCATAACTTTTGTTGTTACCCGAAAGGATGACGCGGTCCCCCGGTTTGACGCTACCCTGGAAGATCTTGCCGATAATATAGCGGCCCTTGTGGGGGTCGTAGTCAAGGCTGGAAACGAGCATTTTGAAACCAGCTTCTATTTCATTTTGAGGGGCGGGAATATAGGTTAGAATGGCTTCCAGTAATGGGCTGATGTCGCCTGGTTCATTAAAGTCGGCCGGTAGCTGACTCCAGGCTTTGCCGTCGCGGCCATGGGCGAAGAGAATGGGAAATTCGAGCTGGTCGTCTTTGGTGGCCAACTCCAGGAAGAGATTGTTGGTTTTTTCGATCACTTCCTTGACGCGGGCGTAGGGTTTGTCAATCTTATTGATGACGACAATGATTTTCAGGTTCAATTCAAAGGCTTTTTTCAAGACGAAGCGGGTTTGAGGCATCGGCCCCTCCTGGGCGTCGATGATCAGAAGAGCGCCGTCGGCCATGCCGAGGGTGCGTTCGACCTCGCCCCCGAAATCGGCGTGGCCGGGAGTGTCAATGATGTTAATCTTGACGTCACGAAAGGTAATGGCGGTATTTTTGGCCAAGATGGTGATGCCCTTTTCCCGTTCGAGGTCGTTACTGTCGAGGATGGTCGTTTGGCTCATCTCGACCTGGTTAGCCCGGAAAATATGGCTCTGTTTGAGGAGAGCATCAATGAGGGTAGTTTTGCCGTGGTCGACGTGGGCGATGACAGCGACGTTTCTGATATCCATATTATGGGTTATTTTAGCCGATTTGGGGCCAAATTACCAGTCCGGATGAGGTAGACCGAGAAAGAGGCAAAGCCGGCGCCCAAAAGCAGGCCGCCGATGACGTCGGTGGTCCAGTGTTCGCCGAGGGAAATGCGGGAGATGAGCATGACAAAGAGGATAAGTAAGAGAGAGGCGGACAGCCATTTTTTGACACCTGGTTTTAGCTTTTTATTTGTTTGGAGGAGGTAGATGAGCAGATAGGTCAGAAAGGCGGTGCGGTAACTGTGGCCGGAAGGATAGGAGTAGCCGGTTTGGATGATGCCGGAGGGGAAATAGAAACCCAGGTTGTAGCGAAAAAAGAGGCTCGGCGGGCCGGGATGGAAAAGAGAAATTTTACCCAGGAGTTCCAGACCGATGCCAAGGAGAAAGATGGCCAAGATGATGAGGCTTTTTTTGAAACCGAGTTTGGCGAGGACGAAAACGAGAATCAGGGTGGTGATCTCGAAACTGCCCAAAAGACTAAAAAGAGAAAGCGGGGTGTCAAAAGAAACGGTGAACCAGTTTTGGAGGCTAACGGTGATGTTTTGGTCGAGATTGTTAAAGGCGCCAAAAGCGACGGGAATGGAGAAGAGGGCGAAAGCGAGAAAGAAAATAAACCCCCATTTTAGCGGTGGCGTCATCACTTTAATATATCAGAGGTCGTGTGCCCTAGCGCCACTTCTTGTCAAAACAGTCCGAGGCTTTGGTGAAGCCAGCCTTGACGGTCTCTTTTTCGGTACAGAACCACTGATCACCGAGATAAAGCTGAATGAGAGTTGATTCATATTGACCACAGCCTGGGAAACGATAAACATCACCGGCTTTGTTCGTCGAGTGTTGGGCCTTGATGACGCATTTTGGCTGTTTGGTGTTTATCTTCTCGATACACTGACCGAAAACGCCGAGCTTTTTCTCACGGGCAACTTCTCCGGCCAGTCTCATTGCATCCGACTCCCGACCGATACCGCGGGCGTAATAGGCCCAGCCGGAGGCGAGCATTTTTTCGTTGACCGAACCGTCAGGGGTGAAGACATCACTGACCAGTCTTTTGAATTGATCATTAAACAAAACTTTTAGGTAGAGGGGTTTGCCGTCAACAAGTTTGATTAATTCTGCTTGGGCTTCTTTGCCGCCGCAATTCCCCATTGCGGGCAGGGCAGTACGGGTATATTTTATCACTCAAGCTTGGACGTAGGCGGGAAGGGGCGGGAAGTGTCAATGTTTTGGCCATGAATTATTTTTTTCTTCGCACTGGTCGAGAAAGCTTAATTAATTGATCTGAACTTTTCATATTTCGTAATGCGGACATGACAACCGAGTCAATTTCTTCCCAATCCATCGTTTCAGTGATGCAGATTAGTTTAATTTTGTTGATACGACCCAAATCGATCATATGCCTACTGTTTTTTGAAATCAGAACCCGTCTTTCTTTTTTGGCAAACTTTACAACCTTATCGTCTGAAATTCCCTCTAAGTGAAAGTCCCGCACTACATGTTTTAGATCATGATATTTATTCAGGTTTGGGAATTTACTTCTCGGAGGTAGCATTTCGTCCAGAAGGAGGCGAAATCTATTTTGTTTGGGAGACATTGGCTTGATTCTCCAACATCTTTCTGAAGGCTAAGATTTTCTCTCGCGACAGAGACGGGTATTCGTAGGTAATGACTTTGTCTGGATATCCGACTTTGATTAGTCGTTTCAGCAACGAAACTGGAATCCTTGTCCCTTTTATTGTTGGGATACCTCCGAGTATTTTGGAATTTCTGACGATTAAATCTTTTTTGATCATCTTGGATATATGATACTGATTTTGTCAATCATTAGCAATAAATCTTTCTT
>CAYGRQ010000068.1:0-1425 GCA_964352325.1 uncultured Pseudomonadales bacterium
GCCTGCAATGTACCCAAAGAAGAATCAACCAAATTATTAAAAAGATTTCTATAACTATGGCAGCAATACATTTTAGCGACGCTGATTTTTCCGAGAAAGTCCTTAAGTCTTCATTACCAGTTTTAGTCGATTTTTCTGCCGAGTGGTGTGGTCCCTGTCGAATGGCGGCCCCCATTATTGACGAGTTAGCTGATGTTTATACCGGCAAAGTCACAATTGGGAAATTGGATGTCGATGAGAGCCAGGAAACGGCGGTTAAATATGGGGTGATGAGTATTCCAACAGCGATTGTGTTCAAAGACGGAAAAGAGATAGAGAGGAAAGTTGGTTTTGGCGGTAAAGGTGGTTATGAAGACATGATTAAGAGAGTTACCGGCTAATGGCTGAAGTAAGAAACGTTATCGTCATCGGAGGGGCATCCGCCGGTTACACGGCGGCGATCTATCTGGCCAGGGCAGTGCTCTCGCCCTTGGTTTTGGCTGGTGAAAATGCCGGGGGGCAGTTGATGTTTACCTCGGAAGTGGAGAATTTTCCCGGTTTTCCCAAAGGGATTGCCGGTCCGGAGCTGATGGCAGAGATGAGGGCTCAGGCCGAGCGATTTGGGGCGGAAATAAAAAATGAGAATGTGACGAAGGTCGATTTTGCCGGTGAGATAAAAAGGGTCTGGGTGGGGGAGACGGAGTATCAAGCAAAGGCGGTGGTCTTGGCACTGGGGGCGATGAGCCGGATGTTGGGGATGGGCGAGGAGAGGCTTTTGGGCCGGGGAGTATCAACCTGCGCGGTTTGCGACGCGGCTTTTTTTAAGGATAAGACTGCTTTCGTGGTTGGCGGCGGCGACGCGGCGATGGAAGATGTTTTGGCGCTGGCCCGATTTACCGATAAGGTGACTTTAATCCACCGAAAGGGTGAGTTTAAGGCAAGTAAAATTATGCAGGAAAGAATCAAGGAAAAAAACATCCCGGTCCTGTGGGAGACAGAAGTAATCGGGGTGGCGGGTGAGAATAAACTGGAGAGAATCAGAATCAAGGATAAAGCCGGGGAAAAAGAATTGCCGGCAGACGGCTTGTTTCTGGCGATTGGTCACACGCCGGCGACCGATATCCTGAAGGACCAAGTCGAATTAGACTCTCATGGATATTTAATTACTAAACTAACTAGCAATAAGACTCAGATGAATCAGGAGATATGGCTAAATGATTATCCGACGCAAACTAGTGTAATTGGTGTTTTTGGCGCCGGCGATATGGTCGATATCCGCTACCGTCAGGCGATTACGGCGGCGGGCATGGGTTGCATGGCGGCTTTGGACGCCGAAAAGTTCTTGACAGGGAGCATCAGTAGTTGGTAAAAAGTGTAGGATGGAGTGGTGACGGAAAGAATTCGCGAATTGATTTTGGCACCAACATTGATGGAAGACGAGCGGGA
>CAYGRQ010000068.1:1525-3414 GCA_964352325.1 uncultured Pseudomonadales bacterium
CGGAAAGAATTCGCGAATTGATTTTGGCACCAACATTGATGGAAGACGAGCGGGAATTACTGGAGGAGTGGTTGGAGGAATGTGATGAGGATGAGTTCGATGAATATCTTAGATTAAGGGAAGGCGAGGACGAGGAGGAGGAAATGTAATAGAATTAGGGGTAATGGAACCGGCTGACGTAATTAGACAAGCGATTGAGAGAGTGGTGATGCACTTGCTCGGACCAGACGAGAAGATGCCTGGTTTTGTGGTGGAACATCCAGCGGATGAGGGTCATGGAGATTACGCGAGCAATGTGGCGATGATGATGAGGGGTAACTCGCGAGAGTTGGCGCAGGATCTGGCAGAGAAGCTGAAAAAGAGCGATGTTTTGGGTGAGGTGGTGGACCTTTCGCGAGTAGAGGTGGCCGGTCCGGGGTTTATCAATTTTTGGTTGAAGAGGGAGTGGTTGGTTGGTGAATTGAAACAGGTTTTGGAGAAGAAGGAAAACTACGGAACCAACGATTCCGGAAAAGGAAAACTGGCGATTGTCGAGTATAGCTCGCCCAATATTGCCAAGCCGTTTACCATCGGTCATTTGCGATCGACGGTGATTGGGGATGCGATTGCGAATTTGCTGGAGGCGAATGGTTGGAGGGTGTTGCGGGATAATCACCTTGGCGATTGGGGGACACAATTTGGGAAACAGATTTGTGCGATCAAACATTGGGGGAATATTGATAAGATTGCCAAGAGCAGGTTTCCGGTGAAAGAGCTGGTGGCCTTGTATGTAAAATTTCACGAAGAGGCAGAGAAAGACCCGACTCTTGAGGATGAGGCCAGAGAATGGTTTAAGAAATTGGAGGATGGCGATAAAGAGGCAAGAGAGTTGTGGCAGAAATGCATTGATTGGTCGTGGGTGGAGTTCTCCAAAATTTATGAGCTATTGAAGATCAAACATTCGGCTGAGTTTAATCAGGGGAAGGGATTGGGCGAGTCTTTTTTTGAGGACAAAATGGAAGTGGTAATTGTCGAATTGGAAAAGAAAAAGTTACTGGGAACAGGCAAGGAAGACGCCAAGCTAGTCTTTTTTGAGAAAGATAAGCTGCCGCCGATGATGATAATCAAGAAAGACGGGGCAAGTCTCTACGCGACCCGGGACTTGGCGACAGATAAGTATCGGTTGGAAAAATACAAACCGGACCTGGTGGTGAATGAAGTGGGGGCGGAACAGTCGCTATATTTCAGACAACTTTTTGAAATCGAGAAAATGTTGGGGTGGTACAAAGAGGGTCAGCGGGTTCACGTCGGGCATGGGATGTTCCGATTCAAAGAGGGGAAGATGAGTACCCGGAAGGGGAACGTGATTTGGTTGGAGGAGGTCCTTTCTGAAGCGATCAAGCGAGCCGCGGCTTTGGGAAATGGAGAAAAAAACAACGTTTCGCAAAAAGTGGGAATTGGAGCCTTGAAGTGGAATGATTTGAAAGGGGATCCCAAACGGGACATCCTTTTTGACTGGGATGAGGTACTAAATATGCAAGGAAATAGCGGACCGTATATTCAGTATACTTTTGCCAGAGCGGGATCGATTTTGGCTAAATCGGGAAAGGACGGTTTGATGGAGTCTGTCGGGGAACCATCGAACGAAGATGAAAGAAGTGTCTTGCGAACACTCTATCGATATCCGGAGGTGGTGGTCGAGGCGGCCAAAAATTTCACCCCTCAAGTGGTGACGACTTACTTGTTTGGTTTGGCTCAGAGATTTAATGGTTTTTATAATTTGAACAAAGTCGTTGGCGGAGAAAATGAAAAATTCCGGCTCGAGTTGGTAGCGGCTGTGGCACAAGTGTTGAAGAACGGCCTCTCGCTTTTGGGAATTGAAGTCGTGGAGAAGATGTAAAAAATGTTAA
>CAYGRQ010000069.1:0-3262 GCA_964352325.1 uncultured Pseudomonadales bacterium
ACCGGGACGATTATCGCCGGAGGATGGATGATAACCCGGGGGGAGCTGGTAACGGAGGTGATTGACGGAGACTCGTTTAAAATTGCTAACAAACAAACCATTCGTTTGGCAAGTTTGAATGCACCTGAACTGGAATTTTGCGTGGGAATAGAAGCCAAAACTGCCTTGACTAAACAAATCTCGGGTAAGCGCGTTCTTTTGAAAGATACTAAAACCGATATTTTCCGACGTATTCTGGCCCTCGTTTACGTCGACGGCCACCTGGTCAATGAATATATGGTCCGCAATGGATTTGCCGTCACCACCCGCGAAGCCGGCGAGGAGAATGACGCGGTTAAGGCCGCCAATGATTACGCCAGGGAACACAAATTGGGAGTGTACAGCCCGCGCTGTTATCAACCTGATCCCCCAAATCCAAAATGTCCTATCAAGGGCAACATCGACGACCGGACCGGTGAGAAACAATACCTGATGCCGGATTGCCGGCACTACTCCAAGGTAATAATTGAGAAATACGCGGGGGAAGAGTACTTTTGCACGGAAAAAGAGGCAAGGGCGGCCGGTTTTACCAAATCATGTGACCCGCGGAACCAATAATTAATTTAGTGTTGGGCTAGTCTTCACGTTTTCTTCATTTTTGGTGCGTATAAAGAAGTAGCTATGGACTTACTGATTAGCGGCTCCTTAGTTGCTTCGTTTGTGGCGGGTATGGCCGCCCTTTTCGCTCCTTGTTGTATCGGGGTGCTGCTGCCGACTTATCTGGGGTCAATTTTTAAACAAAAATCAACGGTCTTTCTGATGACTTTTATCTATTTCCTGGGACTGGCCACTATTTTCGTCCCCATCGGACTTTCGGTTTCCTGGCTTAGCCAATTGTTTTCCGCTTATCATAACCAGATTTTTCTGGTTGGCGGGATTTTTCTGACCTTATTGGGAGTTTTTCTGCTGGCGAGCAAGCAGTTTTCGCTACCTTTTTCCGTCCACCCGGAATTAAAAAAATACGACCTCGGTTCAGTCTACGTTTTGGGGGTGTTTTCGGCGATTGCGACCACTTGCTGTGCGCCGGTGTTGGCCGGGGTAATCGCCCTGTCGGCCCTGCCGGGATCTATGGTTTTGGGAACGCTTTACTCGGTCGCTTACGTGATGGGAATGGTGGCGCCGCTATTTTTGATTGCCGCGTTTTTGGACCGGGCCAATTTTACCAAAAAGTTTATGGCTTTCAGGAAAACGATCGTCTATTCAATTGCCGGCAGGCAGGTCAAACTAACCGTGGCCAACTTATTCTCGGGCCTGGTTTTTCTGGTTATGGGGCTCTGGATTCTGGCGGCGGCCCGGGGTAATCAGTTAATGGCCTACTCTTCTTTCCAAGTTTCAATCAACATCTACTTAACGGGGCTGATCCGGTCAATTAGCCGCATCACCAGTTTGATTCCGGAACCAGTCTGGGCAGGCGTCTTCCTGCTCTTGTTATTTTTCATCGTCAATAAAGCGGTGGTGCAAATTATTAACTTAGTTAAAAAAACAAATGACCAGTAAAGAAAAACTGATTCTTACTATTGTCAGCGAAGTATTAATCACGGTGATTGTGGTGGCGGCAATCTATAAGAGGCCAACCGAACCAAAACCAGCGACGGCAGGAGTGCAGACAGCTAGAGTAATACCGACAAATGCGCCGATGCAGGCGCAAGCGGCCTCGATGGATGATCATCATGGCGCGCCTCAACCGGCGGAGACGACCGTTTTTGACAGCCTTTTGGGAAAACCGGCGCCTGATTTTACCCTGGAAAGCTATGACGGAAAAAAGATAAGCCTCTCGTCACTGCGCGGAAAAAAAGTGGTTTTGTTTTTCAACGAGGGCCTGATGTGCTACCCCGCTTGTTGGAATCAGATCGCCGCTTTTTCAAAGGATAGCGAGCTACTCCAAAAGGCGGTTGTTCTAAATATTAACGTCGATCCCAAGAAAGACTGGACGCAGGCGATTGCCAAAATGCCTGAATTGGCCGGCGCGACCGTACTTCTGGATGGCGACCGAAAGGTGACCACGGCTTATGGCGTTTTAACCACCGCTTCCTCGATGCACCGGGGGCAGTATCCGGGGCATTCCTTCGTCGTGATTGATAAAGAGGGAGTGATCAGATTTGCCTGGGATGATCCGCAAATGGCGGTCCGAAACAAGGAGATACTGGCGGAGGTGGATAAGATTTAGTTAAATGGTATAAGAAAGGGGGTGATTATTGATGAAGCATGATCCAATGACAACCGCTAACGCGGCAGCGACGACCGTGGCGGTGATTTATGTGGCCTGCAGGGTTTTGATCGGACTATTCCCCGACCTTTCGTTCGTGGTGGCGCAATCCTGGTTTCACGGTATCCAATTAACGAAAATGAATACTTGGAACTTGACGATGCCCTCGTTCTTTTTGGGGCTGATTACGGCCACGATTGGGGCCTGGTTGGTCGGCTGGTGTTTTGCCCATTGCTACAACATGTATTTAAAAAAGAAGTAGTAGAGTGGCGATAAAAAATTATGCTCTATAACTATGCCTACTTAATTGGCAGCTTGGTTTTGTTGGTCGTCTGGGCCAGGCTTTTTATGGCCAGGCCGATGATGAGAAAGAAAATGTTTTTGGTGAGCAGTCTGACCGCGCCATTGGGATTGACGGAGCCTTTTTTCATACCGCGCTACTGGGAGCCGCTGACTATTTTTGATTTGGCCGGAAGGTACCGCATCGATCTCGAGTCAATTATCTTTGCTTTCGCGGTAGGCGGAATTGCCGCGGTGACATATGAGTTTATTTCTGGTGCCCGCGAAAAAAGACTGGCCCATCGGGTCCAGCATCAAGCCCGGCACCAGCTACATACCCTGGCGGTTCTTTCGCCAATCGTCGTCTTCGCTTTCTTTTCTCTATTGACACCGCTTAATCCGATATACAGCGCGATCATCGGTTTGACTTTTGGTGCGCTGGCGACGGCCTGGTGCCGGCCGGATTTGACCGACTCGATCAAAAAAGGGGCGGTTATTTTCACTGGGCTGTATTTCGTAGTCTTTTTTGCAACATTTGTGGTTCTTTTTCCCAATTATGTCCAAATGTATTGGAATCTAAAAGAAATCTCCGGGGTCTTGATCTTTGGCGTGCCTTTGGAAGAATTTCTCTTTGCGGGGGCACTGGGGGCAATGTGGGGGAGTATTTACGAGCACCTGACCTGGCGAAAATTAGCTAGAATGAAATGATGAAGTATACCTGTCCAATGCACCCGGAAG
>CAYGRQ010000070.1:0-3037 GCA_964352325.1 uncultured Pseudomonadales bacterium
GGGACTGGGTGGGGATGGGGTTAATTTGGGTAATGGTTATGTGCTGGATAGAGTAATTTCCGGTTTGGGAGTACTAGCAGGGGGGTTAGAGGTGTTGTAGAAGAAACTAAAGAGTTCGGGCGTGGTCATTTGCCGCGCCTTCAAGCCAATCCGGGCAAACTGGCGGATGAGGTGGTCGCGTTTGGGGTAGAGGGTGAGCATTGCCTTCTCGCCGATATAGGAAAGATCGAAGGGTGGCTTTTGGGGGATCTTGGCGAAGGGGTTCATGGCGCTGGCGGTAATGCCGAGTTCGACAGTGGTGAAAGGAACGACGACGTAGAAGCGTTTTTCGAGGACGCGATTTTCTTTGACCAGGCTCTTGATGAATTGGCGATATTTAATAATTGTTTCCTTGATTTTTTGCGATTGGACTTCCTGCATTCTTTGGTCGAGCAGTTCGATGTATTCGGAAACATCTTTTCTCTGGGAGCGGATGAGGATTTGAATGGGGAAGGAGAGGGAGTTGATCAGGGCGGCATAAGAATAGATGGTGGCATCTTGTTCCTCGTCAGAGAGAAGACCGAAGTTGATGGCGGTGGTCTGGAGGACGAGAGCGACACTGCCGTCCTTTAAGAAGACTAAGTGGTCCTTGATGGTATAGATGTCGAGGTGTTCCTGGGTGCTGGCTTTGATGGTACTCATTTCAGTTTCTTTATGCCGCTGCTACTTAACAAGGATCGCATTTGGATAATGGCAATTTGATTGAGTTGAATTAGCCGGTTTGGTTGTGACAGTCCTTGGCGAATCAGTTCAGCATTAATGCCTTCCAAGTTTGACAAAACTACTAGTTGGGTAACATTGACATAATCTCGGAGATTGCCTTCTTTGCTCGGGTTTTTATCCCTCCAGTCTTTAGCGGTCATGCCGAGTAGAGCAATGTTTAAAACATCCGCTTCGTTAGCATAAACGATATTAATTTTGTTTTTTGGCAAACTGTTTGGAACCAGGTGAGCTTTCACGGCATCAGTGTGAATTCGATAGTTAATTTTGGCAAGATTTCTTTTCAAGTCCCAACCTAGGGCAAGGCGTAGATTCTCTTCTTCTTTGAGTCTTTGAAATTCTTTGATGAGGAACAGTTTGAACTCGGCACTTATCCAAGAAGCAAACTCATAGGCAATGTCAATATGAGCATAGGTGCCTCCGCCATAACGACCCATCTTTGAGATGATACCAATAGCCTGCGTTTTTTCTATCCATTTCTGGGGTGAAAGAACAAATGAATTACTTCCCGACTCGTTTTTAAAGGCGTCGAATTCGACCCCTTTAAAGGCCGGGTTATGTAGTTTTTCCCATATCCCCAAAAACTCAATAGTGTTTCTCGTCCTTAACCAATTTTTGACAATATCTTTTGGTTCATCGGCATTCTTGTAACGAGCAATGTCTGTTAAAGAAATATAATTACGCTCGTTCCTCGTGAATATTACTATTTGAATGCCTTTGACGCTGATTTTTTGTTGTTTTTTGGTATTCATAGTTTGGCTTGGAGTCTTAAGGGTTTAACAATCTGGCCGGTGAGATTAAGAGAGTAGGTGTCGAACCTGTAGCCGGCTTTTTCGGTGACAATTTGGTAAACGCCGTTTTCGAGCGGTTTGGCAAAGAGGAATTGACCGAGCTGGTTGCTTTTGGTGGCACGCTGACTGAGGCCACCCAATTTGATCTCGATGAGGCAGCCGGGGAGTATCTTGCTGTCGGGAGTGAGAGTCATACCGACCAGGGTATTGGGAGTGGTGGGAGTAAAGGGAACGGGCAGTTGAGAAGCTGGTGCGGTTGGTTGAAGAGTTGGAGATGTTGCAATTGGTTTGGCGGGCGGGGGAGTTGAGGGAGGAACAACCGGAGTTGGAATAGTAACTGGTTTGACCACGGCGGTGATGGTTGGGGAGGTTTCTTCCCCCCCACCTTTTTTCCAGACGTATTGGGTGGGTGAGTAGATGGATTTGATGAAGGCAATGAGCCATTTGTCCATGGACCGGCCTTCGATAGGGACAAAAGCAATGCCGGCGCCAAGGCCGACGGCGAGGGCGGCCAGGGGATATTTGAAGAAGAAAGGCAGGGGAAGTTGATAGATGAAGAGACCCAAAATGATCCCTCCGGCCAGCCAGATGAATTGTTTCAAGGTCATGTCACCGATGAGGCGGAACTTGTAGCCGGCGACGTCTTGGGGAATGGGGTGTTGTTCGATGGGCATGGCAGATTTAAGTATAACTAACGGGAGGTATAAATGTCATCCGCATGCACTGTAGTCATAATGTAATTATTGACATTGTGTAAATTTGTGATATATTTTGGTTATGTTGACGACGATGACCGCAAGGGCCGCTAGGGATGGTTTCACCGATCTTTTGGGGGAGGTTTATTATGGCAAAAAATCCATTGCGGTCGAAAAAAAGGGTAGAGTTTTTGCGGTGGTAGTGAATCCGGATGAGTACGAGACTCTCAAAAAAGTGGCGAAAATGAGATTTTTTGGGATGGTGGATGATATTCAGAAACAAAACAAGGATAAAAACATTGGGGCGGTAATGAAAGATGTAACCGCGGGTGGTTATTGATACAAATCTCTTTATTAGCGCTATTATTGTCAGGGGAAGTTTGCCCGACCAACTTCTTCGATTGTGGCAGATGGGTTTTTATACTCTGGCAACTTCAAGTCAACTTATTTCTGAGATAGAGACTGTTTTGCAAAGAAACGACATAAAAAAGCGCTACGGTCTTTCGACCGAAATAATAGCCCAAGTCTTGACACTATTAAGACTCGGTTCTGAATCAGCAACCCCGCTTTCGGAGGAGCACTTGCCAATTCGCAGTAGAGATGGTGGTGATGATAAATTGCTGGCCTTGGCTTTTGGCGGAGGGTCGGACTACTTGATCACTGGCGATAAGGACCTGCTGGTTTTGAATGGCGACCCCCTCTTGGGTCGTTTGAAAATTGTTACGGTCAGAGAATTTCTGGAAATTAACAAACAATAGGGTTCCCCCCCGTTTGTGCTAAAATTAGCCGTAG
>CAYGRQ010000071.1:0-2960 GCA_964352325.1 uncultured Pseudomonadales bacterium
TTGGTTCTCCAGCAATAAGTTTAGAAGTCTGGTTTCGGCGGCAGAAAGATTGGTCGGTGGGTGGTGGTTAACGTATTCGCGAACTAGTTGGCTGCAGGAAAGAACGGGGTCGTCTGGGGAGACGGAGAGCATTTCTTCGATCTGGGCTTTGAGTTTGGGATTTTCTTTCCGGGGAATATATGCGAGTATGCCATTGCCAGAATGGAAGGGGTTTGATAGTTATTTGCCCACAGTAGCGATCAGACCACAACTAAGCCCTAAAAGAATGATTTATTGGGCGCCTTCGGTTAAAGGTGACGTGTTGTTTACGGATGGGTGGGAGACGGATATGATTCCCGTTGATTTGGGGTTTTCCGGGGAGACAAACTCGACAGATACATTCAAACACAGAGACGGTTTCGAAGAAATAGTGAAGGTGAAACGGGTCACTAGGGGTGGGGCGATGAAGATGGATATTGAAAGACAGGTGTATGGTCTGCCGGAGGAATTGAGTTGTAAATCGTTTTTTGCGCCGACTCATCTTGGAGTGGAGTTTCCCTTGATATTTCCTAGGAGTTTGGTGGAAGTTGCGGAAACCAAGGTCGGTGAGGAGTTGGCTGGGGAGCTGATCTCCAAAATGGTGGGACTAAGGGCACAACTTGACGGAATATTTCCGGAAGAATTGCCTGCAGGGCCAGGCCCTGCAGGGGGTGAATGATTGTAGAATGATTGTATGGAGTGGAGAAAAGGATTATCAAAGGCAGAGGCGACAGAAAGGCTTTCAACTTATGGTCGAAATGAGATCAAGACAAAAGCGAATATCATTTGGCCGAGGGTTTTGTTTAATCAAGTAAAATCCCCCCTGGTTTTTGTACTGTTGGCGGCCAGTCTAGTTTCCTTTTTCTTGGGTGAAGGGGTGGACGCTCTGGTAATTTTGGTGGCGGTGGTTATCAATACAGTTTTCGGCTTTTTTCAAGAATATCGGGCAGAGAAATCGATGGCGGCTTTGGCGAATTTACTGACGCCAAAAGCGAGAGTCAAACGAGGGGACGCCTGGCTAGAAATTGAAGCGGCACTGTTGGTGCCTGGAGATGTAGTGAAGCTGACTATCGGGGCGAAGATACCGGCCGATGGCTTTCTGGTGGTCGAAGACGGGATGTATGTGAGCGAGGCCATACTAACGGGTGAGTCAATGCCGGTGGCCAAGAAAACCTGGCCCGAAGGTGAGTTTGTGATCGAGAGCGATTATTTTGAAAAGGCCGAGGCTGAATATAAGTGTTTCATGTCGACGGTAATTGACCGAGGAATAGGCGAAATGCTGGTTGTCAGGACGGGTATGAAAACCAGAATGGGTTCGATTGCGAGGACAGTCCAGGAGAAAAGGGGGGCGGTGACACCGCTTCAAGAAAGGCTCGAAAAGTTGACCAAACAACTAATGGTGGTTATTCTGGCGGTGACAGCTTCTATTTTCATCTATGGGATAGTAAAGGGTGAACCGTTGGTTCAGTTTTTGAATACCTCGGTGGCTTTGGCGGTAGCGGCCATACCTGAAGGTTTACTGGTTGGACTGACAGTAATTTTGGCAGTGGGAATGAATCGAATACTCAAGAGAAAAGCGGTTGTTCGCGGGCTAATCGCGGCAGAAACGCTAGGGAGTGTTTCGACAATTTGTTTGGATAAGACGGGAACAATAACACTTGGAAAAATGGAGGTGGCGGGGACGGTTACGGCTCTGGGCAATATTGACGAACAAATTAAAGACGAGAGCGGTCATGACAAAGAAAAAATAAGTAATCTAATCTTGGCTTCCTGGCTGTGCAACGACGAGCGCGATCCTCTGGAGATAGCGATGCGCAATTGGTCTGCCCAGCGACTAGAAAAAAGATCGGGAAAGGCCGAGGCCGAAAAATACAAACGGACCGATGAGTTACCTTTCGAGCACCAGCACAAATACATCATTACCCGACATAAAAAGGATAAAGATGGCGTTGAGTTTATCAGTGGAGCGCCGGAGGTGGTTTTGGAGAAAGTAAATTTTGATGATGAAATTAAAAATAAGTGGAAACAAGTTTTTATTGACTTGGGGATAAAGGGCTACCGGATGGTGGCCATGGGGATGAAACAAATATCAGCTAGCGAGGCAGAGACGAAGATAGTTCGTGAGCGGGCCGGCGACTATTCTTGGTCGGGGATAGTGCTTTTCTCTGATCCGGTTCGTGACGGAGTGGCTGATTCACTGGCAAAAGCCAAAAATGCCGGTATTAGCCTGAAGGTAATTACAGGCGATTACAAGGAGACGGGATGGGCGGTAATGCGCCAAGCCGGGTTGGTCGCAGTTACGAAGTCGATGATGACCTGGTGATGATGGGCTCGGATTTTGCCAGCTTGGAAGAGTCTCTTAAAAAAGAGAAGATTATCAGAACAGTTCTCTTTGCCCGGACTTCACCCGAACAAAAATTGGAGATTGTCGAGACACTTCAGGCGGCGGGGGAGACGGTGGCGATGATGGGGGACGGGGTCAATGACGTGCCGGCATTGAAACGGGCTGATATCGGGATTGTGGTCAGTGAGGCGAGTGATTTGGCTCGGGAGGTGGCGGACTTGATCCTATTGGATAATAATTTTGCCACAATCCTGGCGGCAGTGGAGGAAGGCAGGGGTATATTTGATAACCTGCGGAAAGTAGTTGTTTATTTATTATCAGACGCTTTCGCGGCAATTATTTTGGTGGTGGTTTCGATCTTTGCCGGGTGGCCGCTACCACTTTTGGCGTCGCAAATTTTGTGGATCAATTTAATAAGCGACGGTTTCCCATATATGGCCTTGACGGTAGAACCAAAAGAAGCGGGGCTGCTGGCGCGGGCCCCCCTGGCCAAGGAGACAGCAATATTAGACAGGAAACGATCGGCCTTGATTGGCGTGATTTCATTGACGGCGGCGTTAATTACAGCGGCCGTATTTGCCCTATCATATTTTGTTTG
>CAYGRQ010000072.1:0-2950 GCA_964352325.1 uncultured Pseudomonadales bacterium
TTTTTCCCTTCGCTGCGGGAGGTCGTTCAGTACCATTATTGATTAGGCAAGACTGCGGATTGTCAGAACGAGAAAGTCCTGATAGAGTAAACATATGGAATTAGGAATACCTGATGGTGCGTCACCGGTTGAAACGCCGGAGCAGAAACGTTCGATAGGGGAGAAGGTGAGTGCAGCCGGGAAACGGGTCATCGATCATTTCCGATCTGATAGTGTGGTGAGGGCTGGCGACGAGGCCGCTGTCCGCATCATCCGGGAGGTAAAACCAGAGATGGATGAACAGGCCGTGTCCCAAGCAGCAGCGCGCTTCCATGTGGTCGCCCAAGGGGCAGGGGTCGCGGCAACAGCCGGAGATATCGCCCTCACCGTAGCATTTGCGGGTTGGAGCGGGTTATTTCTTAAAGATATAGGAATGAAGCCTTTTCAGCCACCGGCTGGTTCAAAAGCGGAAGCTGTATTGGGAGGATCCTCCCATAGTCCGCTAAAAAATAATCTCCCGCCGGGACTCGCGTTTGGTGGTGCGGCAGCAGGTATCGCCGTGTTTCGTCCAGCCCGCGCATTTCTCACTCTTTTGGGGAAAGGTATCGGTTGGGGAGGCGAGAAAACGGCCCGTATCATCTCCCGCATCACGCATGGAATCTAGCAAGTATTTCCCCACCTCTCCTCCTCCCTCCTAATTCCTCCTAACCTCTCTTAGATCCCCCTAATCTCCCGTAAATTCCCATAACGCTCCCGTAGTTCTTGCATTCCAATCGCCTGCGGTGCTATTCTGAAATAGACCATGACCAGGTAGTGAAACTTCGATTCCTAGAAGCGGGGTTCACATCTGGACAGTCTATTATTCGTTAAACAGAAGAAACGGAGCTGCTGTTCTTGAAAAAGAACAGTATCGAAGTTCTACTACCTGGTGAAACCCTTTCTTTTTGCCTTCCTCGGTTTTCTATTGGCCGCACTTCTTTTTGTCGCAGGTTCTTTTTTCCTTCCCTGGTCAGGGGTCGACTGGGGATCATTTAGTCTCAAGCCCGCCCGCACGGTGACGGTCGTGGGGGAGGCGAAAGCCAAGCTCAAAAGCGAAGTGGCGAGCTTTAGCGCGGGGGTGAATTCCATTAATGATAGTAAAGAAAAAGCAGTCAGCGAGGTCAATGACAAAGTTGCGGCGATTATCGAATCCGTGAAGAGCTTCGGGATCAAATCGGCAGATATCAAAACCCAAAACCTCAACATCTACCAAAATCAGGAGACGTACAACGAGGATAACCGTCAGAAACAGCGCCCGGGGCAGTGGAGTGTGAGCAATACCGTCGAAATCAAACTACATGATGTCGACCGCGCCAGCGCCCTTGCCGATCTACTCGCCAAATCCGGTGCTAATAATGTCTACGGCCCCAACTTTGCCCTTGACGAAGATAGCACGGCAGCAGACACGCTCTTCACCGAAGCGGTCGAAAACGCCAGGGAAAAGGCTACAAACGTCGCCAAAGCCGCAGGCCGCAAGTTGGGACCAATTCTTTCGGTGACCGAAGGGGTATCAGCCACCGGCCCGATCACCATTATGCGGATGGATGCAGGTGGGGGTGGGGGAGGCGGAGGTGGCCTCGAACCCGGCACCGGCACGGTCTCCAAATCCGTGACCGTCATCTTTGAACTGCGGTAGTTTTTATTTTGTGCCCCTTAATTCCTCCTAATTTCTCCTTATCTCTCTTATCTTTTCTTAATTCCCCCTTACTTTCCCGTAGATTCCCGTGATCTCCTGTATAACGATATTCTCAAGATTGCGATGATGATAATCGCCTCGATACTCAATAAAAACACCTTTAACCGACTGGGTTCATACGAAAATACAATTTCATGCGTGCCGGCGGGGACGAGTGTCGCGAGATAAAAGGGGAAGACGGTGATGGTTGGGGCACTCTTTCCATCGATGGTCGCCCGCCAGTTTGGATGGAAGCTTTGTTTGAGGACCACGATGCACTCCGCGCATGTATCACCCACAGAAACGGTGGCCCGGAAGATCATGTCTCCTTCCGAATCTTCTTTCTCGATGGTTGCAGTGTTGTACCCGCCCGCCGGCCCGTTTCGACTCAACGAGGCGAGCGAGGCAGGTTGTTGTGTCGTTAATTTATTGAATTGTTCGAGAGATTGTATTCCCGGCGGCATATAGACCGGTGGTTCGGAAAATAGGTTGTGTGTTGATGTATCAGGGGTCATGTAGGTCACTTCGTCAAGCATTTTGAAGTTCGGAAGTCCGGTTTTGCGCGGATAGTCTTTAGCAAACGTCAGTTCGGGATATAAGCCTTTCTCATGGGCATCGGATTGGATCCAAAACCGCACCACATTGCCGTACGAACGCTTGTCTGTGGCGACGACCGCCGGCCGTACACCTGTGGTAAAGTACCCGACGCGCTCATTGTTTTCTGTTTTTTGTTTATTGTCCTGTGTCCTTTGGACTTCATACAATTTCCACCCTGCCCGCAACGCTTCCAGCGTAGCTGATGCAGGCGGGGTTGGAGCTTCTTTAAGCAACTTCCAAAATTTCTTCGGTTCAAGCTTTGGGGGAGCGGCGACGTAGCGGATACCAAAGAGGTCATAATCCCGGGCATTATTTTCGTTAAAATACTGCTCCACATCGGAGTTGGGCGACCAGGTTTCGGGGAGCCAAAGCGTCGTCGGGATGCCGTAGGTAGAGAGATCCATGTAGTATGGGGTCTCCGAAACGCGGAAATCTTTCCCAAATCCTCCTCCCCGTCCGGCAAAAACCCGTCCCGAGGGGAGTGCTCGGATGGCGGCAAATAAGGCCATCTCATCATCTCTGACTTTTGTATGGTTTTCGATTGATTGTTTTATCAGCCGGTCATTGTGGCGGGAATAATCGATAGTTTGTTTGTATATAGGTGGCCCCAAAATTCCCAAAATTCCCAAAATTCCCAAAAAACTTAAAAGTCCCCCAAAC
>CAYGRQ010000073.1:0-1644 GCA_964352325.1 uncultured Pseudomonadales bacterium
GAAGCGATTGGTGACGGAAACTTTGACCTCGTTTTGACCGGGGGAAAAATTGAGCTTAGCGGCGAAATAGCCGGAAGAATCCGGGGTGATTTTCAGATCGTCGTTGATGGTGACGGTGGTACCGGAGGCGGTCTTGCCTTCGATGGTTATCGGGGAGATGGTAACGGCGTCTTTTTGGGGGTTAATTACATCCAACGCCGGTGGAGTAATGACGGCCCGGTATTGGAAACCAAGATAAATGACAAAAACTAAACTTCCGAGAAGTAGCAGCGCGATTTGGGATTGAAATAGTGAAGAGAAAGAAAATTTAGGCTGGCGGCGGGGTGGGGTACTAGCAGAAACGGGAACGGTCGCTGCCTGATAATCGCGCCGGAGGAGGGCGACCCATTCGTCCGGATTCTTACCAAGTGCTTGGGCTAAATTTCTGACAAAACCCTTGGTAAAGGTGGCAGAAGGGAGTTTCTGGAAATCGTTTTCCTCTAGAGCCTGAATATATTTGACATCAATTCGGGTAAGACCTGAAAGCTGCTGCTCGCTGAGGGAGCGATCGACGCGGGAGGCGTGAATTATTTCACCGATGGTTTTCATAAATCAGGACTATTCTATACCGGAGGCGGGGTTAGTGCGGGCGAAGAAGTCGTCGGCGTTGGTGATCAACACTTCCCGGGGTTTGGCGCCTTCGCCTTTGCCGACGATCCCCGCCTGCTCAAGCTGGTCGATGATCCGAGCGGCGCGGGCGTAACCGATGCTAAGGCGGCGCTGAAGTAAGGAGGCGGAGGCCTTGTTCGCTTCGATACAGAAGTGAGTGGCTTCTTTAAATAATTCGTCGAATTCCCCCAAGTCCTGGCCGTTGGCGGCGATGATAGATCTTTTGTTTGCCTGGGGCTTGGTGATAGCGTCGTTGTACTGGGGATCGATGCCGGTACTGCGGAGGTAGTTGATCAAATCGGTAATTTCTTTGTCTTTGACAAAGGCCCCTTGAATTCGTTTCGGCTTGGCCTGATCGGGCGGGACATAGAGCATATCGCCACGACCAAGGAGTTTTTCCGCACCCGGGCCATCGATGATGACTTTACTGTCGACCATGGAGGTGACATTAAAGGCGATACGGCAGGGAATATTGGCTTTGATCAAACCGGTAATGACATCGACGGAGGGGCGCTGAGTGGCAAGTATGAGATGGATACCGACGGCGCGGGCCATTTGCGCCAGGCGAGTGATATCGTTTTCGACTTCATTTCGGGCCAGGAGCATAATATCGGCCAACTCATCGATGATAATGACCAGGTAAGGCATGGCCTGAAAACCGGAGAGTTCGTTGTAGGCGGTAATGTTTCTGACGCCGACTTCGGCAAAAAGCTTGTAGCGGCTTTCCATCTCGTTAAGAGACCATTTTAAAGCGTTGACGACTTTTTCCGGCTCGACAATGACGGGGGTGACGAGATGGGGGATGCCGTTATAGCCGGTCAGCTCAACCCG
Source organism: uncultured Pseudomonadales bacterium (assembly GCA_964352325.1). GTDB lineage: Bacteria > Patescibacteriota > Microgenomatia > UBA1400 > MFAQ01 > 2-01-FULL-50-23. Next base: position 1,480 of record CAYGRQ010000073.1, read on the forward strand.
CTTGGGATCGACCATGATGAATTTGACTTCGTCGGGAGAGGCGCGGAAGAGAATTGAAGCGATGAAGGCATTAACCAGAACCGATTTCCCGGAACCGGTGGCGCCGGCAACAAGGACGTGAGGCATTTTCGACAGATCAGCGATCATTGGTTGGCCGGAAACATC
>CAYGRQ010000073.1:1744-2864 GCA_964352325.1 uncultured Pseudomonadales bacterium
TTAATGAATTTAAGGAGTTTTTCGATGGTGACGGAGATATCCTCAAATGAAGTTTCGAAAAGAATCAGAAGGCCGATGGTAAGACCGATGGCATAAAAAATATATGCCCCAGGGGAGGTGATCAAAGAAGTGACAGACAAAAAAAGTTGAGTCCCAACAGTACCGGCCTTGGTCAAGCCGGTGAGGGAGAGCAGAGTAATGAGACTGCCAAGAAAAACATGGGGGCTGGCAATACCCCATTTCACTTTCGTCAAGAGAAGACCGCCGGAGACGAAGATAAAGGGGAGGAAAATCAAGGGCCAACCGAGGAATTGACTGCCGAGAGTATTGATTTTCTCAAGGATGACACCCTGGCGGGAGAAAGAAACCGAGATTAGGCCGCCAAGGCCGATAATGATGACCGCCAGAATTGAGTTGACGGTTTCCTTTTTTAGCGAGAGAGCAAATGGTTTAGAACGGCGTCCTTTTTTGCGGGCCATATTCAGCTATAAGTATAACTTAATTGCTTAAGGGTACGACGGGACGAGAAAACTGCATGCAGTGTAAAGTATAAATATGGTTGAAATAAAAATCTCCACATTTGAAGATAAAAAAATCCGCAGACACTGGGATGAAAGACGGGAAAAATGGTATTTTTCGGTGATTGATATTGTTGCAGCTTTGACGGAGCAATCAAACTTTAATCGTGCTAAAACTTATTGGACTACGCTCAAAAATCGTTTAAAAAATGAGGGAAGTGAAGCGGTCACAAAATGTGACCAGTTGAAAATGTTAGCCCAAGACGGAAAAATGCGCGAAACAGATGTGGCAGACGTGGAAACTATCCTTCGGCTCATCCAATCAATCCCGTCTAAAAAAGCCGAGCCCATAAAGATTTGGCTGGCAAAAGTCGGTTATGAAAGGATTCAAGAAGTGTCTGATCCTGAGAAAGCCTTAAACAGGTCAAGGTCGTACTGGCAAAGAATGGGTCGGAGCGAGAAATGGATTCAACAGAGGATGATGGGGCAGGAAATCAGAAATAAACTAACCGATTATTGGAAAGATAATGATGTCAAAGAGCAAGATGAATACGCGATACTCACTAACATCATCCATCAAGAGTGGAGTGACTTGTCAGTTA
>CAYGRQ010000074.1:0-2789 GCA_964352325.1 uncultured Pseudomonadales bacterium
CGGAATGACAAGGTAAAGTAAAAATGAAAAGAAAGACAACAAGTAAAAAGACCTTAAAAATTGCGATATCGTATCCGCCGATTGTGAACGAACGCGGTCAGAAAGCGATGGTGTCCCAAAACAGAAATGTCCAGTACTTCAAAACGCCAACCTACCTGCTGCCGGTAACTTATGCCCAGGCGGCGACCTGGCTAAAACTGCTAAAATTCAAGGTCCGCTGGGATGACGGCAATGCCCAACTGAAAACTTTCGAGAAGTGGTTCTCTGATTTGGTGAAATGGAACCCCGACGTGGTCGTCTTTGAGAGCACCACCCCGGTAATGAAGTTCTACTGGAAACTGACGAACAATTTGAAGAAAGTCTTACCCAAAACCATCTTTATCATGACCGGCTACCACTCGATGAGGAAAGCGGAAGAGACGCTCGACATGAGCAAGACCGATATCGTGTTGAAAAGCAACCATGTTGACTTTGTCCTGTCCCGGCTGCTTCCCTACATCCGCGACCACCGAGACTGGAGAGAAAGCTGTGACATCGAGGGCCTGGCATTCCGAGTTCGTGGAAATGAATATCGGGACACGGGATCGTTTCGTCAGGTAGAACCGGTCAACCAGTCTCCCATCATCGACCGTGACCTGGTCGGGTGGAAAAACTACGCCTACGAGAACGGCAATTACCTGCAGACTCCCGGTACTTACGCTACCTCGGTTATCCGCGACTGTATGTTTGGCAAGTGTACCTTCTGCCGCTATAACGGCCCGGAACTTACTTTCACCAAAATGAAGGTCGAAAAGAGCGTCGATGAATACGAGACCTTGATCAATAAATATGGCGTTAAAGAAATTTTTGATGATTCCGGGGTTTGGTACCGCGGGGCCGACGCGCGCGAGTTCTGCAATGAGATTATCAGACGAGGATTACACAAGAAAGGCTGTTACTTTGGTATCAACACCCGCTTTGAATATCTGGACGAAGAAACGATCAAACTCATGGCGGAGGCAAATTTCCGCTTCGTCCTGATCGGTCTCGAGTCCGGCAGTGATGAAACCCTGCGGCGACTAAACAAAGGCTACCAGAGGAAATACATCGAACGTTGTCTCTATTGGATGACCAAGTACGGGCTGCACCCCCATTTGACCGTCATGGTCGGCTACTATTGGGAAACCCAGAAGATGCTGGATGAAACGGTCAAGTACGTCGAGTATTTGATGTATTCCGGCTTGGCCCGGACGCTCCAGGCGACCATCTGTACGCCGCTGGACTATACCCCCTATCACCAGGAGTGTATCGATAAGGGGGTGCTGCTAACCAACGACTATAACGATCACGATATGAGTAAGATAATCGTGAGGACGCCGATCCCTCATGAAAGATACTACGAGGCAATCAGAAAGATGTACGGGGTGGCTTTCTCGCCGAAATTCATCTGGCGGCAGATTCAATTTTTGGGCAGTTTCAAAAAACGCGACTGGCAATTCCTCTTCACCTATGGCTGGCGGGCGATCAGGCGGGTGAGACAACACATTTACAATCTGACGCAGGCGAGTAAGGCCTAGCGGGTTAGTTTGCGGGTGAGGAAGAAGCCCTGGAGAAAGCGAAGGCCGTAATAAACGTGAGTAAGGAGAACGACGGGAAAAGATAAAATGCCCTGGAGGAAACTTTTGGCGTGGGCGGAGATCCAATATGAATTAGCGGCGACGGCAAGTAGGTAGCCGGAAAAAAGAAACCAGCCAAGAGTAGTTAAAGTTGGGCTAATCCAGGAGAACAGGAGAAGATAGATAAGACCAAGGACCATGAGGGGCGGACCGAGATAAACCAGCCGGAGAGAGGTTTGGGGCAGGATGCGAGCAAAGAAGCCACGGTGGAGGCCGAAATTGCCGTTCTGACGCAAGTGAGGACGCCAAAGGGGTCGGCGGTGGTGATAGACGATTGCTTTCGGATCATAGACAATTTTCTTTCCCAGTTTGTGAACTAAATCGAGACAGAGTTTGGTATCCTCCCCCGGCCAGTAAGTGCTGTCGTAACCACCTACAGTCAGAAAATCAGCGCGGCGAATTGCCAGGTTCATCGACGGATAGTCGTCGACAAGTTGTTTCTTGCCCGAAAGAAATCGATAAGCGTAGGGACCGGCGCCCAGGGGGGAGGCAGACATCCAGCCAGAGGCCTCTTCCTGCCACGACACTCCCGGTGGAGTGATTCCGGGCCCACCGACCCCGGCAAGGCGAGGGTTGGTGAAATTTTTAACCATGTTTTTCAACCAATCCCGATCCGGGTAGGCGTCATCGTCGATGAAGGCCAGAATCTCGCCCTTGGCTTTTTTCGCCCCCCAGTCGCGTTTTTCGGCCGGCCCGACGTAATGGCCGAATGACTTTTTGGTGAAGCGGGGGGAAGAAAAGATTCCTCCACTGCGGTCGGAATGACAAGATAGGCGGGCAGGCAGGGTGACGGGGTAGTCGGTAACGAGGATTACTTCGTAATTTCGATAGGTTTGTTTCTCGATCGCCCCGAGACATTCAACCAGGTAAGGATTGTCCGTCTTGTAATCAACGATGGTGATGGAGACGAGCGGTTTATTATTTGACATTTACTGCTATATGCTTTATATTTCAGTTACTAAATCTCGCTTGGATGGATGTTTACATCGGTTCGGCGAGGTTTTTTATTTCGCTGAGGAATTTTCGCTTTAATTCATTTTTGTCGGGTAAAGTCCCTGATTCGTCGATAAATATATACTTCAGTTTTCTCGGCATTCTGGAAAGAGGTGTATTTTAGGGGTAAAATAATTTAGC
>CAYGRQ010000075.1:0-2581 GCA_964352325.1 uncultured Pseudomonadales bacterium
AAGCGTTTCAATGAAATGGTACTCGCATATAATTTGCCTCTCATCACGAGCTATCCCAAACTTGTTCTAGGTCAGCAGTATAGTTCCGCCCAAGGCTACCAGGCGATTAAAAAAGAAATCGAGGGCGCTCCCCAGCAACCCAAGTCTGGTGGCGGCTGCGGTGCCTAAAATTATGAAGCGTCTGTGGCTGTTAATTCCGGCTATCTTGATCATTTTAGCCCTCCCCAAAATTCGGGGGGGGAATGGCAGTGGCGTGACAAAGCAGGAAATCGCTACCGGCATTGAGATTGCGCCGGCTGTTGCCGATTTGGGCCAAGTGGTCTATGGCGAAGTGGCCCAAACCTCCTTTACCCTGACCAATTTCACCCCCACCCCTCTGACAATCACCCGGGTTTCAACCTCCTGCGGCTGTACCAAAGCCAAAGTCATCAACGAAAAACTTGGCCCCTATGAGTCAACCACTGTGGAAGTTACTTTTGACCCGGCGGTCCACCAAGATGATACTGACCTGGGCGAACTGACCCGGACCATCTACATCGAAACTGATAACGTCAACTTCCCGAAGGTTACGGCCGAAATCAAAGCCGTCGTTATCAAAAAGCAAACCGAAAAATGACCACTACCGAAATTTTCGTCCTCATCGGCGGCCTTATTTTAATCGCTCTCATCCTGTATTACTTCTTCGGCCCCAAAAAATAATTTATGTCCCAAACTACTACCGTTTCCATCAAGGGCATGCACTGCGCCTCCTGCGCCGGTAATCTGGAGCGCGTCTTCAAAAAAGTTCCCGGCGTCACGGCAGTCGGTGTTAATTTCGCCACCGAAAAAGGCACTCTTACCTCATCTCGCCCGCTCAACCTCACCGAAATCAAACAGGCCGCCGTTAGCATTGGCTATGACATCTACGATGATACGACCGCCGCGGATCCGGAAACCGTCGCTCGTCAAAAAGAGTTGACCGACAAGAAGCAAAAAATTATTTGGGGTGGCCTTTTAGCCGCCATCCTCATCGTTCTTGCTTTCAAGGACATGTTCGGCCTTTTTCCGGATTGGGATATGCGCACCGTTTGGATTATGTCTTTTATTCTCGCTACCCCGGTCCAGTTCTGGGTTGGTGGCGAATATATTACTTCGGCGATCAAGGCCTTTAGACACCGTCTGGCCAATATGGATACTCTTATTTCCGGTGGGACCTTAGCCGCCTATTTCTACTCCGTCTTAGCCACCTTCTACCCCGGGATTTTCGAGTCCGCCGGCTTGGAACCACAGATATATTTCGAGACCGCCGCCGTCATTATCGTTCTGATTATGTTGGGCAAGTTCCTCGAACTGCGGGCCAAGGGCCAGGCTTCCGAGGCGATCAAAAAGTTACTCGGGTTAGCCGCCAAAACCGCCACCGTTTTGCGAGAGAAAGAGTTTGTCACTCTTCCCATCGAGGCGGTCGTTGTCGGCGACGTTATTCTCGTCAAGCCCGGCGAAAAAATCGCGGTCGACGGGGAAATTGTCGAGGGCGAAAGCGCCATCGATGAATCGATGGTCACCGGTGAATCTCTACCCGTCGAGAAAAAGAAGGGCGACTCTGTCATCGGCGCCACCATCAACAAATCCGGCAGTCTCCAATTTAGGGCCACTCGTATCGGTGCCGATACCGTCCTGGCCCAAATCGTCAAACTGGTGGAGCAGGCCCAGGGATCAAAAGCCCCAATCCAGAGGTTAGCCGATCTGGTCAGCGGCGTTTTTGTTCCCCTTGTTTTGGTCATCGCCGTCATTACTTTCGTGGTTTGGTTTATCCTTTTTCCGGCTCCGGCCTTTACGGCCGCCTTCGCCGCCGCGGTGACTGTTCTTATCATCGCCTGTCCCTGCGCCCTCGGACTGGCTACTCCGACCGCGGTGATGGTGGGCACCGGTTTGGGGGCAGAGCACGGTATCCTCGTCAAGGACGCTTCTGCTTTGGAACTACTTCACAAAGTGCGGGCCATTATTCTTGACAAGACCGGCACCCTCACCAAGGGTAAACCGGAAGTGACCGACGTGATTATGGCCGCCGATTCAAAACTGAAAGAAGCCGATCTCGTCAGATTGGCGGCTTCTGCCGAGTCTCACTCGGAACACCCTCTGGGTCAGGCCGTGGTAATCTACGCCAAAAAGAAGAAACTAAAACTAGTTGCCCCGAAAAGTTTTAAGTCAATCACTGGTGCCGGCATCATGGCATCGGTGGGGAACCACAAAGTAATCGTTAGCAGCCCAAAATACGCTTCCGGCCACGCCGAGATCGGGGTCGATCTCACCGGGATCATCACTCGTCTTCAGGGCCAAGGAAAAACGGTTCTGGTCGTCCTGGTAGAAAAGAAAATCGTCGGCTTAATTGCCCTCGCCGACACCCTCAAAGATAACTCGGTCGAAGCCGTGACAAAAATGAAATCTTTGGGTCTCCACGTCTATATGTTGACCGGCGACAACCAACGAACGGCCGACGCTATCGCCAGCCTAGCTGGTATCGATCACGTTCTGGCCGAGGTTCTGCCCGAGGACAAGGCCCGCGAAGTCAAAAAACTGCAGGTCGAACTTCATCACCAGGGCC
>CAYGRQ010000076.1:0-2517 GCA_964352325.1 uncultured Pseudomonadales bacterium
ACCAGGCTAAAATTTCGGCTGACGGGTCTGCTATAGCAGTAAGTAGCGAATCAGACGGCGGAGCAGTGTTTTTGTTTAATAAAAACTCCAAAATGCCGGTATGGAAATTTCCTACCATTGGCGGCAGTTCTGTCAGGGCCTTGAGTTTTACACCCGATGGAAGGTATGTAGGCGCGGCCACTTTTGGCGGACAGGCATATATTTTTGATCACCAATCAAATCAGCCGATTGCTTCCTGGCAAATCAACAATATCGCTTTGGGAGGGGTAGATATTGCCGATGACGGTAGTTTTATCGCGGTCGGGGGGACGGATAACAAACTTCATCTATTTGATCGCGACAAGAAGGAGGGGACGGAAATTCTCTTCGACGAGTATCTGGAGGAAATAGATATCTCGGCAAACGGGAGGTATGTGGCCGCGGGAACGGGCGGCTCGGTCTATTTTTTCGAGACCTTTGACAAAGACACAACCCCCATTTCGTGCACGACGGTGATAGAACCGCAACAGGAGAAGGAAAGAGAGGGGAGTTGCGGCATTGGGCAAAAATGTGAGGATGGTGGTGTGACTCCAAAAGCCAAGACGGGTATTTTTGCCAGGTTCGTCGGGTTTTTGAAAAGGTTACTGGGATCAAAGTCACTGCCCGCGGAGCCCGCTTCGGGTGAAGCTGTTTGCGGCAATGACCTGTGTGAACCAAGTTTGGGAGAAACGAGAGAAAACTGCGCTAAAGATTGTTCGGGAGGAGATTGACTATTTGAAAACGCCCCTTCGTTTAAAGAAAAGGAACATCGATCCGCCGAGAAAAACAATTATCATTACCAGCAGGCTCCCGTACAAAAACCGATCCAGTAAATACATAAATGTTTTGGCATAAAAAAGATATCTGACACTTGCTTTTAGACCATGAATAATGAGGCTGTATAAAACTGCTAAGAAAAATAAGTTGCCATAGCCAAAATTGGCTGTTTTGACTAGCTTGTAAGCTGAAACGGCAATACAAATTTCCCAGATCCACTGGCTAATCTTTATCGACATCAAACCATCATCAATTCTTAACCCAAACAAATACTGCCAGGCGACCGCAGCAAGGGAAATAAGGATAAGATACCAAATCGGCCTGATGTATTCCGCTAAGGTTTTGCCAAAAATCTTAACCTTGAATACTGCCAGGGTCGTGAATCCTAAGATTGTAACTAAAAGTAAGGCAAAGAATAATGGGTCGTTGCGAAACTCCAGAGAGGAAATTGGCGGTAAGACATCAAGCTTATCGCCGGCTTGAGTGTATTGTTTTGTTTGTGAATCAGGACACTCGACTTTTTGATCGCCAACAAAACATTCCCGATTCTTCGTTTCGATTTTCCCTGAGACATAGGCAATGGTTTTCATAAAACAATATTATCACTTTCAGTTATTTGATATACTTAGTTTTGGTGAGACAACTAATAATTGCAGTCTTGGCATTTCTTGCAGTTTTGCTGGTTCCTTTTGGTGCGGGTGCGCAGGCGGAAGAAAAAAATCAGGGTTCGTGTTCCACGGCGTGTGATGCCGAATTTGAGATATGTATAAATAAGCCGGGATCTCTTTTTTCAAGGACACAGGCGCAAATTGATTCAGCAGAGGCGTGCTATATTGGCTGTTCGAGAGACGAAGGGGATGCTCTCGATGCCTGTCAAAAACGTAAGTATAGTTGTTGGCAGGAAATTCTCGACAGAAAGAACCCAGACGGCACCTGGCAGTGTATGTACGCAGGAGGCATCGAATATATAAGACCAGCTTGTAAAACAGAGGGCGAGGCGAAGTGTGATGGGCCGAGAGAGGTGTGTATTGAGAACGGAGGGAAGGCGGAAAAGGATTGCTCGGATCGGTGTAGCGCTCTCGAATCTGAACAAACTTCAAAAGCGTCTACGCCAGAACTCTGCCGTGAGCAAAAGACGGCCTGCCTGGCGAAAGCCGAGGCTTGTCAGGTGGAGGCACTGGTGGAGAAGGCTCCCGCTGAGTCGGATCTGAAGATAAGCGAGAATGCCAAACGACTGGACGAGGAATTGAAGGCGTTGTTTGGGGAGATGGAATTTGGTAATTTGCCACCTCAGCCCAAAGTGCCGGAGATTACCGGAGATACACCTTATCTCTTTGATAACCCCCTATCAACGAAAGATAATCGGTACTTTTCGTTTACCGCTGATGCTAAGAATCACATAATTGAATTTCGAGGGGGGAATAAGGTTACCTTGGAGTTTCCAGATGGCACCACTTTTGTACCGGAGGCGGGAGACTTTGTTCGGGTGCCGGTGGGAACGAGGGTAAAGACTGAGATGGGTTTGTATCAAGGGGTTTCACCGTACGACAACATCGGGAAATTCGGGACGAGTTCTCTGGGGATAACGAATGTGGCGGGGGGGAGCTCGATAACTCTAGGGGGTGGCAGTGTGGTGGAGTTGGTACCGGCGGCGAGTGGCGGATCGAGTAACGTCAAACTGAAAAACGGAGTGGTCAGGATCGGGACGGGAGGTTTTGGGGT
>CAYGRQ010000077.1:0-2495 GCA_964352325.1 uncultured Pseudomonadales bacterium
GCTCTTCAATCTTCCGTCGTCGCTCCGTTAAGATTTCGTCAATTCTGGTTGCCATATAGATATTCTACCCCGTTCCCCTCTCTGTATCCACGGAGAGGGAGGCACCGCTACTGCGGGGGGTGAGGCTCCCTCTTATCCTTTCCAAAACAGTATCGATGTTATTTACCACCTCGTCATTCCAAAATCTGATTACTCGATATCCCAATTTCTCAAAACACTTCGTTCTACCAATACCAATCCTCCTCCTATCTGACCTCTTATGTACTTCTCCATCCAATTCAATAATTAATTTTTCAGGGAAACAACAAAAATCCACCACATAAGAACCAATATCCACCTGACGTCGAAATTTAACACCAATTCGATTGGATCTCAACCTTCGCCACAACAATATCTCCGCTTCAGTTACTTTTGTGCGCAGATCAGGACCGAGTAGCATCACTATCTAGGGCAAAGCCTTGGTTTCAATCTCTTTTTTGACCTTTTCGACGAAAGCGGCGAGATCCATCGTCCCCAAATCTTTTTGTCCTCGCTCCGCCGAAGCCTCGGGCGAAGGCGAGCCATGCGCCCGAACGCTCACTTGCCCACTGACGGCCTCTTTCTCCCCCACGATCAACATATAGGGGATCTTCATCGCCTCGGCGTTTCTGATTTTTTTGCCCAGTGATTCCGCTTCTTCCGCTATCTCGTAGCGGATTCCGGCTTCTTTCAGAGCCGTCCCGATTTCCTTGGCATACTCGGCCACTTTTTCGCTAACCGGCAGGACCGCCACCTGAACCGGTGACAACCAAATCGGCAATGCCCCATTGAAGTGTTCCAGCAAAAAGGCCGCGCTTCTTTCAATCGCTCCGATACTCGACCGGTGGACAACCAGAGCCAATTTCTCACTTCCGTCTTTGTCCATAAACTTCAAATCAAACCGTTTCGGCATTACAAAGTCATACTGGACCGTAAAAGCCGTATCTTCCTGACCATTGATTTTTTTCATCTGAATATCGATCTTCGGTCCGTAAAAGGCCGCCTCATCCGCCGCTTCAAAGAAGTCACCCTGTCGCTCGTTAAGAACTTGGCGCAGCACTCCCTCGGCCTGATCCCAAGCCACGTCATTATCGTAATATTTGGTCTTATTGGCTCTATCCCCCAAAGACAATCTATAGCGGTAATTTTCTCCCATCTTCAAGCCGAAAACACCGGCTACATACTCAATCAAATCAAGGGCCTGTTTAATTTCAGTCTTCATCTGCTCCTCATCGGCACAAATGATGTGTGCATCCGCCAGACAAAATGACCGCACCCGCATCAGCCCGGTCAAGACACCCGACAGCTCATAACGATAGAGCTTGGCCAGCTCGGCAATCCGCATCGGCAACTCGCGATAGCTTCTGGGACGAGACAGGTACAATTCAAAATGATGCGGGCAAGTCATCGGCCGGAGCATAAACTCTTCCTCCTCGACCTGGATTGGCGCGTACATTGTTTCTTTGTAATAGGGGTAGTGACCCGACTTCTTATAGAGATCAACTTTGGCAATATCGGGCGTCATCACATGCTGATAGCCCCAGGCCAGTTCCGTATCGACAATAAATCTTTCCAGTTCCCGCCGGAAAGTCGTTCCCCTGGCTGTCCACAAAGGTAAACCCTTACCGACGGTATCCGAAAATGTAAACAAATCTAACTCGCGGCCCAAAACTCGGTGATCCCGCGGATCAAGATTCTCTTCCAACTGGTTTGCCTTTTCGTCAGCCATATTCTTTCTATTCTACTATTTAGTGCTATCATCAGCCAAATGGCAAAAGAGACTTTTGTCCTCACTAGTATCACAAAACCGGAATTCGAAGTCGTCGCCCCAGACATCTCTTGCACCAGCATGAAAATAAAGAAAGACACTGGCAAAGACTGGGGGTCTCGTTTTCAGGTAGCCACAGCGGCGGGCGAAGCCACCACCTTCAAATTCTACTCTCATCTCGGTTACGTCCTCGAAGCTCCCATCACGAACTTTTTCGTCACCGAATACGCTGATGAAGTACCCTACGACGTTCTCGATATTTATGTCCGCCTCACCCCGGAACAACTCGCTCAGATTATTCCCCCGGAAATCAGCGCCGAATTCGGCTACTAAACAAATACGACTTAATTAATCCAATCCTTCTCTCTCTCCATAATCGCCTTTATCTCAACTTCCAGCTTGGGATCGCCATTCACCAACCTAACCACGGTGTTTTCGAGATTTAGTATTAACTCCTCCACATCTTCTTCGGTGGTATAAGGATGGACCACGATGAACCTCCAGGCATGCCGGCCTCCATCAATATCCTCGTTTAGGGATATGTAAGTTCCTAACACTTGATCGACATAGACCTTGGCTAGAAGCATAACCTCGTTATATCTTCCTTGAGTCAATTCCCTCAAAACCTCATTCTCAAGATTCAGTCCAATCAAAAATTCATTCAACTCAAGTTCTTGTCTGGCACTTAAAATCTCTGATTTTTCCACCC
>CAYGRQ010000078.1:0-2470 GCA_964352325.1 uncultured Pseudomonadales bacterium
GCTGTTTTGATAAGTGACTCATGAATTTCGATAGCCAGAAAAAGTTCGCGGTCGGTTTTTTTATTCTTTGGTGTAAACAGGTTGTTGAACATTGCTAGATTATAAGAGCAGTCTTAGGTAGACACGACGAAGCGAGCTACCAAGCGAGTCTTGTTTAACTATTTTTATCTTACCAATTTCTCCCGTAGCCTTCACATGGGGTCCACCACACAGTTCCCGGCTGTAGTCGCCGATGTGATAAACGGTCACCCGATCGGGATATTTTTCCTTGAAAAAAGCTAGGGCCCCAGCCTTGATCGCCTCGGCATAGGCCATTTCTTTTTTCTCCACCGGTAGATCGGCGGCGATTTTCTCATTTATTAGTCTCTCGACTTCGTTTATTTGGTCAGTAGTTAGAGCTTTATCGTGAGTAAAGTCGAAGCGGAGTCTTTCGGAAGTTAAGTTGCTACCGGCCTGATGAACGTGGTCTCCTAAAATGTCACGAAGCACTTGCTGGAGCAGGTGGGTGGCGGTGTGATATTTGGTCACGGTTTGGCCGTGGTCGGCCAACCCCCCCTTGAAGATGCCGGCGGAAGCGGTCCTAGAGGAATTTTGATGAGCTTTGAGTTTTTCGTTGAACTCGTCCCAAGCAAACTCAAGTCCTTTATCTTTCATCAACTCCTCGATAATTTCTGGTGGGAAACCGTAAGTTTGATATAAATCAAAGGATGAAATTTTTCCGATTTGGCGCAGACCCTTTTCTAGGGTTTTTTCAAATTTCTTCAATTCTTCCAGTATGGTGTCGTGAATTATCTTTTGGTTTTTTGATAGCGAGATGTAAACTCCGTCATAGGCCTGAATTAGTTTTTGCAACACCGAGATTAGACTGACGTTAAGGTCTATATTTGCAATTTTTGAGTGGACAGCGGCTCGGCGAATAAGTCGCCTCAAAACATAACCTTGGCCCTTGTTTGATGGCTTAATACCTTCGTCTATCAAAAACAACGAAGCCCTTAGATGGTCCAGAATAATTCTGACATTTTTTTTGTTTTCAACATCTTCCAATACATTAGCCGCATCCAGAAAGAAATCTGTCTTAAAAATATCTGGGTCATGGTGGGCGGCAGCTAAGATTCTTTCGAGTCCGCCACCAAAGTCGACATTTTTTTGTTCCAGTTCCTTGAGAGAGCCGTCGGCTTGTTTCTGGTATTGCATGAAGACGGAGTTGCCGATTTCGAGGAAGCGGCCGCAGTCGCAATTGGGGTGACAGAGTTTGCCAAACTTTTCATCATGGGGGGTACCAAAATCATAAAAGACTTCGGAATCCGGGCCGCCCGGTTCACCGGCCGGCATTTGATCGGGTGTACCGGAACGGGACCACCAGTTTTTTTTGGCGTCATAGTAATGGATTTGGTCAGCGGTTAATCCCAAACTTTTCCAAATTTTGTAGGACTCTTCGTCCTTGGGAACTTGATCGTTGCCCTCGAAAAGGGTGACGTGTAAACGATCAGGTAGTAAACCGACCTCCTTCGTAAAAAACTGCCAGACCCAGGCGAGTTGATCTTCTTTGAAGTAATCCCCAAGGGACCAGTTGCCAAGCATCTCGAAAAAGGTAGTGTGGCGGTTGTCACCCACTTCTTCAATGTCTTGAGTCCTAATACATTTTTGACTATTGACGAGTCTCACTCCTGCCGGATGCGGCGCCCCAAGCAGATAGGGAACCAAAGGTTGCATACCGGAGCTGGTAAAGAGTGTGGTGGAGTCGCCCTCGGAAACTAGGGGGGCCGAGGGAATTATTTGATGTCCCCGGGACTCAAAAAATTTTAGATATTTGCTTCTAATGTCGTTGCCCGTCAGCATGGGCTCATTATAGCTTACGAATTTAAGGCATGAGAGGCTCGCCGTCACTGGTGAAATAAGTGGGGGTCCGGGCCGGACGGTTAGTCAGCGGGGGTGGCGGGGGAGGATATTCGTTAAAACCGGTGGGCTGGTCGGGCAAATTTTCGATAGGTGGTCTGATCTGACTACCGATTTGTTGGAACAAGTCTGAATTAAGTAGTTTTCGAGCGGTTTTGCGACCCTCTTCTGTCCCCAATAGAAGAGCGCCAATGACGCCAAGGGTTAAGCCAAACATGAAACTGCTGAAAGAACTATCAGAGGTTCCCGAGATCTCGCTCATAGCGGGGTTTGGATGGTAATCGGCGGCTTGGGGTCGCTGTGCCGGTTTAGAAAGTTAGAAAAGACCTCGATGATTTTGGTCGATTGCTTTAAGCCTTCGACAATGCCTAAAACGTGGCTAACCGGTTCGGCAAAGCGCTTCATCGCCGTTTCGGTGGTATCGATGGCGCTATTGAGTTTACTAAGGGTGTGTTTGAGTTCTTTGAGAAGGAGAATGATTTGGATGCCAATGACGGTCGCAACGGTGGTCAGAATGGAAATGGCGACTAGGCTGACGATTTGGGGCAGGGGCATATATTCAGTATAGCAAGTT
>CAYGRQ010000079.1:0-2419 GCA_964352325.1 uncultured Pseudomonadales bacterium
GCGTATTTTAGCAAATTGAAGCTGATATAATGCAGGGGAATGAGAAAACCTAAGATACAGACGGACAGGATGCTTTTTGACTCACCGATTTTGGATGAAATGGATGATAATTTCTTAGCTGGCCAGGCCAGTTTGGCGGTTTCGGGGCAGATTAATATTGGCAAAAACGGCAATCCGGTGACGATTTTCATTGAAGATGAAGAGACCGGAGAGGTTTTGGAGGTCAATCACGTCAAAACGGCGCTTCTGGTCATTGAAGACTCGAGAAGAAGCACATCGGGTTGGTTATCGGTGGCTCTGGGGAGCCTGCCCAAACTAGCGGAAGTGTTGCAGTTTATCGCCAAAATTACTCTTGAAGGTCTGGAAAAGATGACCAAGGGGAGGTGACACGGTGCCACAGTGACACGGTTTACAGTTCTTCGAGGCGAAGTTTCTCCTTACTGCCCTTTTCGGAGATGAATTCCAAGTACTTTTCGGTGGTCGAAAGGCGCTTGTGACCGGCGAGCTTGCTGACATAAACCAGGGGAGTACCGGCCATGAGCTGTTGGGCGATGAAAGTGTGACGAAGATCGTTAACTTTGGCGTCCTTGATTCCGGCCAGCTGGAAGAAGCGGTCGATGCTACTTCTGATATTACGAACGAGGAAGGGATTACCGGTTCTGGTAATGAAGACGTTTTTGGCTCCACCTTTGGGGCGTTCGTTCAGATAGACTCCGAGGGCGGCCTTGGCGGCGGTATTTAGGGGGACTTCTCTTTCTCCGTGGGACTCATAGGCGCGAATAGTGATCTTCATGTTGGCCAGGTCGATGTCGCTTGTGGCCAGATTGGCCAGTTCGGAGATGCGCATACCGGTTTGAAGAAGCATCTCGACGATGGCGGAAATGCGGGCGTCAGAACGGCAAGCGTCGCGAAGGGCACGATATTCGAGTTTACTGAGAACTCGGGGTGGTTTGAGGTCGTATTTGGGGTGACTGATGGCAGCGGCGGGATTAGCTTCGACCAGGTTTTGGGCCTTGAGGTGGCGGAAAAAGGCTTTGATGGAGTTTAGCTTGCGGCTAATAGATTTAGCGGTATAGTGTTTGCTATCAAGATCGGTCTTGAAGTTGTCGATATCTTCGGAGGTGATGGCTGAGGCGGTGGTTTTGCCCGCTTTCTTGACGAACTCACCAAGCTGTTCGATATCTTTGGAGTAGGCTAAAATGGTAGCAGAAGCCCGGCCGGTGCTTTCAAGCTGGCCTCTAAAACCTTTGATGTACTGGGCTAGGTCAGCCTGGGTTTGGTCCATACGAAAAGATATAAGTTAACAATAATAACAATATTATAAGGTTGTATGATACAAGCTAAGAGGTTGCATGTCAAGGAGCCGAGCCGGGGGAGGAAGTGGCTGAAGCTTTTCGTTCTTGTCGTCGGTCTGTACTTAACCTGGGTTTTGGCTTACGGGATTCTGGACATTAGGCAAGCTTATCGACGGGTGGATGAGTCGCGGGAGCGGCTAGCCGAGGCGCAGACGAGGAATGAGGAGCTGAAAAAGAAGATGACAGAGGTTCAAACCCGGGAGTACTTGGAGCGGGTAGCCAGAAATGAATTAAATATGCAAAAAGAAGGGGAGACGGTAGTAGTTTTATCGCAGCTGAAACCTCCTTCTGCACAAGATAACGGCGAGGCAAAGGAGGAAAAAGAGGCGCCGAATTATTTAAAGTGGTGGAATCTGGTGAAATAGTCCTTCGACTCCCTTCGGTCGCTCAGGATCTTCGGCCCGACTAGCGGGCCTCGAGTTGCGGGGCCGGGGTTACGCTCCCCGATTAAGCGAGATTATGAGCCTCGCAAGATACTTACCTTCCCCCCGCAAATGTTGTAAGGAACTCGGTCATTTTACCATGCTTGACCAAGCTTGACAATTCGGGTTATATATGGATTAATTGATGGTGTGTCAAAGGGTAAAAAGAAGGGCAAATATGAGAAAGCAATCATTAAATGGAGGAGCTATTATGAACGGTGGAGAAAGGAAGTCACATTTTGTCCAGCTTTTGATCAGAATATTTTGGTTACTAGGATTGGTTGGGATCACCTAGTTAGTTCGCGTTTTCGGACAAAAGTTGAGCGGGTAGCGAGGCTAGAAGTATTGCCTTTGGCAAAAAAGTTGATTAAGAAGTCGACAACGTATCAGGAATACAGATACAAAAACCACTTACATTACTTTTGTTTGGTGGCTGACATGGATGGAATTAAGATAAAAGTAGTTTTGTCGTCTAAATTGAAGACGGGAACAAAAAACTTTTTGTCGGTAATGGTGGTGAGATGAGAGGGCGTCTCAGGTTTTGGCGGACTCGCGGAACCTGGTCAGGGTCAAGCCCCATTCACCTTCATCTCAGTTAGCATTATATCATAATAATTCTGAGGCTGTGCGTGGTAAAATACC
>CAYGRQ010000080.1:0-2336 GCA_964352325.1 uncultured Pseudomonadales bacterium
TTGTGTTTTCGGTATTGGGTGGTTTGGCTGTTGCTGGAGGGTTGGGAGGGCTTCGGTATAGGAGAAAACATGGGACTTGGCCATTTCCGGCAAGATGGAAACCGATATTGATGAGATTAAGAGGAATCTATGTCTTGGTGACTAGCCGGTTGAAAAGGAAATAAGTTTGCGGCCATGGCCCCCGGCTTCTTTCTTGATAGTTTCCCAATGATAGAGGTAGAGGGGCACGCCAACCAGGATCATTGAGAGCGAGGTGGAAAGCTGGCGCTTGTTTTGGTTGGACTGCTCAATTTTATTCCGTTTGGCCATTTCTTCTGCCGGTATTGTCGGTTTGCCGTCGACGGCGACCGGTTCGGGATAAAAAGAATATTCGGAGACTTTAAAGACGTAGGTTTTGAGACCGAGGTCGATGATTTGGACACTGCCGATGATGGTAATCAGGAGACCGACGAAAGAAAATAAATAGAGATATAAGAGGCGGATATTAAATTTCATTTTTTGTCGGAAATGAGGGATAGGTATGCTTGTTCGTAGTCGGTGATTGTCTTTTTTGTATTGTGAGTCTCGGCTAGACGGCGGGAGTTTTTCCCCATCTTTGTCAATTGTAAAGGATTGGATAGCAGGAGATCGATTTTCGTAGCTAAATCCAGCGGGTCGTTGGGGTTGAATAAGATTCCGTTGGGGTGATCGGGGCTGATTAATTCGGGCAGGGCTTGTGAGTTGGCTAAAATCAGGGGGAGGCCGCAGGCGGCTGCTTCCAGGGAAACGATACTTTGGGCTTCGGCGGTGCTGGGCAGGACAAAAATTGTTGCCTGACGATAGAGATCAACCTTTTTTTCTTCCGGTATATAGCCCAAGAACTTGACGCGGCTGTCGAGGTTAAGTTTTGAAGTGAGAGACCTGAGAAAGCCAGTTGATTTCCCGTCACCAGCAATCCAGATCTCATAATTCGATTTGAGGTGATTGGCCGCTTGGATAAAGATATCCAAATTTTTATCGAAATCCAGACGACCGAGGTAGAGAAGAATATTTGGTTTGGACACCTTAGGATTCTGTGTCGAGGGCGTATATTTATTCACATCAACTCCGTTACTGATCACTGCTACCGAGGTTTTTAGGCCGTTAGCAGTGAGTAGTTTTTTCATGGCCTGAGTGGGGGTGATGACGAGATTCGATTGGTTGTAGAGGGCTGTTACAATTCTGACAATTAACCGATTAATTGTTTTTTTTCCTAACCAAGTCGGGAGTTGATTGGTGATAAACTCCGGCGGGAAATGGTGGGCGCAGACGATAAGGGTGCGGTTGTCATTGGCGTACTTCTTAATCGCTGGGAAAAGGAAGAATTGCGGTTCTTGGAGATGAATAATGTCGGGCTTAAAAACAGAAAGTTGGGAAAGTAATGAGGCTGAAAAAGGGGACAATAATCGGTGTGATGTCTTAAACGGATTAATAAAGGATGGGAGATGAAAAAAGTGAAGATGGGGGTTTGCTAAGGAAGATTTGGGGTAGGCGGGAATAAAAACACCGACTTGGTGACCCCGATTGGCCAGACCGGTGGTGATATCCGCGGCGTTTACGGCCACGCCACTAGTGTAGGGGGGGTAACTGGAGGAAATGAAAGCCAGGCGCATTGGTTTAATTCTAAACCCTTACGGCTCTTGAAGGAGTAGTTCTCTTTTTCGTGGAAGCCATATTGGTTGGCGTAGTTTTCTTTTACTAATTCAGTCATAGTTTAATCATACACTCTTCGGGAACTCCCTAATTTGCTCTTAGAACTCTGTTTTTATTTCGCTGGTGGTTTTGTCCACTTCGTACCAGTTGAAAGTGGCGGTATGGCCGTCCTTGACTTCGTAAACCTGAATCAGATACGAGTTGGTTTCTTTGTTCTCATGGTCGATGGTGACCCGGCCGGAGGGGACAGCGCGAAGATATTCTTTTACTTCAGGTAGGCGGGATCGCCAATCTGTTTTTGGTCCAGCCTGATCATGGTCATGAAAAAAACAAAGGTGTTGATGAAATTCAAAATGACGGCAGGGGTTTGAGCCGGGGTTTTACGAGTGAGGAGAAAGATCTGAATAAGGGAAATAATGAGAAATAACAATAGTGCTTTCCAACTTACGAGGCCAAGCAGAACTTGACCGACCAGCAGGAGAAGCAGGGTGCGCCGGAGATTCGACTTGGTTTTTTTGTCTTGTTTTTCGGCCAGTTTGAGGGCAAAGGGAGAGACGATAAGGATAGCGGCGAGAATCAGAGCGTAGGGGGTCATTTTGGGTTAAAGGAGATGGTGTTGATGCTTTTTTCAATGACGCCGATAAATTCCGGCCAAGCCCATTCGT
>CAYGRQ010000081.1:0-2272 GCA_964352325.1 uncultured Pseudomonadales bacterium
GCAATCTCATATGTTCTCCTTTCTAGGAGTGCCATATGTATCGTGACCTAGTCACCCCCAGTCTTTATATTATGTCATAATGAGTGTGAAAATGAAGGCTGATCGGTCGATCCTCAAGCTGGTGATTGTCGGAGTAGTTATCAGGCTGCTGCTGGCCGCTTTCCTATTTCATACCGACGTCAAAAATATTTACCTTGAGGCGGGATTTATCAATTCCGGCTGGAGGCAAGCCTATCGTATCGCCGCTGACACCGGCAGACCGATTTATTACCCGCCGTTGGTTTATACCCTGATTGAGGCAAACCGGAAAATAAGCGGTTTTTTGTTTTCCGATTATTTCCCAACCTTCCTGGCCGATGGCCGGGCAGGGCAGGTTTTGAACCACCCCTACATTTTCCGGGATCTTCTGGCCATGAAAATCCCCTGGCTTTTGGCCGATTTGGCGATTGCTTTCCTTCTCATCCGCCTGGTGGCCGAGAAAAACAAGACGAAAGTCCTGTGGCTATGGATCTTTAACCCGCTAACGCTATACGCCGTCTATGGCTTTGCCAATTACGATATCCTGCCGACCCTGGCAATGGTATTTTCTTTGTATTTGGCCAAGCGGAATAAATGGAATTTAAGTTATCTGGCGCTGGGCTTGACCGCCGGCTTGAAGTTGTACGGATTGTTGCTTTTTCCGGTTCTTTGGTTGATCGACCAACGGGGAGCGAAACAGAAGACGGTGGGGCTGGCCGGTGGGTTAGCAATTTTCTTTCTTTCGACCGCGACCGCCTGGGTCGACCCATTTGTCTTTAGATCAATCTTTTTGTCTAATTTATCTAATACCCTCTTCGGGACCAGGATTGAATTGTCTGACGGATTTTATATTCCGATTTTTCTGACTCTTTACGCGGGTTTTATTCTTTGGCTGGCAAAACAAAGAAAGTTAAGCCTGGTTGAGGGTTACTCGTTTGTCCTGGGAACGCTTTTGGCTATTTCTTATTTCAATCCCCAGTGGGTGGTCTGGATCTCCCCGCTTCTGGTTCTGGCGGTGGCGACCCAAAGATCTAATTGGCCGGCTTATCTACTGATAATTGCCGGATATTTTTTGACGGTGATTCTTTTTAACGACAAGTTTGTCGCCCTTGGGATGTTTAAGGCAATGAATAATGCCTTTGACTCCTTGAATCCCCTGGTCGTCACGGTCGAGCGATTTGGGCTGGGGGAACAATTGACCGGGATTGGCCGGGCTTTGTTTCTTTCTGGAACTACCTGGCTGGCGGTTCACGCCGTCGTCCGGGACGAAACGGATGAAGATTGGAAAACTCCCGGTGTCTTTATTAGTTTGCTGACACTGGTCTTGACAGCGGCGATCATTTTTGTCGGGGCCCATTATGTCCTGGCGCGAAACGGCCATTACATTTTGGTCGACCGGGACAGGGTTATTCCCAAATTCACCCTTACGTCCAGAACAACAATCAGTCAGCGTGTTGAGACAAATGAAACAGATATCAACGCCATTAAAGTAAGATTAAAAAATTTCATTTTGCGGACAAAGGAAACTTTATTGGTGAAGATCGCCAACAAAGACGGATCGGAAGTCCGGAATCTGCCCATCGGCAGTGGCGCTATTGGCGACGACTTTGACCTTAACCTCCGCTTTGCGCCGATTAAAAATCCGAAAGGCGGGATTGAAATAACACTTACCATGCCGGACGCCAAACCGGATCTGGAGCTATTTGTCCCCTATGACGAAACATTTCCCGAAGCCGGGCTTTTTATCAACGGGGAGCCGGTCAAGGGTAGTTTGGCCTTCACGCTTTATGCTAACCCCGGCGGGCTGGCTACAAACCTCGTTTACACATTGAAGCGAATGCTGACCAGATGGTAGTTCGTCAACTTCAATCCGATAGAAGAGAGGCAGACCGGAAGGCGTCTTGATCAGCGGTTCAATATTCTTTACTCCCTCTCCAAGGACAGAGGCGGCTTCCTGAAATGTCAAATAGTAAATACCCAGTTGTGCAAAAAGCGGGCAGGCGGCGGGGTTTCTAATCCCGGCGATAAAGAGGGGTGTGTCCCCGACCCGAAAACCTTCCAGGTTGTACTTTTCGTCAATTTGGCGATAGAGGCGGTCGGGTTGTCGGATTAGGCTTTGAAATTCGGCTGCTGGAAATTTCGTGTAAAAGAGATAGAAAATTAAGGGTGGTTCGTATCTGGGTGATATTGCAACCAGGGTTTTCTCGGCCTTGGCCGCCAGAACAACTTCTTTTAGGCCGGTATGAAAGTCCTT
>CAYGRQ010000082.1:0-2262 GCA_964352325.1 uncultured Pseudomonadales bacterium
GGGCAATGATTTTATTGATGAAGCCATCACCACCGGCCGCCAGGCCAAAATGGCTAATCATACCTTGCTGGTTAGAAAAGATGGCTGCAAAATTCCGGTGGCTGACAGTGCCGCTCCGGTGAAAGATGCCCAGGGAAATCTAGCGGGTTGCGTGGTCGTCTTCCGCGATGTCACCCATGAACGGGAAGTGGACAAAGCCAAAACCGAATTCGTCTCCCTGGCTTCCCACCAGCTCCGCACCCCGCTTACTTCTATAAATTGGTACATTGAGATGCTCCAAAGCGGAGACGCGGGAGCAGTAAACGACAAGCAGAAAGAATTTTTAGATGAGGTTTATAAAGGTAGCCGGCGGATGGTCCAGTTGGTCAGTGACCTTCTTAATGTCTCGCGTCTGGAAACCGGCCGGCTAAAGATTGAACCGGTCCCCATTGATCTCGTCGCGTTTATCGGCGAAGTCAGAAACGAGCTTGAGCCGCAGATTCAGGAAAAAGGCTGTCAGGTGTCGCTGGAGTTTTCCAAAGAAAAAATCGATAAGGTAAACGCGGATAAAGTCTTATTACGACAGGTGATAAGTAATCTTTTAACTAACGCTATCCGTTATTCGTCAGGAGCCAAAAAGGGTCAGATAATAATTTCTGTGGCGGTGAGTCCGCAGGCGTATACCATTGGCGTCAAAGATAACGGTATAGGTATCCCCAAGGAGGTACAGGAGCATATTTTTGAAAAATTCTTCCGGGCCGATAATGCCCGGGCGATCGTCGCAGATGGCAACGGACTGGGCCTGTATCTGGCCAAACAGATTATGGATTCCTCCGGCGGCACGATTGGATTTTCCTCCGAAGACGGACAGGGAACAACATTTTATGTTACTATCCCTCTATCGGGTATGAAATCCAAAGCAGGAGAGAAAGGATTGGAGGGGGCTTGAAAAAAATACTCATAGTCGATGAGGTTGTTGAGATAGTTGAGGACGACGATTCGGTTCGCAACGCGCTTCGCGACAAACTCGCTCACGAGGGTTTCGCAATTATTGAGGCCAAGGACGGTCAGGAAGGGCTTGATCTCGCTTTACATGAACATCCGGATGTCATTCTTCTTGATATTCGCATGCCCAAGATGGATGGTATGACCCTGATGCATAAATTGCGGCAAGACAAATGGGGTAAAAATGCTTCGATAATAATTCTTACCAATTTAGACACGAATAATGAACGTTTGGCTGGAATAGTTGCCGATCAACCATCATATTATTTAATCAAAGCCAATACTCCCCTTGAGAAAGTTCTTGAAAAAATACAAGAAGTACTTGAATCAAAAAGGGGGCAGATAGCTCTTGAGAGAACCTAGAGCATATAATAACCTTCATGCCTGAAAGACTTCGCCTGTCCGAAAGAGAAATTGAGTTCTACAAACCTCTTATCGGCCTGTATTTGAAATATGGCTCCGTCGATCAAGTCTTTTCCTCTCAATATCACAACACCGGTGTTTCCTATCCTCATTTTCACCGGATTCTAAACGACTGGGGAATCATCAAATCCACCGGCCCACAAAGCCGCTTCGCCGAAGCCATTTTCTTTCTCACTACTCTCGCTAAAGACAAACTTCCTCTGGAATCACTCTACAAAACCATGCCCCCATCTCTTCGAATTTCCGCCGCTACTCTTCACCGGATTCTAAGTTACATCAAAAGAGGACTAACCAGGCGTCATGGTACCGCCCTTTTGGTCAGCCCCGAAAGCAACCTCAATCTCATCCTCATCGGAAGGGACATCAGTACCCCCCGCCCCGAGCTAGGAAAACCCTTTGGTTCATATTCGCTACCCATGACTTACGCCAAAGGCGATGAATCTAATCATGATTCCGTTTTACGAACTCTACAACAAGAAGTCGCCGCCAGCCTAACCCTCAATCGAAAACTTCCCCAAAATCTCGTTCCCAAAAACCCAAGAGTCAATCTAACTATCGATATCGCCGACGTTCGAGTCAAAACTTACCGGCTAATTATTCCGGATGACATAATTGAAGAACTCGACAGTTATAAACTATCCGATCTGACCTTTATTCCCCTGGAGCAAGTTGGAGAGAAGTCCAGCCTAGACTCGAACTTTCGCGCTGGTGTCCCGGAAATAGCCCAAGCCTATTTAGAGATAGGAGATAAAAGTCTCGCCACTCCACCCCACTACGACTCTCTTCTAAACCGCTCTCTTGCCCTTCTCCCCGCCTACGCCTGACCGGCAGTGATAAAATGTAGCGATTGCCGAC
>CAYGRQ010000083.1:0-2077 GCA_964352325.1 uncultured Pseudomonadales bacterium
CATTGGTACGACCGTGATATCATTGGGAAAACGAGACCGGAATGGAACGGTCTCGGGCGACGGGGATACGTTCGCGACCATGGGGATGTCTTTTCTGAATGATGAGGGAGAATGGGATGGGGTGTTTGACCTGAGGTATTATTCTTTTTCTAATCAGAATAAAGAGGAGGTGACGATTACGGCAACAGCCAGAGGAATAAACAGATCCACGAAGGCGTTGGATTATAGTTTTCGTTATTACAAAGACGGAGGAGGGTGGAGCCGAAGTGTGGCAGGAAGTGGTTTGACCACTGACAAGGGGGTTTTGGAAGATAGACTGGAGCTTCTCCCGGGTGAAGATGAAATGCCAAAGAGAATTGACTTGATTTTGACGGCGAATCTATTTGTGGATCAACTGATTCGGGGAGAGATGGAGAGGCCGGTCTTGGTACCGGCGGGGGCCTCCTCGTAGGAGGATAAGATTGTTTGTGGGCGCTCATGGAGTCGAACCATGTACCTCGGTCTTATCAGGACCGCGCTCTAACCAGATGAGCTAAGCGCCCAAACGAAGCTAATTTTATCACATTTGCAGGTCCGGACTTTTGATAAACTGAGAATAGTGACTTCCAAAAAAACGGTTAAGATTACCAGAGAGGGGTTGACGTTGAGGAGATTGCCCTATGTGGGCATAAGTTTTGTAATGATAATGCTGGCTCTGGGGGTAAATAAATTGAGTGATCTGAATAAGATTAAAGACTATCAAGAGCGGTTGGACGCGACGCGGTGGGTATCGACGGTAAAGGAAATAACCGATGGGGATACCTTCGTCTTGACTAATGGACAACCTCCGAGGTTGAACGGATTTGGTGGTAGGATAACAATATGATGGAAATACAAAATCAAATTGATTGGCGGAAGAGGGAGTGGATTTTGGGAGCGGAATTGGTGGAACAACTTAGAAAAGGCTGCTCGGCCAGCGTAGAAAAAGTTAGAATCAAGGTGGGTGGAAGAAACGGGAGGGGGCATTGGGAGGAGATGTGGGCGGCGGATATTGAAGAAGGGGAAGAACGAAAAAGAATTATTTTTCGGCCTGATGATGTGAAATGCTTGAAATATCATAGGATAGAAAAACATAGTGAGGCGAAGAGTAGATGGCTGCGGTTACCCGCTCAAGAAGCGGCGGGGATCCTGCAGGGCCTGGCCCTGCAGGGCGGTGAGTCGTTGACTTGATGTAAAATATACGGATGGTTCAAGGATTTTGGGGGAAATTAAAGAAACCGATTGTGGGTTTGGCTCCGATGGATGGGGTAACGGATGCCCCGATGCGCTATATCAGTGCCAAGTACGGTAAACCAGACGTCATTTTTACCGAGTTTGTCAGTGCCGACGGTATCAAACATGGAGCCAAACGGTTGTGGCGTGATTTCAAATTTGACGAGATTGAGAGGCCGGTGGTGGCCCAACTGTTTGGGGGAGATCCGGAGGCCTTCCTTGAAGTGACGAAACTGATTGTGAAAATGGGCTTTGACGGGGTGGATATCAACATGGGCTGCCCGGCAAAAAAAGTAGCCGGTCGAGGGGAGGGAGCGGGGCTAATTAAAAGCCCAGACTTAGCGGGAGAAATAATCGCGGCAGTGAAAAAGGGGGTTGATGGAAAAATTCCGGTGTCGGTGAAAACGCGAATCGGGTATGACCAACCGAATCCAGGTTGGTGGCAGTTTCTGTCAACTCAAGACTTGGCGGCGGTGACAATTCACGGCCGAACCTTTAAGCAACTGTATCAGGGAAAAGCCGACTGGGAGGCCCTTGCTTCCGCGGCGACTTTAATTAAACAAAGTGGGACGATTTTCCTGGGAAACGGCGATGTGGAGTCGATTCCCGATGCCAAAGAAAAAATTGAAAAGTATGGTGTCGATGGGGTGCTGATTGGCCGAGCGGCAATGGGAAATCCATGGGTATTTATTGGTGAAGAAATGGAGACGAAGAAGAAGTTGGCGGTGGCGTTGGAACACGCGAGGAAGTTTGAGGAGGTGTTTCCCAATGACCGATTCTTCATTATGCGGAAACACTTGAGCTGGTACGCGCGGGGATTTGACGG
>CAYGRQ010000084.1:0-2033 GCA_964352325.1 uncultured Pseudomonadales bacterium
CCCCTCTCTTTGATATGCACACGAATTCAACTTATGTGACCGAAGTCCAACCGGGAAAGACCGCCCAATTAAAAGTTGTTTTCGACCCCTTATTCCACGGGCCGAACGGTCTGGGCCCTATTACTCGTCAGATTACCGTTGCTACCAACGATGCCAATAATCCAAAGCTCGAATTTAGTTTATCTGCTGACGTCGTAAAATAATTATTAAGTATTAATAAACCCATGAAATTTTTAAGTCCTTCACTCGTCCTCGTCGCCGGAGGATCCCTCCTCCTTCTCTTCGCCGTTAGTTCATTTGCCTTTGATGTCGAAATTAAACCCAGTCCGAAAATTCAGGCTCTCAAAAGCATTCTCTTTCCCACGCCCACCCCGGTTCCGACTCCCTCGGTCGAAAGTCTGGCCGACGCGGTCATCCCCGCTTCCGGCTATACCGTCAACATCAAGTGGGGCGATATCGGCAAAAAACTGGTTGCCAGTGGCGCCATTGATCTCGCCAAATTCCAGGAAAACTACAAGGACCCTCAATATCAAGAATTGCTCAAATATTTAACGGCAGATCAAGACCAGGGCATTACCATCACCCAGCAAAATTCTTACTTCTGGATCAATACCCTTTGGGCTTTGGGTTTGGTTCAAAAGAGCGACGTCTTGGACAAGGGCGTCATGGGCACCCAGTACAAAAAAGAAGTAGGCAATTTTGCCAGTACCGGCGGCTGGACCTTGGGCGCCAAACCGGCGACTAAGCTTTACAGCAGTGCCCAAATCATTCCCTTGACCAGTGAGCAAAACCAGATGGTGACAAAAATCGCCGAAAACATCTATCGTCCCTGTTGCGGCAACTCCACCGCTTTTCCGGACTGCAACCACGGTATGGCCATGCTGGCTCTGATCGAGTTGATGGTCAGTCAAGGTTATTCAGAGACGGAAATATACCAAGCCGGTCTCGCCTTTAATTCCTACTGGTTCGGCCAAACTTACATGGACCTGGCCTACTATTTCAAGACCAAGGAGAATCTCGACTGGAAAAACGTCGATCCCAAACGGGCCCTTTCGGCCGAGTTTAGTTCCGCCCAAGGTTATCAGGCTATCAAAAAGCAAATTGAAGGAGTGGCCCCTCAAAAGCCCAGTACCGGCGGCGGCTGCGGCGCCTAACGTTTTATGAAACGTTTGCTGGTACCTGCTCTGATCGTCCTGGCCCTGGTTTCCCTCCCGCAAATGTGGGGAGGGAAACTTTTTGACAAAGCGGAAAAAAATGAAAACATCGCCACACCGATATTAGTTAGTCCCCAAGACGCCAAATTGTTGATCCGAGAAAAAAAAGTCTTTCTTCTCGATGTTCACACGCCGGAGCAGCTCCACATCCCCGGGACCGACGCCTTCGTTCCTTATGACCAGATCGAGGCCAATCTGTCCAAACTGCCCCAAGACAAACTTGCTCCGATCCTCGTCTACTGCCGCTCGGGCTCCATGAGCAAAATCGCCAGCGAAAAGCTCGCCTCTCTTGGCTATCAGATGGTTTATGACCTCGATGGCGGGATCAACGCCTACCGTGAAGTCGCTACCAGTATCGAGATTGTGCCAGCCGTTGTCGATTTGGGCCAGGTGGTCTATGGTGATGTAGCCAAAACCTTCTTCACTCTTACTAATTTCACCCCTTCTCCCCTGACGATCACCCAGGTTTCCACCTCCTGTGGTTGTACCAAAGCCAAAGCCCAAGCCGAAAAGTTAACGCCATATGCTTCGACCCAAATTGATGTCACCTTCGACCCCGCTGTCCACCAAGACGACACCAATCTGGGTGAATTGACGCGCACCATCTACATCGAGACCGATAACCTCAACTTCCCGAAGATTACGGCCGAAATCAAAGCCGTCGTTACCAAAAAACAAGTCGAAAAATGACCACTACCGAAATTTCCGTCCTCATCGGCGGCCTCATCCTCATTGTTCTTATTCTTTATTACTTCTTCGGTCCAAAAAAATAATCAATGCCGCAAACCACTACCGTTTCCATCAAGGGTATGCATTGCG
>CAYGRQ010000085.1:0-1948 GCA_964352325.1 uncultured Pseudomonadales bacterium
TTTGAGGCCGCCGATGGCGAAGTAGAGGATAAAAGCAAGACCGGCCATGACGGTAACGACGTTAATGATGGTACTGATAAAGTCGCCGAGTTTGGTTTGGACTTCGCCGGTTTGAAATTGACCGGTGCCTTCGATGGTGCCAAGTTTGACTTGGGCGAGAAGGTTTTTCATACGGTTTTCAGAACTGGGGCGAATAAATTAAACTCTGGCCCGAAAAGGAGACGACCGATAATGGAGCCGAGAATGAAGCTGGCACCGATAACGGCAAGGCCGAGGATGGCCATCATAATTTGCTGGGTTGATTGCTGGACCTTGGCTTTGTCGCCGCTACTGCTAATGTAGCCGAAGCCGCCGGTAATAAACTGCCACAGGGCATAGAGACCGGCGATGACGGTAATAAAAACGACGATAGCGGTAATGAAGGAACCGGTTTGTTCCGGGGTTTGGATAATCGTACCGGGTGCCTCGATAGTGCCGACGATATCTTGAGCGAGAAGTTTTTTCATATACCTGGTTTTAAGAACTCAAAGCCGCCGATTTGGCCGACGATCTGGGTGATGACAAAAGCAGAGACGGCCAGGGCGAGGCCCAATAAAGCATAGTTTAGCATAGTGGTGGCCTGCTGGACCTTGGCTTTGTCGCCGCTACTGGTGATGTAATTGAAACCAGCAAAGACAACGGCAGTGAATGAGGCCAGGGCGGTGAAAATGATGGCATTGTTGATGAGGGGAGAAAGTAAGCTGCCGATATTTGCTTCTTGGCCACCAAGCGCTTCACCTGGTTTGTAAATGGTGGAAAGATCCATGGTTTTATTTTAGCAGGTTGGTTACAATAGACGCGAATGGAAGACACACTCAGCCAAAAGGCAAAGAAGACCCTGATCGCTTACGTCGGGAAAATAGATAAAATGCTGGCCGAGTATTGGGATAGTGAGGTTAAACAAAACTTCGGATTTAACGAGAGACAGAAAGAGGTTGTCAGGGAGATGCTAGTGCACGCCAAGGAACATAACTTGCGACCGGCGAAAAGGGCGCGAGGGGCCTTTGTCAATTTTGCCTATGAATTATCAGGTCAGAAAGCAGATGAAAGAGTTTGGCGGGCGGCGATGGGGGTGGAGTTGGTGCATACGGCGTTATTGATGCACGACGATTTTATGGATCGGGACAGTGTTCGTCGAGGTGGGCCGACAACGCAGAAATACTATGAAGGACAAGCGGGGGGCGACATTCATTATGGGGAGTCAATGGCGGTAAATGTAGGCGATGCGGTATTGTGCTTGGGCTATCAGTTGCTTTTTGATTGTGGGTTTTCGGCGGACAAGACAAGATTGGCGATGGATCAGATGCTCAGAGGGATTGCGAACACCGCCTATGGTCAGGCTTATGACGTGACCCTGGAGATGATGAGGAATTGGACGGAAGATGATGTGATAGCGCTTCATAGAGCCAAGACGGCGATCTATACTTACGAGAACCCGCTTTTGGTGGGGGCGGTATTGGCCGGGTTATCGGCGGAAGTGAAGAGGGTGTTGTCTCTCTACGCGATGGATGGTGGCGTAGCGTTTCAATTGCAGGATGATATTTTAGGAGTGTTTGGGAGTGAAGAGGAGACGGGCAAGTCGGCCGATTCTGACTTGAGACAAGGAAAATGCACGTTACTCATCTTGAAAGCTTTGGAAATGGGAGATGATGAACAAAAGAAGGCGGTTGAAGCGGTGTGGGGGAAAATGGCGGCGGGTCGAGCCGGACTGGATCTGGCCAAGAGGGCAATTTCTGAAAGTGGCTCATTAGACTACTCAAGGAAACTGGCCAAGGCGTATGCAAAGAAGGCGGCGGAGACGGCAAACAGATTAAGAGGTTTTAGTTTGGACAGTGAGGCGATTGACTATATTCAAGGGATTGCGGAATACATGGTGGAGAGAAAAGTCTAATTCGATAGGGAGTGAGAG
>CAYGRQ010000086.1:0-1839 GCA_964352325.1 uncultured Pseudomonadales bacterium
GGCCCTGGTGATGAAGTTCGACCTGCAGTTTTTTGACTTCGCGGGCCTTGTCCTCCGGCAGAACCTCGGCCAGAACGTGATCGATACCAGCCAGGCCGGCAATAGCGTCGGCCGTCCTTTGGTTGTCGCCGGTGAGCATGTAGACGTGAAGCCCTAGAGACTTCATTTTCGCCACGGCTTCGACCGAGTTATCTTTGAGGGTGTCGGCCAAAGCAATTAGGCCGGCGATTTTCTTTTCTACCAGGACGATAAGAACCGTTTTTCCCTGGCCCTGAAGTCGTTTGGTGATCCCATCCAAATCGACCCCGATCTCGTCATGTTCGCTCGCGTATTTTGGGCTGCTGACGATTACTTTGTTTTTTCCTATTGTCGCCGTAATGCCGGCGCCGGTGATCGATTTAAAACTCTTCGGTGGAGATATTTTGATTTTTTTTCGTTTGGCGTAGACAACTACCGCCTCGCCCAAAGGATGTTCGGAATGTGATTCCGCTGACGCCGCCAGACGGACCAGATCCTTCTCGTTGAGTCTTGAGCCGGCGGCCATGATAATGTCGGTGACTTCGGGTTTACCCTTGGTCAGGGTACCGGTTTTGTCAAGAATAATGGCCCGAACTTTGTGAAGCAATTCCAGGGCCTGGGCGTCCTTGACGAGAATGCCGTGCTCTGCCCCTAAACCGGTCCCCACCATCACCGCGGTCGGAGTAGCCAGGCCGAGGGCGCAGGGGCAGGCGATGATAAGAACAGTCACCGCGGCGGCAAAAGCGGCCGTGAATGCGGGAGCCGGGAAGAAAATAAACCAGACGACAAAAGTAATAATGGCAATGACCAAAACGATGGGGACGAAAACGCCGCTGACCAGATCGGCCAATCTCTGGATCGGAGCCTTCGATCCTTGGGCGTCACTGACTAATTTGACGATTTGAGAAAGAAGAGTATCAGCACCGATACGGGTGGGTCTGAATTGAAGGCTGCCGGACTTGTTGATGGTGGAGCCGATGACGAAGTAGCCCGTCTTTTTCTCTACAGGCAGGAATTCACCGGTGAGCATCGACTCATCGATGGCGCTTACCCCATCAATGATTTCCCCATCAACGGGAATTTTTTCTCCGGGTTTAACGAGAACCACATCGCTGACGATAACCTCTCCGATAGGAAGAGTGATAAACTCTTTTCCGCGCAATACGGTGGCGGTTTTGGCGGCTAACCCAAGTAATTTTTTGATCGCTTCACTGGCTTGACCTTTCGCCCGGAGTTCGAGGAACTTGCCCAGCATAATGAGAACAATAATGACGGCGGCGGTTTCAAAATATACTTGCGGTATGAGGCCGGCAGATTCAAAAACCTTCGGGTAGAAGGTGGCCAGGACGGAGTAAAAATAGGCGGCGAGGGTGCCGGTGGCGATGAGGGTATCCATATTGGCCAGACGGTGTTTGAAAGCCTTAATGGCCGAAGTAATATATTCGCCGCCGACCCAGAACTGGACCGGGGTGGCGAGAATGAAGGAAAGCAACCAAATTGTTTTGAGACTAATATCGGGAAAGAGCCCGAGCATGTCTTTGAGCGCAAGAACGACGAGAATGGCGGCTAGGAAGCCGCCCCAAATAATTTTTTGCTTCTTAGCGGTAATTTCCTTGATCCTGGCTTCCGTTTCCGGATCGAGGGTGGTTTTGGCTTGATCTTCCGGGTAAATATCATAACCAATGCTGACAGCGGCCTGTTTGATTTCGGCAAGGTTGAGCGGATGGGATGAGGTAAGGGTGCCTTTTTCGGTGGCAAAATTGACACTGGCGGTCGCTACGCCGGGAACTTTTTTGAAGACGCGCTCCAGATTACCGGCGC
>CAYGRQ010000087.1:0-1826 GCA_964352325.1 uncultured Pseudomonadales bacterium
CTTAAGTATGATGGCCAATTAAGCGAAAATCGCGGAAAGAGAATGCGAGAGATACTCGAAGACACCAAGGAGTACAACCACGCTGGCGATGCTGAAATGGATTATGTTATGCGACACCCTAATTCTCCAGAGGCAAATGCGATGAAAGATGGCAGTGCTTATTTTTTCTTTGGCGCGACGTTTGATAGAGGTGATCTGGTGCCGTGTCTTCGCTGGGACAAATCTAGTGGACAATTTAACAAAAGGGGCTGGTGGTTTCATGAGACATGGGAAAACTTCCAGTGCCGCATGGTTCTTCGAGCCTGAAGGCTGGGAAGACTTCGTGAAGATTCACTCCCTTTTCAATAATTCCACCGCCCTTTCAAGTTGCGGGTCTTTGCCGTCTTTGGTGTCCTCTTCTTTCACCTCCACCATTACATCCGGCACAATTCCATCCTGCGGGATCTGAGTACCGTCGGGCCCGAGCCAACGCGCTACAGTAATCTTGAGAGAGGTTTTTGGTGTAATCTCCACCAATTCTTGGACAGATCCTTTGCCGAAGGTGTTCGTCCCCACGAGTTTCCCTATGCCATGATGGCGCAATGCATCGGCAAGGATCTCTGAAGCAGATGCCGAACCTTGATCCACAAGAATAACTAATTTGAGATTCTCGTTGAAGATATCGTATCCGGATGAGCGGTGCACGATATTATCTGCATGGCCCGCGTAATCTTCGGTTACAACAATCTTCCCGCTCGGCAAAAACCAACTTGCCATATTGACTGCAGCCTCCAAGTACCCTCCAGGATTCCCGCGCAAATCAAGGATGAGTTTTGTATTGCCCGACTCGACAAACTCGCGAAGCGCTGATCTGAAACGATCCGGCGAATTAGCCGTAAACGTTAGCAGTTGAATGACAAAGATGCCATCCGGTCTCGGCGTCGCGATCACGGTCGGCACATTGATCACATCCCGCGTCACTTTTATCTCTTTAGGAGAAGACCAACCGGATCGTCCTACGGTAAGCGTAACCTCAGTACCTTTTGGTCCGCGGATCTTTTTTACAGCCGAGCTTACATCCATTCCTGTTGTCGAAACCTCGTCGATCTTTAAAATCAAATCTTTAGCCTTCAGACCGGCTTTATCTGCCGGTGTCCCCTTCAGTGGAGAAACTACGGTGATAACTTGGTCGCGGACAGCAATTTCCATACCGATTCCTTCAAAGCTTCCGCTCAGGTCAGTGACAAATTCTTGATTCTCAACTGGTGGAAGAAAAAAAGTATACGGATCGTTCAAAGAACCTGCCAGCCCCTGGATCATGCCCCATACACGATCTTGATTTAGAGCGGCTGTCGAAGTGGCGGCTGGCGTTGATGTCGCTACTACAGCTGGCACAAATTTTTCATCCATGACATTCCACGCTTTCCATACGGGTGAAAAATCAATATTCGGCGGCGGTTGGGAACCGGATGAAAAAACCTGAATGCTTACAGGCTGTGAACTTCCCAGAACAAATCCGCCCGTAAATGCTCCTCCTACGAGCAGAACACCAACGATAGTAACCGAGCTGAGTGACAGTGATATGTTCCAGTCAAATTTATGCATTGGAAGGATTATCTCACATGGATGAAGTGGCGCAAAATTCGAGGCTAAAACAATTGCACAACAATTGTTCGCCCGACCACATCCCCCGCAAGGCGGGGGATGTGGTTTAGGGTATAATTGCCCGATGCATACTCGATATGAACACAACGGACTGGTGTGGATCGATCTTGAATCTCCAAGTCGCGATGAGGTGCATGACATTGTCGATCAATTCGGGATCACTACTTTAACCGGAGAAGAAT
>CAYGRQ010000088.1:0-1752 GCA_964352325.1 uncultured Pseudomonadales bacterium
CCCCATTTTTGACATTCAGAACCGAGGCGAGTTGATGGCTGATCTCCACCGGATTGGCAGTGCTGATGAGCTTCATAAAGGTGGGGACCTCGATGTTGTTTTTGCCCAAATTGATCGCTTTCTTGATCTCGCCGCTGACGTGATTAATGAGGGCAGTCAGCTCCTGACCGTCTTCGACCACGTCGGGGAGCGTGGAAACGGCGGCGAGGAGCCGGCCGGCTTGAATTTCGATCTGGTGGATTTTGACCCGTTTTAGTCCCTTGACGATGGCGTGGAGCTCATCGTTGACCGGTAAGGTTTTGATGATTTGGCAGATAGTGCCGACTTGATAGAGGTTTTCCGGTTTGGGGTCACTAATTTTGCTGCTTTTTTGAGAGACAAAACAGACCTCGGTGTTGCTTTGGACGGCGTCGTTAACACCATTGATGGAGGCCGGTCGGCCGAAAGTGAGAATCGCTTCGGTGTCGGGGAAAATGACGCCCTCTTTGAGGGTAATGAGAGGCAAGATGCGGATGTTGCCTTCTGGTTTTTTGGGCGGTATTAGGACGATAGCCATGGGATTAGCAGATATCTTAGTTGATTGCTAACGAAAAAACAAGCTTTGACCGAGAAGGAAGGTAACGATGATCATCAGAACGGTAAGCAGGAGAAAAAAGGTAAAGGAAAATTTGGTTTGCACGGGTAAGCTAGTTAATTCTTAGTTGTTTTTCTTCGGTCCAGAGGTGATCCTTGTCGATTCGGGCATAGGCCCGGAAATAGACCACTCCTTTTTGGTCAAATGACTGATCAAGATCAAAGATCTCGGGGAGCTGAAACAAGCCGCCGGCGTAATCGAAGGTAAAGTTGGCATAGTTAACGGCTTCGGGAGAATCACCTTTGAAGAGCGCCGAAGGTGAACTGTCGTAGCTCCAGTAAATCCCGGTCTTGACGGTAGAAAAAGACTCGGGGGCAGCGACTCGCCAGGCAAAGCGGGTGGGCTGTCCGGCGTTGGCTTCGGTCGGGAATTCGGTTAATTCGATGGAAAATTGAGTCTCACGCGCTTCCCGCAGCCGCTTCTGGGCAAGGGAGTAGTTGTAGTAAATAAGAACCAAGAGAAAAAGAAAGCCAATAATTGAATAAGAGACGAGGCGTTTGATCATAGTTTCATTAAGTTGGCGCGGGCAAAGATACCAATCAAATAACCGAGCAAGGCGGCGGTAAGAGAGACGAGGCTCATCTCGAGGCCGCTCCTGACCGGATTGATCTTGGCCATTTTGCCTTTGATGTAGCCAATCGAGAAGAGCAGGACAACCGAAAGAACTACGGCCGGAACAATGGCGTTGAGAGGAGAAAAAAAGAAGAAGGGCAGAACGGAAATCACTCCTCCGAGAACATAGGAAACCGCCATAGAAAGAGAGTCGGTTAGTGATCGTCGGACGATATCGGCGCGGGTGTGATTGATTTCCATTTCTGACTTGTTGGAGAGGTAAGTGCCGGCGGTCATGGAGAGACTTTCGACGACGACGATGATGATGGCGGAAAGGACAACAACATAACGGCTATCGGTACCGGCGGCGATGCCGACGACCACGCCGAGAGTGGAAACAATACTGTCTTCGAGGCCGAAAATGGTCTCACGATAAGGAAATCTGGTCGCCATGCTTTAATTCTAACTCACTTATCCTCTGGCGGTATAGACGACGCCACGGGTTTCGCCCAGTTTATTAATAAAGCCTTTTTCTCTTAACTTGGCTAAATCATAATGAAGGGTCT
>CAYGRQ010000089.1:0-1657 GCA_964352325.1 uncultured Pseudomonadales bacterium
CCCGAGCCGACCCGGCATATCTACTCCGCTTCGTATCCTACACCGCCTTCTACTTCACTTTTCGGATCGTCGAGTTTCGACGCTATTATCCCTACCTCGTCATTTCCGCCACGATCTTCCTATTCATTGGATTTTTTCAATATTTTCTTCTACCTGACACCCGTTTCTTGACCTACTTGGGCTTTGACGACCATTATTTTCGTCTGATCGGGAGTCTCATCGACCCAAATTTTACCGGACTAGTTCTTGTCGTATTTACGCTTCTCGCTCCCAAAAGATTTTTCGTTGTTCCCTTACTAGCTCTTGCTTTGACTTTCTCCCGTGCCTCTTTCCTAGCTCTTGCGGTTTCCCTGGTTTATCTTTCTTTCACCAAAAAACAGTTTAAACTCTTATTCCTCCTCCTTATTCTTGGAGTTTTTCTCTATTTCGCCCCCAAACCCTTCGGTGAAGGCGTCAATCTCTTCCGCACCTTTTCCATCATCAGCCGCTTCGAGAATCAAAAACAAGCTCTCGCCATATTTCTCAAGAACCCGATTCTGGGAGTTGGCTTTGGTCCGCGAAAAATCGATAATAGTTTTATCTTTGTTCTAGCCACGACCGGCACTGTTGGCTTTATCGCCTTCATAGCCTTTTTGAAAAAAGCCTGGCAAGTCACTCCTGACCCGCTGATCAAGGCCGCGCTTCTCGCCGTCCTGGTACACTCCCTTTTCAATAACAGCCTTTTTTATAGCTGGATCCTGGCTCTCCTTTTCCTTCTTGTAAGTTTGAGACCTACAAAGTCAGCTTGACCTTAATTGCCTTTTCCGCCGTATTCCCCGCCCGACCCACCGCCTTGACCAAAATGTCATTATCACCTTCGTTTAGGCGAATTATGACGCTAAATTTTCCCCCAGAGTCGACCCTAGCGAAACTGCCATTGACAGTCACGGTCGCTTCCGGGTGGCTCGCCTTACCGCTAACCGTCAAATTCTGATTACTTTTGCCAAAAACCTCGGCGCCGTCAGTCGGTGCTTCAATCGTAATCGTAATTTCCGATTTATCATAAACAATCATCTTCACCAGCGACTCACTTTCGTTTTCTTTTTCGTCCTTTGCTTTCACTTGAATTCGGTTTTCGCCTTCAGTCAAGCGCAGATCAACCTTGAAGGCGCCCCCCTCGTCACTTTTGTCGCTGGCTACCATTTCTTCATTGCGCCAGACTGAAATTTCCGCCTTCGGTTCGGTATAACCTTCAACCGTTACCTCCGCCGAATTAGTCACCTCGGGCAATGCCGAAAGGACCGGTGTTTGCGGTGGCACATTATCCTCGCTATTATTCAACAAACCGCCCTTTGTCCCGGTTGGCCCCGCCACCAGATCGACGAACAGGGGAACACCCCACTTCACCATGAAGAAAACAAAAAAAACAGTCAAAATGAAATAAGCGAACCCCGATCGATTTTTTTTACTTCTGTACCTGTCTCCTGCCATAACCCCATCATATCAAAACGACAATCCGTGGCCCAACTATTTTTTGGTAGTCGGCAGATTTCATCGCCACCGAGAAACTTCGGTCCCCGGCGTTGAAAACGATTTTCTCATTTTCAAAGAGTAGGGGATCAGCGACGACCGGTAAACCAAACAAGTTTCCAAATGGAGGTACCCCTCCGGGGAGCAC